>JAUXSA010000187.1 GCA_030681615.1 Bacteroidota bacterium
CCATCCCGTCTTTTATTTGTTGGGTTGGATCTTCTTTTTTGAAAAATCTTGGTAATTCTATATTCAAATAATTTAAGATCTCCGATGGATTCTTGTGCTGATCGCCTTCATCTATTTTATTTAAAAGCGAATAAGCAACTAAACTCATAAAAGCACCAGGTACACCATGTCCTGTACAATCACAACATGCCATTAAAAACGAATCATCAATTTTTTTACTGGCCCAGTAAAAATCGCCACTCACAATATCTTTTGGTTTATACAATACAAAATGCTCACCTACTTTTTGCTTCAGTTCGCTTGCGGTTGGTAAAATACCTTCCTGTATTCTTTTCGAATAATAAATGCTATCTAAAATTTCTTTTTTCTGGTGCGTGATCTCTGTTTTTTGTTGTTCTAATAAAACATTGGCTTTACGCTTATCGCGGAATAATTTATAAAAGAAAAAGATGCCGCCAATTAATAATAAAGAAAGAGAGCTTACTAAAATTAAAAACGCTTTATTACGCTTTAACTGGAGTGATTTATTAATGTTGTTTAATTTCTGGATCTCGAGTTCCTTTTCAACTTTAAAATTCTTGTAAGTATTTTCTGTCTCATTTGCTTTTTGTATTTGTTCCGAATTTACAAGGCTATCTGAATATTCGTGGTATTTAATACTTGAAATATAGGAATTTTTATAATCGTTTATAGCCTCATATGACGAAGTTAATTGCTTGTAATTTTTTCTAAATTCCTGAATTTCACTCGGAAGAATAAGAGAAATATTTTTTTCAAAAAAGGTAATGGCTTTTTTATCTTCATTAATATATGCATAATATTCGCCTGAAAAATAATTCTTAGAGATCTGTTCTTCGCGATCTTTATTAGTCTTTTCATAATACACGTACAGCGAGTCTAATTGAGCTTTTGCTTTTTTTGGATCATTTAGCCGGATGTAACTTTCCATTTTATTTCCAAATATGGAAGGAAGATATTTATTAACCTTATATTTTTTTGCGATCTCTTCACATTTGGAAATGTAATAAAGACCCAAGATTGGTACTCCAATGTTATTATAATCAACCCCAATATTATTTGCAGAAGTAAATTGCTGCGACATATCGTTAATTTTTACAGCAATAGTATAGGTCTTTCTAAAAAAATAAATAGCTTTTTTACTATTTCCCTGATCAGAAGCAATGATGCCTAAATAATTGTAAATTTTTGACTGAAGAAGTTCTTTTTTTAACTCTTCTGCAATTGGCAAACCTTTATAAAAAAAAGTAACCGCTTTATCGTAATGCGAAAAATTATAATATGTTACACCTGTAAAAAAGTAAGAATTGGCTAAATAATCCCTGCGTTTTTTTGCTACTGCAAATTCCTGCAACTGCTTACACCATTTTAATTTTAATTCGAGATTGTCGCCATCTCTTCCAATAAATTGCGCTACTTTGTTAAATATAACGCTGTCGTGTAAATTCGAACGAAAAATAACATCCACACTATCGGTTTGAGCTGTAGTATTAATGAAACCAAGAGCAAAAAAAGCGAATAAATATTTAACAAAAAACCGGATGCTTAAAACTAATGCTTTTAGATAAGTTAAACAACAAAAAAAGTTATCTTTGCAGTCTTATGGAAAAAAGAGTTAGAGTTAGATTTGCACCCAGCCCTACCGGAGGCTTACATATGGGCGGCGTGCGTACAGCCTTGTTTAATTACCTGTTCGCTAAAAAGCACGGCGGCGATTTTATATTACGTATTGAAGATACCGACCAAACCCGCTTTGTTAAGGGCGCTGAAGAATATATTATTGAAGCATTAAAATGGTGTGGCATTGAGCCAAACGAAGGTGTTGGTTTTGGCGATGGCCCTCATAAACCCTACCGACAAAGCGAACGCAAAGAGTTGGGCATTTACAAAAAGTATGCCGATAAATTAATTGCAAGTGGACATGCATATTATGCTTTTGATACGGAAGAAGAATTAAATGACATGCGTAAACGCCTGGAAGCTGCTAAAGTTGTAGCGCCGCAGTACAATGCGGTTACACGTCAGAACATGCGTAACTCAACAACTTTAGGCGAAGATGAGGTAAAAAAATTATTGGCTGATGGCACTAAATATGTGGTGCGTTTAAAAGTGCCGCGTAACGAAGAAATTCGTTTTAACGATATTATTCGCGGATGGGTAACTGTTAACTCAGCACAAGTTGATGATAAAGTATTATTAAAAAGTGATGGTATGCCAACGTATCATCTGGCGCACATTGTAGATGATATTGAGATGGAAATTTCGCACGCGGTGCGTGGCGAAGAATGGTTACCAAGTGCGCCCGCGCATATTTTAATTTACCGTTATTTAGGTTTAGAAGAACAAATGCCAAAACTGGCGCACTTGCCTTTGATATTAAATCCGGATGGAAATGGAAAGATAAGTAAACGCGAAGCGCGCTTCCCGGTGTTTCCTTTAAGCTGGCAAGATCCCCGTGAAACTGCACCATACATTGGCTATAAAGAGTCTGGTTATTATCCTGAAGCCTTTGTAAATATTTTAGCATTGTTAGGCTGGAACCCAGGTAACAATGAAGAAATTTTCTCTGTGGCTGAATTAGCAGAATTATTTTCGTTTGAACGCGTACATAAATCGGGTGCAAAATTTGATCCTGAAAAAGCAAAATGGTTCAATCAACAATATTTGCGTAAACAATCAGATGCTGATCTTGCAAAAGCCTTTAAACCTTTATTAAAAGAAAAAGGGTATGAAAAAGATGAAGCGTTTATGATTGACTTTTGTAAACTGGTGAAAGAAAAAGTACAATTCGTACACGAATTTTGGGATCATGGTAAATATATTTTTGAAGCGCCAACATCTTACGATGAAAAAGTAATTACCAAAAAATGGAATGCACAAAGCAAAGAAGTATTTACAAAAGTTCTTGAAACATTTAAGTCAGTTTCTGATTGGAAGATGCAGCCTATACACGATGCTTTTGAAGCATTGGTAAAAGAAACAGGTAAAATTGATATGCAATTACTGCGCGTTTTAATTACGGGTGTTGCCGGTGGTCCGCAATTGTTTGATATGATAGCTTTAATTGAAAAAGAAGAAGTATTAAAACGTTTGGAAGCTGCTTTGAGTAAACTTTAGAATTTATTTCTAGATCGCATTAAACTCTCCAAGGAAAATAACCACCATACAGAGAATAAAAAACACAAGGATGGTGTTGGTAATTTTTGTTTGTTTAAGTCCGTATAAAAAATCTCCTATAAAAAATGATAACGGAAAAGCATAGGTTAAAATAATGCTTGAACTATTTGCGCCACCCGAAAAGAAACCAAACGTAGAAAAGAAAAGGAACCAGAATAAAATTGTTTTGGTACGTTGCTTTTTTACGGTGTTACCAAAACCAATAACAAAACTTTGGAAGACAGCGATCAATAATGTAATTACAAGAAATGTAGTTAGTGGTAAAAAATATTCACTAAACGAAGGTGGTTTTAAAAATTGTAAGAATAAACTTATTGATTTAAAAAGATACCATTGTGTAAAATCACTTAAGTAAGCAATACCTTCGCACATTAAAATAGGAGCTAAAAAACCTAAAATGGCAATGGCCCAATCGCGCCAATAAAACGGACGCAAAATTAAAAGCACAATAAAAAATAAAGGAAAACTAATTACGCTCGAAATGGTAATGTATGCCGAAATGCTTAACCAAAATGCCGCTTCAAATAAATGATTCAAAACATTTTCTTTACGATAAGTATCCAATAATTTATAAATAGAATACAAAACAAAAACATTTGTAAAAATTTGTGGTGTTATTTGTTGGGGGTTAACAGAAACGATGCTAAGGCATAAAAAAATAAATACCGGGAAATAGTTTAGTTTTTCGGTTACTTCCTGTTTTACCGATATCAAACTAATTAACACCACTCCAAGGCCAACAAACAAAAAATTTAAAAGAATTATAAACAACCTATTTGATACTTTTTGAGAGAAATAGTTGTAAAAAAGGTTTGGGTAATTGTTGAATTCCAGGCTTTTAGGCGCAAAATATAAGAGAATGGCCGAGGCTACAAAAACAATGCATAACAGCACTAAACTCCCCCTGATACCCTTATTTAAAAAGCCCGCAAACACTATTTTTTTATTTATAAATTATTGCTATTTTTGTTCGGTAAACTTACAAATTAAAAAGATATGACAAGCTTAATGATCACATGGACCGACATTTTTGAAGGAATTGGCGAATTCTCTTATTTGGTATTTAAAGGCATGAGATTTTTAGGTCATGGTCCAAATGTTTTCATCTCTCTTTTTGTTGTTGGTTTGTTAGTGTATTGGACAGTATATTTAAAAAAATACAAGAACCAATCAAAACGTACAGGTATTCCTGATTAATCAATTTTAAATTTATTTTCGATCATTTCTTTACTTACTTTTTGTAAGTAATTTTCTTTTTATCTATTAACTACATTTTTTAGTGTTAACTGTTAATTAATATTAATCGTCTATTGTCTTAAGGGATTATTATTTTATATTGTCCTCTTAAAAAATAGTATGCGTTTATTTGTAGCCTTTCTTTTTTTATCGGAAATTATTTTTTCGCAAAGCCTTATTCTTAAGAATGTATCTGTTATTCCTGTTAATCATAATGTGGTTATACCAAACTGTAATGTTTATATCAGAAGTGGTAAGATCGAAAAGATAGAGGCATATGCCACTAAGCAGGTAATGAAAGGTTATACGGTAATGGATTGTGCAGGCAAATATTTAGTGCCTGGGCTGGCAGATATGCATGCGCATTTTCCGGATAAGGATAGTCCAATAAAAATGCAGGAATATTTAAGGCTGAACGTGGCTGCCGGAGTTACTACTTTAAGAAGTATGCGAGGAGAAGCCGAACATTTAACGTTAAGGGATAGCATTACCTTGGGTAAAAAAATGGGACCGGAAATTTATGTGTCGTATGTTTTTCCAACAAGCGATTCGTTGCTCACAAAAGATAGTATTGAAAAAATAGTATATCAGGCTAAAAATAAAAAATATGATTTCATAAAATACCTTGGCGGAATTAATGAAGCCAATTTTAGTTATTTAATAGAAAGCTGTAAGAAGAACGGAATAACTATTGCCGGCCATGCGTATAACAAAAGTCTTTTTAAATCGATGGATGCCGGATTTACATCTGTAGAACATTTTCAGCCACTTATTGCTGCTTATCAAAAAGATTCGTTGAATTTTAAGAAGACGTTAGCAACAATGAAAACAAAAGGAACGGCATTTTGTCCAACCTTATCATTTTACCACATCTTTGCTTTTAGTTTTCCCGAAAAAGTGCTGATGGACCGTAATGGAATGGAACACGTTTCGTTTGTTGCAAAAAATGCCTGGTTAAAAGAATACCGGGAAGCATTATCTTCAGCACAAGGGCAATTGAAAGCCGATTTTGAAAGCAAATATGTAAATATCTACAAACAACAGTTCTTAAAATTCAATAAACTCTTTAAACAGGCTGTTGATGTCGGCGTACTTGTTTTGTTAAGTCCGGATGATGGAATATTTAATGTACCGGGTTTTGGCATGTACGAAGAAATGAAACTGTATAAAAATGCGGGTCTAAGCAATTATCAGATTTTAAAATGCGCAACATTAAATGCTGCTATACATTTTAAACAACAAAAACAATGGGGTAGTGTTGAGGTGGGCAAAAAAGCTAACTTGTTATTATTAAACGCTAATCCTTTAGAAAATATTGAGAATATTAAACAAGTTGAAGGTACACTTGTAAATGGAAAATATTATTCTCAAAAAGAATTGTTGAAATAAAATTATTTCATCTCGTTATAGATCCGCACTAATTCTTTCTTCGCTTTTATTTCTTTTTTTCTGAAATTCAAATAAAGTAGTACACTTCCTGTAAAACCCGCAGCTGCCGAAGATAATATAATAAGGTCGTTACTTGTGCTTGATCTTCTGTAATTACTTAAACCAACCAAGCCTGTGTATGCGGCTATCACACCTGTTGCTCCAAAGATCAACGAAATATTCTTTTGCTTTCGTGCCTCCTTCCGTTTTAGATCAAGCTCAATTTTAGTTGCTTCAAAAGGATAGGTATTTATAAGAACTTTTAAATTGGGGTTATTTAGCACAACGCTTTTATACAATAAATTATTCCTGTCTAAAAATAGTTTGTTGTTGATACTTTCAAATTCATAATAATGAGTAGATGTTGGTAAAGGATATACTTTTACGCTGTCAACAGTTCCATCCTGGTATCGGATATACTTGATAACCGATTTATTTTCAACTACTACCAAGCCGTTTGGGTTATTAAATTTTAGGTATTCAATTTCGTATGGTGTTATCTTTTTTACAAGGGCTGCTGTTTTACTGTTGTCAGTAAAACAAATGGTGTCTTGTGCGCAAATATTTACACCAAAAACTAAAAGAAAAAAACAGAATAGTTTACTTTTCATTTTACAATTTTACTTATTATTTTAGATTTGTTGAATTTTTTTATTCCATTAGCACAAAAGCAGCCCAATAAAATGGATCGTACTTTTTGCGCATTTCTTTTTGAGCTTCATAAAAAGATAATTTCAGATCTTTGTTCTTTGAAAATTTAGAATAAAATATAGCCATAAACTCAACAGTTTCCGCATCGGGTACTTGCCACAAGCTCATAATAATGTATTTAACACCTGCCATTTTAAACGAACGTTGCAGCCCATAAACACCCTCGGTTCCTTTTATATCACCTAAACCGGTTTCGCAAGCAGAAAGCACCATTAGATTTATTTTTCTTAGATCCATACCCGTTACTTCCTGCGCGGTAAGTACACCATCTTCTTTATTCGTATTATGATCATTTACCCAAACTTCGTTGGCACCTGCAAATGCTAAACCCGAGCGCATTAAAGGGTTTTTATTTGTAATAAAATTATTTATGCCAAATGCCTTGGTTCCGCCGCGAAAAGCACGTGTTTCAATTATTGCCGAATCTTGCTTCTCGGCATAACTAAATTCATCAGGATCGTTAAAGAAAAAGCCATGAGTTGCAATATGCACTACATTACTGTTAGGCGCCATTGATTTAAATTCTGCTTCAGTTGCATTTTTACCATATACATAATCAACCTTTAAATTATTTGCCTTTAAAATGGAAACAACTTTTTCTGCTTCTGTTTTTGTTCCTTCAAGATATGGCCAGCTTAGAAGTGCGCTGGTATCTTTCAAAGTTTTGGGTGTATCGTATTGTATATCCCCAAAAACACAAGAGCTTGACAGGGTATTAAAATCAAATGTTTCGGGCAGGGCAACTTTTGAAGTACTACCCATTAATTCGATCCGGTAATTAGCGCAAAGATAATTATCTTTACTTTTACTAATAGCAGCAAACGAAACTTTATGCAATAATCCGGATGGAGAATAGTAAATGACTTTTATTCCTGTTAAACTTTTTTCAATCGGTTTCCATATAAGATCATAAAGTTTTGAATTTGTCTCAGTACGTTTACCATACATACCGGTAATGTATGATTCATTTGTTTCGCTTTTATTACCTAATAATTTTATGAGCTCTTTTTCATAAAATAATTCTATCATTTCCGGGTATTTGCTTTTTTGCGTTATCAGCAAGGCGCAATAGGTTATAGTGTCTTTTCTTTTGCCTTCTGCAAAATGAATGAACTCAATGGCTGCTTCTTTAGGCTTTAAGCTTTTTTGAACATCTCTCCAGTTTAAATTTTGCAATTTTTCTACATCGCTAAAAATCTGCGAACTTTTTACCAATTCTTTTTCCAGATCGTTGGCTTGTTTTTCCAATATTTCGGGATTCTGTTTGCGTTTACTAACTTCGGTAGAGTATATTCTTGTTAATTCTTTATTTAAAGTTAACCATTTATTATATTTTGAAATAAGCAATGTGTCGGAACTTTTTAAAATTGCAGAACGCATAGCTGTAGATGATTTCAATAATAATCCTTTGTTTTTTATTATACTATTATAAACCTCTTGTGTTATTCCCGGGTTTTCTTTTTTACGAGTTTTTGCAAATGAGTAAAAAAAAGAATAAAATCTACTTTTTTTTGAGAAGTAGAATTCTTTTTCTTTTTCCGACAAACTAATAAAATCTTTTTTAATGTTTTCGTTAGTAATAGAAATTGCCTCTAAGAATAAAGGCTCTGCTTCTTCTCTCTTGTTCATCATTACATATAATACGGCAAGATTATTTAGAACTGTTGCATATTCCGGATGTTTTCCTCCTAAAGCTTCTCCCCTAATTTTTAGCGATTGTATGTATAAAGTTTCTGCTTCGGCATAATTACCCATAGTTTTGCATAGTCCTGCAAGGTTACTCATTGAAGCGGAATAATTGGGTTGCTTTTCGCCTAAAATTTCTTTATTTATTTTTAAAACTTCAATTAATAATTTTTTTGCTTCAACATAATTCTCCATAGCATTATATAATCCGGCCAGGTTATTTATTGCAAGAACATAATCGCGATGCTTTTCACCTAAAACTTCTTTTTTAATTTTTATTGCTTCCAAACACATAGCTTCCGCTTTAGAATATTTACCCATGTAAGTATATAACAACGCTAAATTATTTAGTGAATTTGCATAATCAGGATGTTTTTCACCCAAAACATGCTTTCTTATCTTTAAGCTTTCTAAGTATAAAAATTCCGATTTTGGGTAATTTCCCATAAGTTCATACAAAGCAGCAAGGTTGTTTAGAGTGGTAGCGTAATCCGGATGTTTTTCTCCTAACAATTTTTTTCTGATCGTTGAAACTTCTAGGTACAAAACTTCCGCGCCTGAGTAATTGCCCATAGCTTTATATAAACTCCCAAGATTATTTAGTGAAGAAGCATAATCATTATTATTTTCACCCAAAACATCTTTTCTTATTTTTATACATTCTAGATACAAGGGCTCTGCGATAGAATAATTACCTAAAAATTTATTTGTCATACCTAAATTGTATAAGGCAGTTGCATACTGGGGATGTTTTTCGCCTTGTATATTTTTCCTTACTTCTATTTCAAGTATATTATACTCTATACTTTTTTTGTAATTACCCTTAGTGTAGTTTAAGTCTGATAAAAAAGTTAAAGTATTACAATAATTTGTGTCCTTGCCAAATTCTGTCTCGGCTTGTATCAACGCTTTTTTTGAATAGATAAGGGCTGTATCTATATTTTTTTGGTCATAAAAGCGATGCGCTAGTTCAGATAGCGTTTTGAAGTTTTGTTTTTCTGTGTTCTTTAAATTTTGGTCCTGAGCAAATGAGGTCTGAAAGAAAATGAATAAAGTAATAGTAACTAATAACGGAGCCCGATTTATCATTTTACAATTTATTTATTATTTCGGCAGCTTGTTCTAATGTTTCATCTTTTTTTGCAAAACAAAATCTCAAAACTTTATTATCGTATTTGTTGGTATAAAAAACAGATAACGGAATGGTAGCCAGTTTCTTTTCTTTGGTAAGTTTAATAGCAAAGTCTGTATCTGTTTCGGAGCTTATTGTTTTATAACTCATTAATTGAAAGTAAGTACCGCTTGTTTTTAAAGGCGTTAATCGCGACGAGCTTGTCAATTTTAAAAAAAGATCGCGCTTGGCCTGGTAAAAATGTTTTAATTCTAAATAATTTTTTTCGTCCAATAAAAATTCTGCCAAAGCTAATTGAAAAGGATGGTTAACTGCAAAAACCAGAAACTGGTGTACCTTTCTGAATTCTACCATTAATTCTTTTGGCGCAGCTACATAACCAATTTTCCAACCGGTTGTGTGAACTGTTTTTCCAAAAGAAGAAACAATGATTGATTGGTTAACAAGCGTTTTATTCCTTGCTACACTTTGGTGTAACTGACCGTCAAACACCATGTGCTCATATACTTCATCGCTTAATACAATAATGTTTTTTCCGGCAATTATTTTTTCCAACTCTAAAAGATCATTGGCATTTATTACTGCGCCACTTGGGTTGTGTGGCGAATTGATCATGATCATTTTTGTTTTGGCACTTATTTTTGATTTAACATCCTCCCAGTTAATAGAGAAATCAACAGGATCTAATTGCGAACAAATTGCTTTAGCGCCATGTAATTCTATTGCAGGAATGTAACAATCGTAAGCGGGTTCAAAAACGATAACTTCATCGTTAGCATGAATAAAAGCCGCAATGGCGGTATAAATAGCTTGTGTGGCTCCTGCGGTAATCGTGATCTCCGTATCAGGGTTATAATTTTGTGTGTAGCAGGTACTAATGATTTTGGCAACGCATTCGCGTAATTGAATAACGCCCGGCATGGGGGCATATTGGTTAAAGCCGGCATTCATTTGTTTTTGTGCCAACTCCAGCAGTTTTGGATCGCAGCCAAAATCAGGAAAGCCCTGCGAAAGGTTAATAGCATTGTGTTCTTTTGCAAGGCCACCCATAACGGTAAAAATGGTGGTGCCTATATTGGGGAGTTTAGATGAAATGTGCATTTTTTAATAATAATTCCACCAAATTGCTAAAAAAATCTTATTTTTGTCTTCATTAATTTTTAATTTAACATTTAAAACTTAATCATTTCAAAAGGTCCTGTGGCCGAGTGGCTAGGCTCAGCTCTGCAAAAGCTGCTACAGCGGTTCGAATCCGCTCGGGACCTCAAACAAAACCCGCCTTTTGGCGGGTTTTTTGTTTTCACATCGAGCTAAACTTGTTTGAGGGAGATTGAGCAAACAAAAAATAATTTTGCGAAGCAAAATGGGTATTGTTTGACAAATAATTATTTCAGGATGAGGCTAATAATCTTCCAAGAGCTTCTATAAATGACAAAAAACCCTGATAATTAGGGTTTTTTGTTTTAGGGGTGGCAAGATGGACAAGAAACAGATTTAAATTTTCCGGTATTTTCTAAATTTTTTTATGGAAAATCGTTAAGGCTCACATCAAAATAATAGAAAGCATTAACACATAAATTATTTGATGCCTTTTTAAATTATTGCATTATAGTTTATAAAGGAAAAATGAATGAAAATAAATTACCTAACCCCTAATTAATTATTTTATGAAATAGCCACTAACAAAGAGTTGTTGTAAACAAACACCCAATGAAGATAGGCGTATTCCATATGACAATTAAAAAATAATAAATATCTACATATGAAAACAGTATCATTTCTCTTCGGCTTATTGTTGGTTATTTTAAATAACAATGTGCAAGCTCAAATTTGTAGAACTTCGAATATTTCAAAATTGTTAGAAGCTTCTGAAAAAGATAAAACTCAAAAAATTGAGCGTTTAGCCGCTAAAAAATTCCACAAAATTTTAAATGATTACCGTATTAAAAATAAATTAGAAGCTATTGCCTGGGATGAAGCTGCCTGGGATGAAGCTGCCTGGTTAACTGCACGCAACCACAATTACTGGATGAATGCTAATGCAACTTTGTCACACGAAGAAAAGAAAGGCACAAGGTGTTATTCAGGCACCGAGCCGGGCGATCGTTACAAGTATGCTACTTCAGGCAAAGGCTCTGCTCATTGGTCTGGAGAGAATATTTTGTATCATTTTGAAATAGAAGGAAAGAACATTAATGACATTGCTTCTAAAATCGCTGCAAATTCTTTCAAAATGTGGAAAGCATCTCCCGGACACAATCAAAACATGTTGGGAGATAGCCATAAAGCACATGGCCTTGCTTTTTGTATCAGCAAAGAAGGTATGGTTTATGGAACAGACCTGTTTGTATCCAGTATCGATGAGCAATTTGTACTAGCCAAAAAGAACACCAAAAAAGAATAGTATACCAACCAGTACGTATTTCGTCGTATACAGCATTTTTATCGCATTTTTTTTGTCATATTTGACAACAAATGCTGGTAATGAAAAAAATAGTTTTAATACTTTCTTATTTATTTCTAACTCAGCTTTTAACTGCGCAGAATTATAAAAAACTGCAGGAAGAAGCTGAAAAAGAATTCGAGCTTTCACAATTTCAAAAAGCATTAGAGCTTTCAAAACAAGCATTAAAGGAGGCTGGCACGGACAAAAAAATAAGTACGGATGACCTGCTTATTCTTAAATCGGATAACGCGGTGTATTTAATTTTTAACGATAAGGTAGATGAAGGTCTTGATATACTATACAGTATTACGGAAACCATTGATGCAAAGCCGCCAGCACCTGGCACTGAAATTTATTTACGTAAAAATTTTGGCGCAGTTATAAAAGATATGGGCCTTTATAGCGATGCTTTGCCTCAATTTCAGAAAGCATATAATTTATGTAAGAACAACGATTATAAAAAAAGGGATGTGGCATCTATCATTACGGGCCTTGCAGAATGTAACCATTACCTGTACAAATTTCCAGAGGCGGAAAAACTTTACCATGAGGCCACAACTTTTTGTGAGAAAGAAAACCTGATGGGCGAAATAGAATATCCAACGGTTTATTGTTCGCTCGCACTTTTGTATGTAGATATGTTATACGAGAAAAAAGCACTTGAAACGTTTGAAAAGGCTGAAGCCATTTTTATAAAAAATAAAGATACGCTCGACCCTCAGTTCGCTGTTTTTTTAATGGACTACGGAACACTATTAACAGATATTTATAAGTACACAGAGGCTCTTGAGGTTTTAATGCGGGCAAAAAATCTGGACTTAAAACATTATGGCGAAAATTCGCCGGAGTATGCGGGGGTGCTAAACAACCTTGGTTATACCTATGCGCGATTGAATAAGTTCACCGAAACGGAACAGTTTTATACAAAGGCAATTGAAATAAAAAGATCGCTTAAACGTGTGCGCTTTGATAATTATCTTACCTCTGTAAACAACCTTTTATTTTTTTATACCTCTGTTGGCCGAGAAACAGAGGCAGAAGAGCTAGTAACAGAACTTGAAAAAGGATTGATCAATCCTAAATTGCAGGATACGCTTAAACGCATTACTTTTTCTGAGAACCTGGCGCAGTATTATGCAGAGAGGAAAGTTTACATAAAAGCAAAAAAATATTATGATGACGCTTTAAATTATTCAAAAAGAATTTATGGTGATAATAATATTGAAATGGGTAATATTTATATTTCGGTAAGTTATATGCTCTGGGAACAAAAAAAATACGAAGAAGCAACAAAATACATCTCTAAAATTTCAGAAGTATTATCCGGTAATTTAAAGGCAAATGTAGAGCAGACCATTGCTTTATTAATAAACTTTAGCGCCGCCTTAAAAGCCTTTGGTTTGCCCGAACAAGCAGAGATATTATTGAATGAAGCTATTAAGTTAATTGAAAGCAAAATAATTATCTCTAAGAATGATATTGCAAATATCTATCTTCAAAAGGCCCAGGTTTCGGCCGATATAAATAAAACACAAACGGCCATTGACTATTTTAATAAATACATGGAGTTAAAGTATGGTGAGTTGGACGCTAATTTTAGTTACATGACCGAAGCGGAAAAATTACAATTTCTTGATAATTTAGAGAGCGCTGTAAAAGCTTTTTATACAACTATTTCTAATCACGCCGAAAAATATCCCGAACTGATTCAGGTGCTGCTTAATTTCCGCCTTCAAACAAAAGGCATTTTATTAAATAATCTTTCAAAAATAAAAAAGAACCTTGCTTTGCTGAACGATCCTGTACTTAATAAAAAGTATGAACAATTAAAACTGAACCGCGAAAATATCTCTAAACTGATGTCCTTAAACACTGATGAGTATCCTGAGGCTCAAACCGAAGTGGCAGCTTTAAAAAAGGAAGCCGACCAGGCAGAGAAAGAGATCTCGCTTAAAGTGTCGCAAAATAATTTTACAGGTAACGAAAAAACTACCTGGCAAAGCATTCAAAAACAACTTAAACCTAATGAATGCGCTGTAGAAATTATGCGGGCCAATCTTGTTTACCAGAATGATAGCGGAGGAACTAATTACACCTATATCATTATAAAAAATACAGGTGTTCCCACAGTCTTTATGATAGACCGACCATTAAAATGGGAAGAAGAAGTATTAACCCTTTACCGTAAAAGCATTGATCATAAAAAAGATGAACCTGATCTTTACCGTCGTTTATGGAAAGGCGTGAGGGATAAAATTGGTAATGTTAATACGGTTTATATTTCGCCCGATGGCATTTATAACCAAATTAATTTGAATACGATCTTTAACGCCGAAACAAATAAATATCTTATCGAAGAAAAGAATTTTCATTTTCTCACAACCTTATGCGATTTAATTGATATACGTTTACATCCATCAAAAGCGCCTTTAAATGCTGTCTTGGTAGGAAATCCAAAATTCAGTTATGATCTTAGTCAGCTACCACAAAACAAACAAAATTTTGGCAACGATCTTGCAAGCAGAGGAGGTTTTGGTTTTGTATTGGACGAGTTGCCCGGAACAAAAACAGAAGTAGAAACTATAAAATCGCAACTGGACAAAAGGTCGGTTAAGGCCACTCTTCTTACTGAAGAAAGAGCTAACGAAGCGGATATAAAAAAAATAAAGAGTCCGGATGTTTTACATTTTGCCACGCATGGTTTTTTTCTGGAAGATTTTCCGGAGGAAACTTTAGCTGAACTTTCAAAAACAGAACAGGCGTATTTTAAGAACCCTATGATGCGCTCTGGTATATTTTTTAGTGGAGCTAATAACACCTATTCTTTAAACACAACTAACATTAAACAATTAAAAGAATTTGAAGACGGTACACTTACTGCTTATGAAGCAATGAGTCTTGATCTTGATAAGACCGAGTTAGTCGTTCTCAGTGCCTGCCAAACCGGTTTAGGTAAGGTAAAGAATGGAGAAGGTGTTTTTGGATTACAGCGCGCTTTTAAATTAGCCGGTTCAAAATCCATTATCATGTCGTTATGGGCAGTTAGCGATGATGCTACTATGGAGTTAATGGTTGCCTTGTATAGTAAATGGACACTATCCGGCGATCTTTACACGGCTTTTAAAGAGGCGCAGTTAGAGGTAAAGAAAAAATATCCAGAACCTTATTATTGGGGAGCTTTTGTGTTGAATGGAAGATAAGATTTATTTTATAAAACTCTTGAGCCATTTTTTGGCATCTTCTTCTTTTGCAAACATTTTAAATGGAACGGGATGCTTATAAAAAGCATTAAAAAAATTAACGATCATTCTTACTGCAAGAGAATCGCTTATTATGGCTGATGCAATAAAAAAGTGTTTACCGTTTTCAGCAGCATAATCTCTTCCTTCACGATTCATTGATCCGTCTTCACGGATATCAATTAATTGAAGGGCTTTATTTTCAGGACCAAAACCAAGTTCTGTATAGGCTTCAAAACAGGCTTTTACCTCCTCAAGATCCAGTTCTCCACTATTTATTAATTTCAAAACAAGAAAACCATCCTCATCTATCCATATCTCATTATTTGGTGTTTTTATCTTTAGTGCCGCAGCCATAATTAATGTTTTTTTTTAGTTCAGATATTGATAAAATAAAAAACCCCTGAAAGCTCTCCTCTCAGGGGTTTTTGTAACGAGTATAAATTAACTCAAGTGCTTAGATAAGTGTTTACCCATTTCAAACATAGAAACTTGACCTTTACCACTAAAAACTGGTTTTAGTTTAGCATCAGCGTTGATCATACGTTTGTTTTTGCTGTCTTGTAGTTTGTTAGCTTTAATATAAACCCAAAGTTTTTTTACAACTTCAGTACGAGGCATTGCTTTGTTACCTACTATCTCTCCTAAAGCTGCGCTTACATTATAAGGCTTATTTAAACCTACTCCCGGAGTTCCGGTTCTTTTTTTCTTAGCTGCTTTTTTTGGAGCTGCTTTCTTAGCTGCTTTTTTTGGAGCAGCTTTTTTTGCTTTTTTTGCCATTGTTTTATAGTTTTTTTAGATTATAGTAACAAATCTATATTATTTTCTCATTCAAAGCAAATACATTATAAAAAGCAGTTATGTTTTTATGAACAAGTAGAGGGGAGTTTTAAACTGTTTTTCTAAGCGTTTTCTATTGGAAAAACTTGCCTCGTCTTTATTTACAGTAGTTACAGGCATATTATAAGGTAATTTTCATTGGTAAATAACGTTATTTACATAGTGAATAAAATTATTTATACTATCCGTGGTTTTAGCCTACACTATTGAATTTTGTATTTGTAAATGCCCAGTCATTGGTAAATACATTTTTTAAAGCAAGTCTTAACTCCTGCTTTAGGTATTAAAATACCAGAGTAGTGACTATGTGTTTTTTTTAAAAATCATTTCCGCAAAATTTTAAATTTAAAAAAAAAGAAAAAAAATTGATCGGCGCAGATCTGGTAAACTGATCTTAAAGGAATTAATTTTGAAGACGGGGCTTGTTTTAATAAGAATAATCCGTTAGAGGTAAAAGCATACGCAGAAAAAGAAAAGAAATTAGTATTACAAGATCTTTTTTTCGCAATGGAAAAAGAATAAGCTATGTAGATTTTAAATTCAAGTTAAGTAAAACGAACGTATAAGCCGCGATCGCATCATGGTAAATTTTTTAAAAAAGACGCAAAATACTTCTGGTCTTTGTTCAATTGATCACACTGTTTTCCGACGTTTTCTATTTTTAGGGCCTTCTTTTTAGTAAAAAACAAAAAAAACCTTGTATCTATTGATCTGTAAGCGTTACAGCCATTTTTTAATGAATATTTTCACGTTCTTCTAGGTAATTTTACCTATATAAAAATAGGTAAAATTACCTATATGTAGGCAGTTTTAGATGTTGTAAATTTAAAACATAGTGTGTTTGCTATGTTAAAAAAGTCATCTGATATTCAAAAGAATAATTTGCTGAGCGATAATACGCAAGGCACAGATGACTTTAATTTAGTTCAAACAGAATTACAAAAAGATATGGAGAGAATTGAAAAAATGTTTTTAGTGGTAAATGCACTTTGCGATGTTTTTATTGGTAAGCCTGAAAAAGAAATGAACAAATGGGCCAACTCTCAATTAGATGAGCATACAAAAAGAATAAACAATTCATTTTTACTTTAAAAAATAAGATCACAGTACAACATGAAAAAAAGATCAGTTATAACATTAGTAGCTATTGTTTTCTTATTAAGCAGTTGTGATAAACCGGTAAATCAAAAACCACTTGTTGCAGAGGAGATGAATTACGAATCGTTAGTGCAGGAAAAAGATTCGCCGCTATTGTTTATGGATGTGGAGGCTAAGATGCGCAGTGAAAGCGAAGAGACAAATACGGCAACAAATTTCTTGTATGGCACTATTAGCAATACCGCCATGAATACAAAATTTAAGGATGTAGTTCTATTGGTAAAATATTATTCAAGTACAAATGATCTTATTGAGACCGCAGAGTTTGTGGTTTATAAATTTTTTGAACCCAACACGCGCACAAAATTCGAATTAAACGTGCATCCACCCGATGGTATGCAAACATTTGATATTGAAGTAAAAAACGCAAGGGCAACTAATTAAGCAGTAAAAGAAAGTATATAAATTTAAAATTATTTAAATTAGCATAATTAAATAGTAAAATTTATATGAAAAGATTAATTACTTGTAGCGATGGCACATGGAATAGTCCTGGTATAAAAGATAGGGGGCAACCGGTAAAAAGTAATGTAGAGTTAATATACAATTGTATAGCTTATAAATCAGTAAACGATGGTGTTGAGCAGCTAAAGGTTTACGATGCAGGGGTTGGCAGCAGTACATACAGTTGGAAAGATAAAATTAGTGGCGGCACAACGGGGGCAGGTATTGATAAAAATATAAAGGATGTCTATTCTTTTTTGGTTTTAAATTATGCGATCGGAGACGAGATATACTTATTTGGTTTTAGCCGCGGCGCTTATACTGCACGTAGTTTGGCGGGTTTTATTCGTAATTGCGGCATATTAAAACCGCAGTATTTGCATTTAATAGATCAGGCTTACGAACTTTATCGCGATCGCAATTCCTATTCAAATCCCGATTCAGATCTGATGGTGGGTTTCAAAAAAAATTATTGTTTTGAAATTGTTACACGCATAAAATTTTTAGGCGTGTGGGATACTGTTGGTAGTTTAGGTGTTCCTTTGCCATGGTATAAATTTTATAATAAAGAACGTTATAAATTTCACGATGTAAAAATTAGTTGCACAGTTGACTATGCTTATCATGCATTAGCGATAGATGAGCGCCGTAAATTATTTGAACCAACCTTATGGGAGTTAAGTAATACTGTTAAGGATGATCCTGATCACAGACAGGTAATGGAACAAAGATGGTTTCCGGGTGTGCATTGTAATGTTGGTGGTGGATATGTTGATCATGGTTTGAGCGACCTTACATTGGATTGGTTAATGACAAAAGCCAGTGATATTGGTTTATATTTTGATAAAGCATGTTTAAGCAAGTTAGATCCTGTGCATTTATTTAATGGCGACCCTAATGGTGAATTGCGTAATTCACGCACTGCTATGTATTGGTTTTGGCGGCCGGTTTGGCGCAAAATAAAAGAAAAAGAATACAGTAACGAGGTAATTGATGATTCGGTAATTAATCGCAGAAAGAACAACCCTAAATACTCTCCCGGCAACCTAAGCGATTTTCTAAAAACAAAGAAAGACTAAAGGTATTTCGTTGTATTATAGCTTGTGTTTTATAAAGTTTTCTAAGTTGAAATTTTATTTAAATTTGTTACAAGCGCATGAGCAGGCAACTTTACATTATTTTTTTATTGTCGTTTTTTGCTATTTATTCCTGGGCACAGCAACCTGTGTTAAAGAATTTTAATACAAAGAATGGCTTGCCTAGTAATGAATCTTATTTTTTGCATCAGGATAAAAAAGGTTTTGTATGGATATGTACCGATGCGGGCTTGGTTAAATATAATGGCAATTATTTTAAACATTTTAATTCGGCCAATGGGCTGCCTGACAATACAGTTTTTGAAGTTAAGGAAGACAGGTTTGGCCGAATCTGGTACAGGTCCTTTACGGGTAAGATCGGTTACATATTCAACGACTCTATTTTTAACCTTAACCTTGATGGTAAAATTGAAGATTTTATAAAGGATGGTATTATAAGTTCTTTTGCATTTGATGAGTTGGATAACTTAATAGTTGGGAAAAGAAATTCAGATCAGATCTCTTTTTTAAAGATCGCGCCGCCATATACCGCAAAAAATGTTTCAGTAATATGGAAAAAACAAAATTCAAAAATTGGTATCGATGTTGTGGCGGTTGGAGAAAATGATTTTGTTTTTTCAGACACGAGAGGCAAGACGGACAACTATGAGATCAACATCTATAGTAATAAACATGATCTATTGTTAGAAAAAACGTTCATGTTTAAAGATGCAACGTTGTTTACAAGGGTCTATAGAAACAAAAACGATATTTATTTATTATTAAATTACTCGCTTTTAAAGATCAACCCAGCTGAAAAAACAATAAACGAAAAAAAATTTGAAGAAA
Organism: Bacteroidota bacterium; assembly: GCA_030681615.1. Taxonomy (GTDB): domain Bacteria; phylum Bacteroidota; class Bacteroidia; order B-17B0; family Aurantibacillaceae; genus Aurantibacillus. The sequence continues at coordinate 19,441 of JAUXSA010000187.1, forward strand.
TATTGGTAACAGTTGTTTCTTTAGATAGTAATGTTGTTTTAATTGGCGAAAGACAAAAAGGCATTTCCTTTCGAACAAGTAGCATTAATGAGCAACCGTTTTCAAAATTATTACAAGGTTTCACATTTACATCAGCTATAAAAGATTATCAAAATGGGTATTGGTTCTCAACTTTAGAGTCTGGGGTTTTTTATATGCCAAGTCAGGGCACAAAATTTATTACACCACTCAGTTCTAATAATGATTTTATTTCATGCATCAGCACTTTAAACGATTCATGTATTTTGGTTGGATATAATTCCGGTGCAGTTTTCTTAAGTACACTTTTAAGGAATGGAACTGTTATAAACAATGAAATATATAATGATAAAGAAAATATGATCTCAAAGGTTACTACTTTTTTTTGCGTTGATGCGCAAACTCTTTTTGTTTCAGGCGCAAAAGGTAGTATAAGTCTTGATCTTAGAACTAAAAAGGCAAAAAAAATATTTTTATTAAATAAGAATTCTTTAGCATGCAGAAGAATAATTGGTTATAAGGATAGCCTCTTGTGTTTAATGATCGGTAACCTTTTTGTTAGCCATAAGAATAATGTTGAAAGCGATCTAAACTTATATGGAAGTGATGATCGTTTAACATGCATTGGGTTCGAGCCTAAAAGTGATCAGATCTATGTGGGTGGTTTAAGAGGGTTGTATCGTTTTAATTTTCAAAATAAATTAACAGAAAAGGACAAGATCTTAAATTGCAGAATAGAAGATCTTAAGTCTGAAAACGGATTAACTTTTGTAGCAACACGCACAGAAGGGTTGATCATCAAAGACGGTAACAGCTATGATACTATTAATGAACGAAAAGGTCTAATAAGTAACATTTGTAAATCAATATCCATCAAAGACAATGTTATATGGGTAAGTACAAATAATGGCATTAGCAAGATCATTTATAATTCCAAAAATTCATATAGTATTATTAATTATCCACTAATTGGTTTTATAGATGCCGCATCCGTGAACAAGATCTGTTTTTTAAATAATAATGCCTTTTTTTATTCTGGTCTAAATATATTCTGGTTCGAGACAAAAATTGCTCCAAACAATTCAAAACTTTATATTTCATCTTTATTTGTAAATGATAAGCCGGTGGCCATAAAACCCTCTTTAGATCTTCGCTATGATCAGTCAAATATAAAAATAGGTTTTGAAGCACTTTTTTATGATTGTAATACCACTATCAACTACCGTTATAAAATAACTAACAATAGCCAACTATGGAATTATACCAACGAAACAAGTATTAATTTGCCAAACCTTTCTCCGGGGCAATATCAATTTATTTTGGAAGCGAAAAATTTAAAGGGAGATTGGATAAAAGCAGATGGTGGTATTATTTTTACCATTGAAAAACCCTTTTGGCAAAAGATCTGGTTTATAATATTAGCAATAATGGCAGGAGCCTTTGTTTTGGCTTTTACGATCCGCTTCAGGTATCTTGCTGTATTTAGAAAAGAAAGGGTAAAGAATGAGTTAAGAATAAATATGCTGGAGTTAGAGACAAAAGCATTAAAATTACAAATGAACCCGCATTTTATTTTTAATTCACTCAATTCAATACAACAATTTATTTTAGCTAACGAAAACGATAATGCCTATTTATATCTTTCAAAATTCGCTAAGCTGGTGAGAAAGTTATTAGAAAGTACAACTTCAGAGAATATTAGCCTTGCCGAAGAAATAGATATTTTAAGAGCCTATGTTGAAATTGAGGCTTTAAGGTTTGAGGACGCATTTGACTATGAATTTTTTATCGATGATAAACTGGATCAGGCCGGGACTAAGATCCCGCACATGCTGGTGCAGCCATTTATTGAGAATGCTATTTGGCACGGTTTGCTTCATAAGACAGGGGCAAAAAATTTAAAGATCAGTTTCTTTTATATTAACCAAAAAACCTTAAATTGTGTGGTAGAAGATAATGGAGTAGGGCGTGATTTTAAAAAAAATAAAACAGAAATGCTAAAAGGAAATAGATCACTAGCCATTGAATTTATAAAACAACGTTTGGATTTGATAAGTAAAACAAGAAGTATTAATTGCGGCTTTGAAATAGTTGATAAGAACGAGGCAGCAGGTACTATTGTAAAAATAACCATACCAATATTAAATTAATTATGCTACGTGCAATAATTATTGACGACGAACAAAAAGGAATAAATAGCATTAAATTGCTAATAGAAAAATTTATTTTCGATGTAAAGGTTGTTGCCGAAACTACCGAAGCTAAAAAAGGCGTGCAGCTAATTGAGGATTACAAACCTGAGATCGTTTTTTTGGATATTAACATGCCACATATGAATGGATTTGAATTGTTGCAGGAATTAAAATTTAGAGATTTTGGTTTGATATTTACAACAGCGCATGACGAGTATGGAGTCCAGGCAATAAAGAACAATGCTTTGGATTATTTATTAAAACCAATTAATCATGAAGACCTGATTGAAGCAATAGAAAGAGTGAAACAAAAAAATAAAAGGGAAGATCTCCCGGACCTGAATAAATTATTTCAGGAATTGAATTCAACTAACAGCACAAAAATACCTTTGCATGTAAAAGACAAAGTAGAGTATGTAAATAAAATAGATATCATTCGTTTAGAATCCGATTCCAACTACACCAACATTTATACAACTGAAGGCAATAAATTAATGATCTCAAAAACTCTGGGCGATTACGAAACGCTGCTTTGTAATAAAGACAATACCTTTATGCGTGTGCACCAATCGCACATTATTAATTTAAAGCACGTTGTAAAATTTACAAAGGATAATGGCGGCCTTATTATTACTAAAGACAATTATTCAGTTCCCCTCTCCAAAAATAAAAAAGACGAGTTCTTAAAATGGCTGGGTGTATAAAACCTTAAAGCGTTTTTCTTTTTTAAAACTTTCT
>JAUXSA010000188.1 GCA_030681615.1 Bacteroidota bacterium
AGAACATTAAATTAGGCGCATGGTTCATGGTATTATTTGCCGTAACATCATCTACTTCTGCATGGGATTGGGTAATGAGTATCGATACACACTGGTTCTCTACTTTATTTGGATGGTACATCTTTTCAGGTATGTGGATAAGCGCTATTGTTGCAATTACTGTTTTAGTTATCTGGCTTAGAAAATTAGGTTACTTAGATTTTGTAACAGAAAGTACTATTCATGACCTTGGTAAATGGATGTTCGCAATTTCGTTCTTATGGACATATTTATACTTCTCTCAGTTTATGTTGATCTGGTACGCAGATATTCCTGAAGAAATTATTTACTACCAAACACGTTGGGAAAATTTTAAAGGTTTAATGTGGACCGTTTTCTTTGTGAACTTTGCGTTCCCAATGGTTATGTTAATGAGCAGAGACAGCAAACGTAATTTCTTTTTCTTAATGTTCGTAGGTACAATTATTTTTATTGGTCACTACATGGATGTGATCATGATCGTAATGCCGGGAACCGTTGGTCATCACTGGCATGGTTTAAGCTGGATGGAATTCGGTAACTTCTTTTTCTTCTTGGGCTTATTTCTTTATGTTGTTTTAAACGCACTTGCTAAAGCACCGTTATTGGTTAAAAATCATCCTTTCTTAAGCGAAAGTTTGCATCATTCAACCTAATAGAAAGTAAGATTTGAGAAATAAAAAAATAGAATTAAAAATATAAAACTTAAATAAAATGAATTTTTTAGTACTGTTAGCCATCGTTTTATTAATAATTGCAGGACATCAATTATTAAGGGTTATTGAGTTAAGCCGAGGCTTAAAAAAGACAAAAGAGTGGAAGATAACTGAAACAGATAATGATATGATGGGAAAAGCTATGTTCGCTTTTATGATCGTGTTTTTTGCTTTCTTCTTCTGGCAGGTAGATCGTTGGATGGATAGGTCTTTACCCCCTGCGGCTTCTGTTCATGGCGAGAAAATTGATGTTTTATGGGATGCTAACATTTACCTTATCACCTTTGTGTTTTTAGTTACCAATTTCTTCTTATTCTGGTTCGCATACAAATACCGTGGTACTGATAAAACTAAAGCGGTGTATTTAACACACAATAATAAATTAGAAATGGCCTGGACAGTTATTCCTGCTATTGCTTTAGCTTTCATCGTTATCTTTGGTTTAAAATACTGGAATGAAATTATGTCGGTAGCCGATAAACCAGACAGAGTTGTGGTTGAACTTTATGCCAAACAATTCGACTGGACTGCACGTTACCCGGGTAAAGATGGTAAATTGGGAGAAACAGAATACAGACAAATTAGCGGAAGCAATTCTGTAGGTATGGATACTGCTGACGTGCAAGGTAACGACGATATTTTAGTGAAAAATGAATTCCATATTCCTGTTGGTCGCGAAATAGAATTATTTATGCGTAGCCGCGATGTAATTCACTCTGCATATTTACCACACTTTCGCGCGCAAATGAATTGTGTGCCAGGCATGATCACAACATTTAAATTTGTGCCAACTAAAACTACAGCGCAAATGAAAAAAGATCCATACGTTGTAAAAATGATGGCAGGTATTAATGCACAACGTGCTAAATTTGGTAAAGAACCAGTTGAATTTGATTACCTTTTATTATGTAATAAAATTTGTGGCGCATCGCACTACAATATGCAAATGAATGTAATTGTAGATACTGAGGCTGATTACCAGGCTTGGTTAGCAAAACAAAAAGCGTTTAAAACAGCAGTTGCTGAAAAAAAATAATTATAAAAATTCTAAATAAAATATAACATGGCTACCGTAAAAAATTCAGAATTAGAAAAGGAACATTTGGTTCACCATGACCATGTTCATGATCATGATGATCATGAAGAAAGTTTCGTGCAGAAGTATGTATTCAGTCAGGATCACAAAATGATCTCTCGTCAGTTTTTAATTACTGCCGTAGTAATGGCAGTAATTGCGATGACAATGTCTATTATCTTTCGTATGCAATTAGCTTGGCCAGGTGAAAAATTTGGTTTCATTAATGCAATGCTTGGAGACAAGTGGGGTAAAGATGGAATATTAGATCCAAACATGTATTTAGCTTTGGTTACTATTCACGGTACAATCATGGTGTTCTTTGTATTAACAGGTGGTTTAAGTGGTACTTTCGCTAACCTTTTAATTCCCTACCAGGTTGGCGCGCGTGATATGGCATCTGGATTCTTAAACATGCTTTCATTTTGGTTCTTTTTTGTATCAAGTGTTATAATGACAGCATCTTTATTTATTGATGATGGTCCAGCATCAGCAGGTTGGACAATTTACCCCCCTTTATCTGCCTTACCAGAAGCAATTCCGGGTTCTAAGTTAGGTATGACGCTTTGGTTGCTTTCTATGACCTTATTCGTTGTTTCTTCATTATTAGGTGGTATCAATTACGTTGTAACCGTTCTTAACTTACGTACTAAAGGAATGAAAATGACAAGAATGCCATTAACAGTTTGGGCCTTCTTAATAACAGCAATTTTAGGTGTATTATCTTTCCCTGTTTTAGTTTCTTGTGTTGTATTATTACTTTGTGATAGAAGTTTAGGAACATCTTTCTATTTATCTGATATTTATATCGGCGGACGTCCTTTAGATAATGTAGGCGGAAGCCCTGTATTATTTGAACACTTATTCTGGTTCTTAGGTCACCCTGAGGTTTACATTGTATTATTACCTGCATTAGGTATCACATCAGAAGTTATTGCAACCAATTCACGTAAACCAATCTTTGGTTACCGTGCCATGATCGGTTCAATGTTAGCTATCGGTTTCTTATCGTTCATTGTTTGGGGTCATCATATGTTCATGACCGGTATGAACCCGTTCTTAGGTTCTGTGTTTGTGTTCACCACATTATTAATTGCGATCCCATCAGCTGTAAAAGCATTTAACTACATCACTACAATGTGGAAAGGTAATATCCAATTTACTCCTGCAATGTTGTTCTCTATCGGTCTAGTTTCTTCTTTCATTACCGGTGGTGTTACAGGTATTATCCTTGCCGATTCTACTTTAGATATCAATGTACACGATACTTACTTCGTGGTTGCTCACTTCCACATTGTAATGGGACTATCTGCCATCTTTGGTATGTTTGCCGGTGTTTATCACTGGTTTCCAAAAATGTTCTTACGCATGATGAATAAAAAATTAGGTTACATTCACTTTTGGATAACTTTAACAATGGCGTATGGCGTGTTCTTCCCAATGCACTTTTTAGGATTAGCTGGTGTGCCCCGTCGTTATTACACAAACTCTAACTTCCCAATGTTCGACAACTTAGTTGACATTAACGAAATAGTTACTATTTGCGCTATCATTGGCGCATTAGGACAAGGTGTTTTCTTATTCAACTTCTTCTACAGTATGTTCCGAGGCGAAAAAGCTCCTCAAAACCCTTGGAACTCGAATACATTAGAGTGGACAACGCCAATGGCTCACATCCATGGTAACTGGCCAGGTCCATTACCTGTAGTTCACCGTTGGGCTTATGATTATTCTAAGCCTGGAAAAGAAAAAGATTTCGTGATTCAAACCGTTCCTTTGGAAGAAGGAGAGCAAGACGGAGACAGTCACTAATAAATTCAAAACCCCCGAACAAAATTCGGGGGTTTTTTGTTGCTGCAAAGTTGCGAAACCAACTTTCGTTTTAAAACGTATATAGATAAATAGCCCTCTTGAAAACCAAACTGTTTTTATTTTTTTATTTTTGTGTTTCTGTTTCTTTTTCTCAAACAGATAGCTCAGGCATTAGAATAAAGCATGAAAATTATTTTCTATTTAATTACGAGAATGATTTTTTTAATGAAACCGACAGGTATTATACACAGGGCATAACTGCCAGCTTCATACATCCTTTAGTTAGGTATTCTCCTTTTTCAGGAACATTAATTAAATTAAATAATAATGCCGTTAATTATTATGGCATTCATACGCAGCAGGATTGTTTCACGCCCAAGAGTATTCGCGTAGATACTATTATGTTTGGCGAACGTCCTTACGCAGGAACTATCTTTATTTCTCATTCACTTAATTCTTTAAGCAAACAAAAGAAAATGCTCTTACAAACGCAGTTAGACCTGGGTGGTATTGGTAAATGCGCGCACTGCGAAGACATGCAAAAAGCCATTCATAAAGGATTGGTAAATATCCGCCCATTAAGTTGGGAATACCAATTGGAAAACGACTTTGTTATTAATTACAGAACCAAACTAGAGAAAGGAATCATTTACAAAAAACATTTTGAGTTAATGGCCAACGGTAACTTCAGACTTGGCACATTGTATACAGATCTTGGCACAGGCTTAAATATGCGTTTTGGTTTATTCGATCCTTATTTTAATAATTTAGGTTTGTCAAAAGATCCTTCGTCAAGAAAGTTTAAAATTTACGGAAGTATAAAAGCTAATACAAAATTAGTCGGTTATAATGCAACATTGCAGGGTGGTATATTTTCAAAAGATATTTATGTGATCGATGCTGATAATTTAGAACGTTTTGTTTTTACCGGCACTGTAGATATTGTAGTTGCCTATAAACGCTTTAGCTTAACTTATTCAAGAACTTACATTTCGCGCGAGTATCATACCGGTGTAGATCACGGCTGGGGTGGGATCTTTATGGCTATTGCCTTTTAACGATAAAACTCAATGATCGTTTGATTATCAGAAGTAATAGTAAATTTTTTCTCTACGGTATAAATACTTCCCTTTAATGCTTTAGCGCGCCAGGTAGAAACGTAAGTGCCCGGCTGCAAATGATAAGTTTGCAGCGTTTGCGAACTTAAATTACAAACCCATTCCAATTTATTATTTCGTTTTACAAGGATGCAACCATCTCCGGCCTCCAAACATTTTACCTGCAACACGCCAGCATTAGGAATTTCAATGGTGTTTGTTTTTGATTGCTCAATTACATTTTGGTTCACATAAATTCTTGGGAGAGTTAAAATTTCAAGATCATATTTTCCTGTAATATATCTTTCGGTAGCATTTAATAACTGCACGTTAAGGGTTTGCATCTCGTTCGCTTTTCTAACGATGCATTTTACACGTTCATTAAAATTATAAATACCATTCGGACGTTTAATTATCAAATTACCTTGCGGAGCGTCAATAGCAATAATAGTGTGTTTTCCCTGCGATAATTTCACTTCTTTACTTTCAGTTGGTGGTATGGTATGTGCAATTACTTTGTAAGTTGGATAATCGTCAATGTATAAAGTATCCGGATTGTTTTGGTAATTTAACGTGTGCAGGTAATTGTATTTATATTCTTTTCTGCCTACATCATAAAAGGTCATGTTAACGTTGGTTTCAGAGGGTAGGGAAGTAACATCCAATAAATTTACCTGTGCTGAGGTCTTGTTTAATTTTTGTTGCTGTATAATGTTGGTGATATTACTGAAGGTATTCTGTTCGTCGTAATCATAAAATGTCCCAACGCATTCAAAGGTTTTTATTTGTTCGGGTGTTAAACCAATACCAATAATAAAAGGTTTAAAAATAATTCCTTTCGTCATTAATTTTTGTCGGGCATTACATGGATCGCCACCGCACTCTTCAATACCATCGGTTATAAGAATAACTATGTTATTTGTTTTGTTATCAATAAAATCATTAGCGGCTTCTGTTAACGAATGCTCAATTGGGGTAATACCGGTTGGTGTAGCTGCTTGCACTTTTTGTTTTATTAGCGCTACATTATTTACACCAAAGGGTACAATTAATTTACTATCCTTACAATCGCCCGGAGGATATTTTACAGTATGACCATACATGCGCAAAGCAAACAACAATGTTTTATCTTTACTTAAACTATCAATGAATTTGAAGAATAAGTTTTTTGCGCCATCCATACGCGTTGTGTTTTGATGTTTAGCCACCATACTTTTACTGGCATCAAACACAAATAAAATGCGCGTAAATTTTACTGCAGGCTTTTTTTGAGCAGCAACAAAAAATGAAAAAGAAATAAAAAGTATAAAATAAATGTACCTCATTAATGCAATTAACCAAACGCTAAATTATTTACTACTTTTCATAATAACGTTATTAATTAAAAAAGATATGAGGTAGTTATGTAGAATATCTTAGATAGGTAGAAAACCTCTTATTACTTATTGATTGTCAATGTTTTATGAAGATTGTGAAATCGTGAATAAAATCAACAACCTAGTATATCTTGAGATTTAAATATTAATTTAGAAGTATAATTTAAAAACTAAAAGTATGGGATTATTTGATAAAATTAAGAACATTGCCAACCAGGTTACTGGTGGTGGAGCAAAAGTTAGCATAATTGTTGAAGGTACAAGTGTTAAAGAAAAAATAAAGGTAAATGTTACTGCTGTTGTAAAAGACGCACCTTTACCGATCGAAAAAGTTTATCTCTACGTAAGAAGTGTAGAAAGAATAAATATTTCACGAGATAAATTACCAGGTGGCAGCGATAAAAATCCTCAGAACGTAAGCCTAGATCATGATGTATTTAATAAGCAGGAGTTTGTTGTAAGCCCGGCGCAAACCTTAGATGGAGGTAAAACTTATAACTGGACCTATGAAGTATCTCTTCCTGAAAATGCAACGCCATCTTACACTGGCAAATATGCCAACCACGAATGGCAATTTTATGTTGGCCTTGATGCAAAAGGAAACGACCCTGACTCTGGTTGGGTAACTGTTACATTAAAATAGTATTGAAAATTTTCTCCAAAAAAAGCTCCGGTATTTTATCGGAGCTTTTTATTTAAAATTATTGAAATAACATCACGGTGCCTTTTAATTCTTTGTATTCGCCACGCGCATTCTTGTAGGTAATTAAATAAACATACACATCGTTTGCATAACCACTTCCGTCCCAACCTTTTGTGTCATCATTCGTTTCAAATACCTTATTTCCCCAACGGTTAAATACGGTAACAGTGTATTCAGATTTATCTACAAAATGTGTAACAGGTAACCATATTTTATTTTTACCCCGTGGCGCAAACGCTGTTGGCACAAAAATTTTGCCCTCCATGTAAACAGCAACCGTGTTAGACTTGCTGGTTTCCATAAAACCGTAAGGGTTGCCAATACCCTCAATGCCTTCTATTAAATATTCTATTTTTGAACCGTTAGACGCTTCATTTTCTAAATTGTCGGTATAATTATTTACCAGCGGACCGGTTGATGCCACCGGTGCTGTCGATTGTACATCATTTATTATACGGTAAATGTTATAACCACTAACTCCTCCGGCAAATCCTAAATAATCGTTCCAGTCTAAATGATATGTAAAAATATTTTCTTCGTCTCCTTTAACTTTTAAGAGAATTGTTTTTGCAATATTACTGTAGGTTCTTGAGTTGCCACAACTATCTCTTACAACAGCTTTGTAATAATAATTTTTTTCGTTGGTCTCTAGTTTTTCATCGAGGTAATAAAAATGTGCTGCCCCGCTATACGGTATAAAAGTTATGGCATCAAAATTTATTCCATCGGTAGAGCGGTATATGTCTATACCCTGGCTTGATGCAGTAGTATCTAAATATATTGTTACTTCGGCAGAATATTTATCTTTTACACTTGCCTTTTTTATGTACACAAAATTAGAAGCAGGCACTTGTATAGAAAAAATACAGGTGCGGTTAGAAGAGGCAGTAATAGTTTTTGGCGTATTAATTACTCTTATAAAATAGCACACATTTTTATTTGGCGGCACATTATCAACTGTAAAATTAGTTTGCGTAGTTGATCCTATCATTAAATAAGGACTGTTATTAACTGAAGCATAAATTCTATATTCTAAAATTCCTTTTGGAATATTTACATAAGGGTTCCAGGTTAAATTTGTTTTGTATGCACACTTGTCGTAAGTTGCTTCTAAAAACATGGTTGTTGGCAGAACATCATAACTACCGGGATTGCCACAACTATCAACTGCATAAGAATATATCTGAACAGCATTTGAATTTGCTTCGGTAGTTGTAAAAGTGTAAACAGTATTATTTCTGCCCATCACACTATCTATATCTGTGTACGTATTATTTGGTGGAATGTTCTTTACAATAATATATTTCGTAATATCCAGGTCTCTTGGTATATGCCAGGCTAAAACAACATTTCCGTTTGGCAAAACACTTATCGAATCAATATAGGGTTGGTTTGGAGATTTATTATCTGTAAAAGTTCCACCTTGTATATTTGAGGAAGATATACAACCACTGTTATCTGGTAAAGTAACCTGGTAATTTAAACTGGCCGAGCAAACACTTATAGTATCGGCATAATTTAATGCATTGGTGGTTGCTAAATTACTCCATGTTGCTGCAGGATATTCTTTTGCAATTGAAAAAGCACCCGGTGTGCTTGGTAATGAGGGTTGATGAACATTATTGTAAACTAACTTCACATCAGGCGCCCCGGCTGTATTTATAAGGTTAAGAAAGACCGTTCGTAATGTATCTGATGGCGCTGAAGTTCCCCCTGGATTAAATTTGGTTCTCACATAATAATAAACGCTTGACACGGTAGCGTTTGAACCGACATGGGTAAATGTGGTGGTATTGATGGTGTTAATATTACCAACTACAACAAAAGTTCCTGTTGCAGTTTGCGAATAATAAATGTCATAAGAATCAAATAAACCGCCTGGGTCTGTTGGTGGGATCCATGTTAAGGTAACATTTCCATTGGGTAATACCTGAAGGCAGCGCAGGTCTGGTGGATTAACCTGCGAGAAAAGCGTTAAACAAAATAAATTAAGTATTAAAAAAGCGTATCTCAAGTAATGTATTTTAACGTTTAAATATAAAATTTATTGTTGCTCAAAAGCCATAATTTCAGCAGAGTTATAAGGGCACAGCACTTAAAAACCATTACGAAAAAATCGGTACAATAGTTGGAGATTTTTTTTGAAGAGAAATACAGTATTCTGTGTTTACATCTTTATGTTAAATATACGACAAAAAGGCCGATTTATGTTAAAATATGCGGGTTTTTCACTATTATTGTAAAGCGATTTAAATTGAACAGGTCTATTTTCATATTCTTCCTTCTTTGCGGGATCTTACTTTCTACCGATTTTATGGCTCAAAGTGGCGGTCGTCGTCGTGAGCATAGGAACCAAAAACGCGCCAGCAGTGGCATGTTCAAAGGAAAGAAGAGTGCCGGAAACGCTGATAACTTCGCCAGGGGCGGCGGCAGACGCGGTGGCGGAGGAAATAAAGCATGGGCCATGAGGCATTCACGCCCGGGTACATATAAAAGCAGCGATTCAAGAACCTTATTCTCAAGATACCGAACAAAAGGAAAAGTACAAAGACACAATATATTGGCAAAGCAAAACTCCGAAAGAGCCAGGAAAAGAGTTAGAGGAAACAAAGTATTTCACCGTAAAAAGTTTTTTTAATCCCGATAAACCGTCGGGATTTTTTATTTTTACACTTTATTAATTATGAACGTTTTAATTTTAGGATCTGGTGGACGCGAACATGCTTTTGCATGGAAAATAGCCCAAAGCAAACAATTACAAAATTTATACATTGCACCCGGTAATGCAGGCACCGCAAACTGCGGCACTAATGTAAATATTGGTGTGAACGATTTTGAAGCCATAAAAGATCTGGTATGGGAAAAAGACATTAATCTTGTTTTGGTGGGACCCGAAGATCCTTTAGTAAATGGTATTCACGATTATTTTTTAAATGATGAAGTGCTGAAGGACATTCCCGTGATTGGCCCAAAAAAAGATGGAGCACAATTAGAAGGTAGTAAAGATTTTAGCAAACAGTTCATGCTAAAGCATGGGGTGCCAACAGCACGTTATGCCACTTTCACAAAGGATAATTTAAAAGAAGGCTTTCTTTTTTTAGAAACATTGCAACCTCCTTTTGTTTTAAAGGCCGACGGCTTAGCAGCCGGTAAAGGTGTTTTGATCATAAACGATATTAACGAAGCAAAAGAAGAATTAAAGAATATGTTGGTGGATGCTAAGTTTGGCAAAGCCAGCACTAAAGTTGTTATTGAAGAATTTTTAAAAGGAATTGAGCTTTCTGTTTTTGTTTTAACAGATGGAAAATCGTACAAAATTTTACCTGCAGCAAAAGATTACAAGCGTATTGGTGAAGGCGATACCGGTTTAAATACCGGTGGCATGGGTGCTGTTAGTCCGGTGCCATTTGCAGACGATGCGTTCATAAAAAAAGTTGAAGAGTTAGTAGTAATACCAACTATAAATGGATTAAATAAAGACGGCATTGATTACCGTGGTTTTATTTTTATTGGATTGATGAATTGCGATGGGCAGCCTTCCGTAATTGAGTACAACTGCCGCATGGGCGATCCTGAAACCGAAGTAGTGATTCCAAGAATTAAAAGCGATTTTATTGAATTGCTTCAAGGTGTTGCCACACAAACATTACATCAAAAAAAATACGAAACAATTTCCGAGATCGCTACAACAGTAGTAATGGTCAGTGGCGGATATCCCGGCGATTTTGAAAAAGGAAAAGAGATAGATGGGCTTGATACGAATTTCGAATCACATGTTTTTCATTCAGGAACAAAATCAGAAGGCGATAAAGTAGTAACCAATGGCGGTCGTGTTTTTGCCATTACTTCTTTTGGAACAACCATTGACGAAGCCGTAAATAAAAGCTTTGCTACAGCAGGAATTATAAATTACGAAGGAAAATACTTCAGACGCGATATAGGTAAAGATCTAAAAGCATATCAATGATCTTATCACTCATAAAAAAAGAGTTCCTTTTAGAATTCCGTCAAAAATCTACAATTGGCGGTGTGCTGGTGTATGTAATAGGAACAATTTTTGTGAGTGCATTATGTTTTAAAGGTCGTTTGGATAAACCAACCTGGAATGCATTATTCTGGGTAATTACATTATACACCTCGGTAACAATAAGCGGCAAAAGTTTTTTAAAAGAAACCGGCGGCCAGGCTCTTTACAATTATTTGCATTATTCTCCAACACAATTTATTATTTCAAAGACCATTTATAACATGGTTTTTATGTTGGCCTTAAGCTTTATTACCTTTTTCTTTTATGCTTTTTTTATTAAAAACGAAGTAGAGAACCTCGGTTTATTCTTTGTTGTACTTACCTTGGCCTCAACCGGTTTGGCGGCTATTTTAAGCCTCATGAGTGCTATTGCCAGTAAAGCAAACGGCAATTTTGCCATTATGAGTATCTTAAGTTTCCCGGTTTTAATGCCGCTTATTTTAGTGGTTATCCGTATTAGCAAACAGGCAGTGGATGGTATAGAGTGGGCGGGGGTTGGTTTTAGTTTTATTGGCATTTTAGTGGCCCTAAATGTTTTAACTATTGCCCTTTCCTTTCTATTATTTCCGTATCTTTGGCGCGATTAAATTCTACGAATAGAATATAGTCGTTAGTCAATAGTCGTCAGTCTTTCAACGTGATTTTCCCGACTAAAATCTATCGACTAAGATCTATCGACTGATAAATGAAAAACTGGTACAAAATACTTTCAGTAATTTTTATTTTATACACCCTTGTTTGGGGTTTATTAAATCCGGTACCGCGTTTGGATATTTTGAACGAAACTATTCGCAATGTGTATTACCATGTTCCCATTTGGTTTGCTATGTTGTTTATGATGACGGTTTCTTTAATTCAAAGTGTTCTTGCTCTCACAAAAAATAGTTTAGATAACGATACAAAAGCATTCAATGCGGCAATCGTTGGTTTTTTCTTTAGCCTTCCGGGTTTAACTACAGGTTCTATCTGGGCAAAATATACCTGGGGCACCTGGTGGACCTTCCAGGATCCAAAATTAAATGGCGTTGCTATCAGTATTTTAATTTACCTGGCGTATTTTATTTTACGTTATTCGGTTGATGATGAATTAAAACGTGCAAGGATCTCAGCCGTTTACAATGTATTTGCTTTTGTAATGATGAATGTTTTTATTATGGTGTTGCCACGTCTTACAGATTCACTTCACCCTGGTAACGGTGGCAATCCCGCTTTTTCACAATACGATATGGACAACAACATGCGCATGGTTTTTTATCCTGCGGTTTTAGGCTGGATCTTTTTTAGTTTTTGGCTTTATAATATTAAGAACAGAATTAGTTTTATTAAAAATAAATTAAATGATTAAAAGAATTTTAACCCTGGTGTTTTTATTGTCAGCGCTATTTTCTTCAGCGCAGGAAACAGTTTCTTCTCCCGAAATGGCAGATACATTTCGCAGCGATGGAAAAATTTATATAGTTATCACTGTTATTGGGATGATATTTGTAGCATTGGTTATTTTTTTAATGGTGCTTGAACGTAAAGTTAGTAAGCTCGAAAAACAAATTAATAATAAGTAAAATGAAAAAATTACACATTGTTGGTATTATCGTTATTGCAGTTGCCATTGGGGTAATATTTGTGTCGCTAAAGAACACAAGTACCTATGCCGATTTTACAGAAGCAATTTCTAATCCGGATAAAGAATATCATGTGGTTGGAAAGCTGGATAAAGATCAACCGCTTATCTATGACCCAAAAGTAAATGCCGATCAATTTATATTTACCCTTATCGATAACAAAGGGGTGCATAAACAAGTTGTGCTACACAAAAGCAAACCACAGGATTTTGAAAAAAGCGAACAAATTGTTTTAATAGGAAAGATCGAAGGGAACGAATTTCACGCTAATGATATTTTAATGAAATGTCCAAGTAAATACAATGATAACAAAGCGCCAATAAATTAGTGCTTGATCTATGAACGACATTCAGTATATAAGTGAGAGATTGTGGGCAGGTAACCTTGGCAATGCGTTTGTTGTTCTTTCTTTTGTAGGCGCACTACTTTCGTTTTTCGCTTATTATCTTTCTTCAAAAAATATTTCTTTTATTAAATTAGCACGTATCGCATTTAACGTTCACGGTTTTGCGGTAATTGGTATTATTGGTACCATGTTCTTTATGCTGCTCAATCATTATTTCGAATACCAATACGTTTGGCAACACAGCAACACAACTATGGATATGAAATATATCCTCTCTTGTTTTTGGGAAGGCCAGGAAGGAAGCTTTTTATTGTGGACCTTCTGGAACATAGTTCTTGGAATTATTTTAAAACGCCAGCTTAAAACCGGCGAATGGGAAATTCCGGTAATGACAGTATTTGCATTGGTTCAGGTTTTTTTAGCAAGTATGTTATTGGGTGTTTACCTTTTCGATTATAAGATCGGCAGCAATCCTTTTTTGTTAATGAAAGAGCATTCCGAATTCATGGATTTGCCTTTTGTACAAATGGGTAAGTATGAATCTACTGCGCGCGGATTAAATCCACTGTTAATGAATTATTGGATGACCATTCATCCGCCAACTCTATTTTTAGGCTTTGCTTCTACTTTAATTCCGTTTGCTTTTGCTATTGGCGCATTATGGAATAGAAAGTATAACGAGTGGCAAAAAATTGCTTTACCGTGGACCTACTTCTGTATTTTAATTTTAGGTGTTGGTATTTTAATGGGCGGTGCCTGGGCTTACGAAGCATTAAGCTTTGGTGGTTTCTGGGCCTGGGATCCGGTTGAGAATTCTTCTTTAGTTCCCTGGTTGGTTGTTGTTGCTGCAGGGCACACCATGATCATCAATAAAAATAAAGGTGGCTCGTTATTCACCACACACTTTTTAGCCATTGGCGGTTTTCTTCTTGTTCTGTATTCTACATTCTTAACCAGAAGCGGTGTGCTCGGCAATGCTTCTGTGCATGCGTTCACAGATCTTGGCATGACAGGTCAATTAGTATTGTATGTGATCACTTTTGTTTTTATAACAGTTGCCTTATTAATTAACGAATCTCTTTTTAAAGTTTCATACATCGTATTATCCATATTGCTTCTGTTTTTTGGAATGTTATATGGCTATAAGAGAATTTTATTAATGGTGTGGTTGGTAGGTTCGGGCATTGTAACATTTATTTCTTACTATAAATATTTTCCAAAAGAAAAAGACGAAGAAGAATTATACTCACGCGAATTCTGGATGTTTCTTGGCTCGTTGTTATTTTTATTATCCGGCCTCATCATTACTTATTTCACATCTATCCCGGTAATTAATAAATTATTTAATACAGAATTTGCACCACCAAAAGTGCCAGTGTATAACAATTGGATGATGCCCTTTGCTATTTTGATAATGCTGCTTATTGGAGCCACTCAATTTTTAAAATACAAAAAAACAGATCCAAAAAAATTCTTCAAACGCATTTCGTATAGTTTTGTTTTGGCACTGTTATTTGGTTTAGCATGTAGTGTTCCTTTATATTTCTTTAATACATCAGAGACTAAAAGTATTGGTACCTGGGATCTTGTCGGATATTCGGCTTTACTAGTAAGTGGTTTATTTGCCGTGTTTTCTAACATCGATTATTTTTTATTGATCTTAAAAGGAAAGATCTCTAAAAGTGGCGCAGCTATCGCGCATATTGGTTTTGCAATGGTATTAATCGGCGCCCTCATCTCAACTTCCAAAAAAGTAACACTTGCTAAACATACGGGCGACCAAAAATTATCAGCGCTTGGAAAAGATTTTGACGATCGCGAAAGTATTTTATTAACACAAGGCGATACCTTGCCAATGGGCCCATACCTAGTAGTTTATAAAGGAAAGAAACGTGAAGGCATTAATGTTTATTTTACGGTAGATTATTTTAAATTAAATAAAGATAAAAAACCCGAGTTTGATTTTACGTTGGTACCACACATACAGGATAATCCCCGTATGGGCCAGGCAGCAGAACCAGACACTAAACATTATTTAGATCGCGATATTTATACACACATAACCGCAGCTGATCTTAATATTGACACAACTGCTAAAAAGAAAAATGCGTTTGGTGAAGCAAAAAATTATGTTGGCCATGTTGGCGATACTATTTTCTCGAGCAATGCTTTGGTTATTATTGATTCGTTGCGAAGTAATTTAAGTAAAGAACAATACGAAAAAAACGATTCTGCTTTAGAGGTTACTGCAGTACTGCGTTGTGTAAATACAAAGGCAGAAAGCTTTATGGCTTATCCAAAATTCATTATTCAACATAATGTGGTCATTCCAAAAGAAGATGTGCAAAAAGACCTTGGTTTAAAATTTGTGTTCTGGAAGATCAATCCCGATGATGGTACCATCGAAATTACCATGAGCGAAAAATTGGCTAACAATAAGGATTTTATAGTAATGAAAGCCTTTGTATTTCCATACATTAATGTATTGTGGCTGGGTTGCCTTATCATGGCTTTTGGTACCGGTATTGCCATTATCGAAAGAATTCGTAAATTCAAAGTACAATCTTAACCTTATGCAAAAAACTGCTAAGCATAAAATCGTAATAATAGGTTGCGGCAATGTGGCTTGGCATTTAGCAAAACAATTTACCGGTTTAAAAAAATACGAGCTCTTTGTATATAACCACAGGGCAAATAATTTATTGAACGATTTTAAAACAAAATTAAAATGTTCGGTTTCTCCAAATTTAAATAAGATCATTACGGATGCAGACTTTTATTTTATTTGTGTAGTCGATAAAAATATTTCTTCGGTAGCTAAAAAGATCAAAATAAAAAACCCAAATGCAATTGTAATTCATACTTCAGGAAGTGCTAAGATCAATGAGTTAGGCGAAAAATTTAGTACAGCAGTATTTTATCCTTTGCAAACTTTTTCAAAACACGATGAGGTAAATTGGAAAGAGACGCCCATCATTGTAGAAGCAAAGAATGCCACTATTAAAACTAAAATTTTAAATCTGGCAAAAGATTTCAGTAATAATGTGAGTAGTTTAAATTATAAAGAACGTTTAACGCTTCATTTAGCTGCGGTGCTTGTAAATAATTTTACCAATGCTTTATTTGTAGCCGCCGGTGATCTTGTAGGAAAAGATAAAAAGATGTTATTGCCATTAATTAAACAAACAGTTTTAAAGATACAAAAATTAGACCCGCGCGCAGCGCAAACGGGGCCTGCAAAACGTGGTGATAAAAATGTGATGGAAAAACATTTAAAACTACTTTCGTCTAAAAACGATATTAAAAAAACATATAAACAATTAAGTAGCTTAATTGTAAAACAACAAACTAAACATGCTTAATTTTAAACAAAAACTAAATAAAATAACCACCATTATGTTTGATGTAGACGGTGTAATGACGGATGGTAAGGTGTTGGTGATGGAGAGTGGTGAGATGGTACGTAACATGAATTCAAAAGACGGCTATGCTATACATTTGGCGGTTCAGAAAAAATTCAGGATCGCGATAATAAGTGGTGGAAATAATAACGCAATTAAAAATGCATTAGCGCGTGCCGGCGTTACCGATGTTTTTTTAAATACACATGATAAACTAGCATGTTACCTTGAATATTTAAAATTAAATAATTTAAAGGATGAAGAGGTTCTTTTTATGGGTGATGATCTCCCAGATCACGAAATTATGAGTAGGGTAGGCCTTGCTGTTTGCCCAAAAGATGCGGCTACAGATATAAAAGAGATCTGTCAGTATGTTTCAGATAAGAACGGTGGTGAGGGGTGTGTAAGAGATATTATTGAACAGGTATTGCGCGTGCAAAGCAAATGGGAAATTGTTAAGTGGTAATTTGAATAAACTTTTAAATAATAAAGGCATCGCTTTTTTAAAGCTTATCAGGATCGAAAATCTTATCATGATAGCTTTAACGCAAATTTTATTGCGGTATTTTGTATTGCAAAAGATCCTCAATCAAAATAATATTCAATTAGAATTAAATAGTGGTTTGTTTTATTTGGTTGTATTAAGTACTGTCCTGATCGCCGCTGCAGGCTATATCATTAATGATTATTTTGATATGAAAACGGATATGATCAATCATCCTGATACAGTAGTGGTTGGCAAAATAATAAAACGCCGTTTAGCAATTATTCTCCACATCACATTTACTTTTTTAGGAATTGTGATAGGCATGTATGCTGCATTAATGACAGGTTATTTACGGCTGGCTATTTTTCATATTGTTGCAGCAACTTTATTGTGGTTTTATAGCACACATTTTAAAAAACAATTGTTGGTAGGTAATATAACTGTATCTATACTTACAGGTGCTGTGGCGTTTATGCCTTTTGTTTATGAAATGGGTGTGATGCAAAAGATCCATCCGGGTTTTACTTCTATTCATCAGGATGTTATTCTCTCTTGTTTTAAGATCACTTTTATATTTTCATTGTTCGCATTTATTACAAGTCTTGCCCGCGAAATAATAAAGGATATGGAAGACTATAAAGGTGATGAAGCAACCGGTGGCCATACTATGCCAATTGTTTGGGGCATCCCTGCAAGTAAGCTTAACGTCTTCTTTTTAATTGTGATCACTGTTATTTTGCTGACCTTCGTAATTTATAATACTTTTAAATTTTACCGTATCATTATTAATCAAAATAATGTTTACATAATTGTCGCACTTATTATTCCTCTTATTATTTTAGCAATAATGACCTTAAAAGCTAAAGAATCTAAACATTTTAAGAACGCAAGCCTCCTGCTTAAATTTATTATGTTAATGGGGCTGGCGTACAGCTTCATTTTTTACTTTTCTTGAGTACTCAACGCTTTGACAAGCATTTTTTTTCTCCAGAATTATATAAAAGTTATGTAAATTTTTTTTATCTTCGGATAAACAAAATTATTATGAAAAAACATTTACTACTTTATCTTTTTGTGGCATTAACTTTTTATAGTCGCTCACAATGTGTTTCTGCTTTTTATGATGGCTTCGAATCAGGAAGCTACACCCCAACCTGGACGTTAGGAGCAGGACTTTCATCTGCCAGTGTAACCACTGGAAATCCTTATGCCGGAAACTTTAAAGTTGAAGGAATAGGCGGAACGAATGCACATTTAACCGGTCTGAGTACCGCCTTCACGGCTGCAACACCAAATTATATGTCCTGGGCCGTCTATCCAACAGGTACGGTAGCTACAAATTACGTAGTTGCCGGAGATAATGCTGTAACAGCAAGCAACTGTATGGTGTTTTGTTATTGGCAGGGCGGGACTAATATCAGGTTTGTTTCTTCAAGCACTCAAATTTATTCTTGCACCCCAAATGCTTGGTATTTTATTGAATTAAAAAATATTAATTATACTACACACGTATTTGATATTTATATTAATAATGTTTTGATCGTCACATCATTTCCATTTAGATCGCCTACTGTAAATAATTTGTCAAGAGTACATCTTTATAATTTTAACTCCGGTACAGGAATCTGGGATGATGTGAAAGTTGGAAATGGCTTTTCTGCCAGTGCATTAACAAATTCTGTTTCTTGTTTTGGAGGATCAAATGGTTCTGCTACTGTTTCCGTATCAGGAAGCCCGGGACCGTATACTTATACATGGACATCGCCAGCTGTTAGTACAACTTCTGTTGCAACTAGCTTAACTTTTGGCACTTACACTTGTTCTGTTTCTGATGGTGTTTGTACTGCTTCAACTTCTATATCAATTAATGAGCCTTCGCAGATTTTGGTAAGTGCAACTCAAACCAATGTTAACTGTTTTAGCGCCTGCAATGCTGTTGCTAATGCAGTTGTAACAGGTGGTGTTGGACCATATACTTACAGTTGGTCACCAACCGGTGGGCCGGCCAGTATGGCAACTAACTTGTGTGCTGGAAATTACACCTGTTTTGTAACCGATGCAAATGCATGCACAACTACGCAAGCTTATACAATTTCCCAACCAGCGCAACTACTGGTTACTACGGGCCAAACAAATATTGATTGCGTAAACGCCATCGCTTCCGCTACTGCTAATGTAACCGGTGGATCGGGACCTCCCTATACCTATAGCTGGTCACCAACTGGTGGTAATGCTGCAGTAGCATCTCCCCTCTCTCCTGCAAATTATACGTGTACAATAACAGACGCCAATTTATGTACTGTTATTTCAACGGTTAATATAATTTCAAATACAACAGCGCCTTCAGTCTCTATTGCTGGCCCAAGCGTTATTTGTACCGGACAAACTGCTACTTTAGTGGCGAGCGGTGCAAATACTTATACATGGAATACGAGTTCGAATGCAAGTTCAATAGCTGTTTCACCAACGGTAAATACAACCTATACTGTTACCGGAACTAACACGAGTAATGGATGTGTTGCAACCGCAACCGTAACTCAAAACGTATCCTTATGTACAGGTATAACTACTTTTGCAAATAATGCTTCACAGTCAATAAATGTTTATCCCAATCCAAACAATGGAACGTTTAATATTTTATTCACCGAAAATGGAAAGTATAATTTGGTAAATGCATTTGGGCAAGTAGTAAGAGAAATTATTTTAAACCAAACCAGCAATAATACAGTAGAATTCTCAGGTTTAGCTTCAGGCATTTATTATATTGCCGGAAACAATGTGAAAATAAAAATAATTGTTACGAATTAAAAGCGTTTAAATTTTTAAGATAAATATATGGGAAATGGTGTTGAGGAACTGATTAAAAATTTTCCTTATAAATTAATACTGGGTTCTGCCTCTCCACGCAGGCAGGACCTTTTAAAAAGCCTTGGCTTCGAGTTTTTAAATAAACCTGTAAAGGTGGATGAGACCCTTTGGCCCAAGGAACTTAAGGCGCAGGAGATCCCTGTTTTTTTAGCAGAATTAAAAGCAGATGCTTACGAGGAACCACTAAAGGATGATGAGTTATTAATAACCGCCGATACGGTTGTGTGGTGTGAAGGAAAAGTTTTTAATAAACCTGAAAATTTTGCAGAAGGAAAAAAAATGCTGGAAGCCCTGAGCGGAAAAATGCACGAGGTTTTTACAGCAGTCTGTTTAAAAAGCGCCAACAAACAAACTACTTTTTACGATGTAAGTAAAGTATACTTCAAAAAATTAAAGACCGAAGAAATAGAATACTATTTAACCAATTTTAGTCCATACGATAAAGCAGGAGGCTACGGCGTGCAGGATTGGATAGGTTATATAGGTATTGATAAAATAGACGGTAGCTTTTACAATGTAATGGGTTTACCTGTTAAAGAATTATATGAAGAATTAATAAAATTCTAAAATAAAAAGAGCGCGTTCATTACGAACACGCTCTTCTTTTTTATAGAGAATCCTATTGTACTTTTTCTTTCAGTTTTTCTTCTTCAATTTCTTTTAAACGTGCTTCTTCTGCTAGTTTTGCTTTTTCAATACGTTTTTTCTCAAGTATCTTTTCGCGGTAAGCATTATTTCTCATATTCTTTTCGCGAATACCGCTAAAATAACTCTTAGTAGTTATAATTACCACGCCACCCATAACATCACCATACATAGCCGGCACACCACCACTAAATACGGTCAAATTTTCAATACCTAACCCAGGAATAGTGCTGGAGCCTAATGTTCTTACACCATCTACAAAATAAGCGGTAGCATCACCGCGCGTACCTCTAAAATGTATTTCACCATTTGTTTCAATTACATCAGATGAGATGCTGGTTAAAGTCCCTTTTATATCTCCACGGTTGGCGCCTGCTAATTGCAGCAATTCTGTAGCATCCAGACTTTTCATCGTATACATATTATTATCAACTCCTGCTTTTGAATAATCATAAGCTTTGGCTGTAACGGTAATTGTACCAAGGGTGTTAGGCGAGATCTTTACATCTACATAAGTGGCCTCATTTGGTGTTACTTTTATTTTATTTACCGGTTGGGTCTGGTGTCCAGCTTCCATAACCACCATATCATAGGTGCCGGGGTTTAGCGGTTTGTATTTATACCTGCCTTCTGCATCAGTTTGAGTACCTCCTATCAGAAGATTGCCTTGTAAGATCTTTACAGTTGCAAATTCTACCGGCTCAAGCTCGGTGTTTTTAATAATTCCGCGGATCTCACCGTATCCCTGCGCATTCATAGTTAGTCCAAACACCAAAAATAATGCAGAAAGGACTGCTGTTTTAAGTTTTAAAGTTTTCATAATTTCTATTTTTTAAAGGTTTATATTAATTTGAACCGGTTTCTGATAATAAGACAGAAATAGCGGGATATTCCATAAATAATTTATTTTTATGGAATAATAAACTAAAAGCGTCTTAATAGAGAGAAACGGATTTATGTGGTTATTTAAAAAAAGAGACTTTGCCACGGATGAGGAACTTGCCCTGAATTATTTTAATACAGGAGATAAAGAACTTGTGGGTTTGCTTTTTGAAAAACATGTAAAAACGGTTTTCGGTGTTTGTTTATTTTATTTCAGAGATAAAGATGTTGCCAAAGACGCGGTGATGCAAATATTTGAGAAATTAATTACCGAATTAAAAAGAACAGAAGTAAAGAATTTTAAAGGTTGGTTAAGTTTTGTAGTAAGAAATTATTGCATCAGTGAGATCCGCAAGAATAAAAATAAATACAGGTTACCCGAAAGTTATCTGGAGTTTGAATTAACCGAGACAACAATTGAAGAAGAAGAGAAAGTTTTGGGTGTAAGCGATGAAGTAATGATAGATCAAATGCAGGCAGGATTATCAGAACTAAAAGAAAATCAAAAACTGTGTATTGAATTATTTTATTTAAAAGGGCAGAGCTACCAGCAAATTTGTGATAAAACAAATTTTTCTTTGAACGAAGTAAAAAGCTATATCCAAAATGGTAAACGAAATTTGAAACTATTAATAGAAGCTAAAATCAAAAACAAAAAAAATGCAAGTTGATAAAAATAATATAGACGACCTTGATTATCTTGCCCAACTTGGCTTTGAAAAGGTGGCTGTAAATGATGCTGACCTGGCCGATCTGAAAAGTAAAGTAAAGAACCGTACGTTTTCATATAACAATGGTATTTATTTTGGTTTTATTAGTTTGATCATTGGTATATTTATTGGTGTATCCTTATTTTTTATGATCGATAACAAGCCGGTACTGTATTCGTCAAATACACCCAACAAGATCTTAAACGATTCGTTGCCAGCTAAAAAAATAATTACTGAAACGCCAATTATATTAGATACTGTTAATATAGTAAAGGAAAATTTTATTCATACTTCTTCTGTTGTAGATCATGTTACAGATAATGCAGGTAATACGTATTATGCTGCAAACGATTCGGTAATAATGATCCCATCAAAACCAATTGATGTTTCGGCCATGCTTAAAGAAACAAGCGAATCAAAGATCAAATACATTACTAATGCACCTGTGGTTTATATTCACGATCTTAAAGTGACCAACTATACAAGTCTATATTTTAAAAAGAACCAATATGTGAAGCTTCCACTTAAAGGAGCTTTGTCTGTTGCGTATGCTAATAAAGAAGATATTAATAGAACCAATCCGGGTTTAAAACAAAGCGCTGATTATTTTCTGCACGAAGAATTTTCTGACGCTCTTTTATCATTCAAAAAAGGTAACTACGGACAATGTATTTATTCTTTAAATGTAATCTCAGGATATAACGATAATGATATAAACTGTAATTTTTATTTGGGAATGAGTTATTATTACAAAAAGAATTATGAAAAGGCAACTGAATATTTAGAGCGTTGCATTGAAGATCAAAACAATGCATTTTTACAGGAGGCTATGTATTATAAAGCGCTTGCCCTGTATGAGAATGGCCATAAAGATCTTGCTATCGAAAAATTTAAAGTTATTGCCGACGAAGGTGAATTTTATGCTGAAAAAGCAAAGGCTTTCTTAAAAAAATAATTTTTTAGCCGCAGATTACACAGATTCACACAGAATCCTTTAATCTGCAAAATCTGTGGCTATACTATCGTGTGATCACGCATTTTTCTTTGTAAGGATCAAAAAATCCTTTAAATAAAAAGGTTCAAAATAAGCAACGTCTTCAAATTGCTTCTCCAAATATTTTTTATAAGAAAGGTCACACATATTTTTTGCGCTGGGTAAAATAGCATCTATAAAGTTCGCACTTTTTATTGTGCTTAAAACTTCTTTACACTTTTGCATACCATCTCCAAAAAAATAAATTTTTTCAAATTCAGAAAATGGTTGAATAGAATTTTCATCTACTATCAACGCTTCGGTTTCTTTTAATTGTTTTAGATCTTTATCGTAAACCGCAGTGTAAATTTCCATTCTCCTGGCATCTATCATCGGGCAATACACTGCATTGCTTTCATTTTTAATTAATGCGCTGTTGGTCATTATTTGTAAAGTGTCTAATGCAATTAAAGGAATGTTTAAACTAAAGGCCAAACCTTTTGCTGCGCTAACGCCAATACGTAAACCGGTGTATGAACCAGGGCCTTTACTAATAGCAACCGCATTTAATTCTTTAATCGAAACGGTAGCGGTTTTTAAAACTTCTTCAATAAATACATGTAAATTTTCTGCATGTGTAAAACCGTCATTTATTTCTTTAAAAGAAATAAGCTCACCATTTTTACTAAGAGATACCGAGCAAACGGTTGTTGACGTTTCAATATTTAAAATAAAAGCCACTTATCGTTCGGTTTTATAAAGGTCTTCCTTTTTTACGATCTTTATTTTAGACGCTTCCTTTAAACTTTTAGAAACAGCGCTGTAAGGACCACAAATTACTTCCTGTTTATCTGTTAGCCCAGTCATAATTTCAATAAAATCATTATCCTGTATCCCTGTTTTTACTTCTATTTGTTTTGCGGTTCCATCTGTATTAACTACAAAAACATATTCTTTAATTTTTACTTCTTCCTTTTTGTTGTCTTTCTCTTCATTATCATTTTTTACTTTTACATCACGACTGTCTTCATCTTGTCCAACATTTAACGAGTCAGGATTACGTGTTGTTACTGCCTGTATTGGAATAGCAATTACATTCAACACTTTTCTTGTTTGAATATCTACACTGGCACTCATGCCTGGCCTGAAGGGAATTTCATTCTTATCTGAAATTAAAAATTGGTACGATTCTCTTAATAATCTAATTTTCACAACAAAGTTAGTTACCTGGTCAACCGAAATGCCCATACTGTTTGATGAATTTGCTATTTCTGTTACAATGCCTTTAAATTTTTTATCCATGTAAGCATCCACTTCAATTAACGCAGTATCATTTTTGTGAACTTTAATTATGTCGTTCTCGTTCACTTCAACACTTACTTCCATTTCATTTAAATTTGCCAAACGCAATATTTCTGTTCCGGCCATGCCGCTTACGCCAACAACACGTTCACCTTTTTCTACACTTAATTTAGAAACTGTTCCGTCTACCGGCGCATATATGTAGGTCTTGTCTAAATTTGTATTGGCTTCTTTTAAAGTAGCTTCACTGCTTTGAATATTGAATTGGCTCGCACTTACGCCCGCTTCTAAAGCCAACACGTTTGCTTTTGCTGATTCGTATTGGGCTTTAAAACCATCAAATTCCTGTTGTGAAATAGCGTTTTGATCTAACAATTTTTTATTACGGTTAAACATAGCTTCACTATTAGCTAAATTAGCTTTTGCCTGTTCTAATTGCGCCATAGCGGTTTTTAAATTAGCTTTGGTAGTATTTACGTTAGCGTTTACACGGTCAATGGCACTCACATACAGATCGGGTTTTATGCGACATAACAAATCGCCTTTTTTTACCTGATCGCCTTCTTTCACGGTCATTTCGGTGATCTCACCGCTCACATCGCTGCTTAATTTTAATTCGGTCTCCGGCTGAATCTTACCGGTGGCAGAAACCAATTCAATAATGGTACGTGTAGTTGCTTTTTGTGTATACACTTCAAAAGGCTTGTTGCCATTCATGTATTTAACCAACACTACCGATAAAATAATTACAACCCCAATTCCAATTATCCAATATATCCGTTTCATAGTAATTTCTATTTCCTGCGTTTTATGTTACAAAAAATATTTACTCAAATTTAACTAAATAAATAGGTTTAAGCTTAAAACCAAAAGCAAATTTGTGGGCTTAATAAACAATATTTGCCTCTTATGGAATATCACATAAAAAGTATGCAAGACCATTTGTTTGAATCTGACAACCACTTGTCAGATTGCAGGTGCTAATGAATTTTCCTCATGGTAACTTAGATATACCAAAACTAAATAACATGAAAAAAAATTTACTCATTTTGTTTGCGGCTCTTGCAGCGGGTCTCAGCAGTCAGACACAGGCTTATCTTGACATTAATAATGTAAAAGCCCTAATTATGAATCGGAACGATATGTTCTGGAATCTTGCTAACGGAATGGCGTCTTACGAAGTTCCAAAAAATTCTGGTAAACATTGCAACTTTGCCAATTCTGTTTGGATAGGGGGACTTGATGGTGTGGGGCAGCTTAAAATTGCAGGTATGACCTACAGGCAAAATGGTGTAGATTTCTGGCCAGGCCCCTTAGACACTGTTAGTGGAAATATTGACAATACAACTTCTAATAATTTTGATAAAGTTTGGAAAGTAACTACAACCGACATCAATCTTTTTTTAACGGCTTTTGCAAATGGCTCGGTTACCGCAAATACCTTTACGCCAACAGTAGATATTTTAACCTGGCCGGCAAATGGTAATGTTTCAGCAGGTTATTCGCATTATCTTGCGCCATTTGTAGACGTTAACAGTGATGGTATCTATAATCCTAATAGCGGCGATTATCCAAAAATTAAAGGCGATCAAATGATCTATTATATATGTAACGATAAAAAATCTATTCATACCGAAACGCAAGGCGTGCCGCTAGGTATAGAAATGCATGTATCGGCATACGCTTATAATTGTCCGGCCATTTTAGCTTTGTACCCTGAGTTAAATAACACTACATTTTATAATTATAAAGTATTTAACCGCTCATCCTTCACGCACAATCAAACTATGGTTGGAATCTGGAGTGATGCGAATATTGGTAATGCACAGGATGATCATGTTGGTTGCGATCCGGCGTTAAATATCGGTTATGCGTATAATGCAGATAGCGTTGATGCTGCTGGCCCAACCTCATATGGCAATTATCCACCAATTGTTTCTTACCAAATGCTTAAAGGCCCTTTTGCAGATCCATTGGATGGTATAGATAATGATAATGATGGTAGTACAGATGAGCCTTTTGAAGAAACAAAGTTCAATACATTTATGCATTACAATAATAATGTTGGCCCTTTTCCACCGCAAACCACTAATCCTTCAATAGGGCTACACTATTATAATTATTTGAGGTCATTTTGGAAAGACGGAACACATTTAAAAGGAGATTCTACTGGCTATCTTCTTGGTAATTCGTCGCCTTCAGTTCCACATGCATTTCCTGGAGACCCGCAAACAAATACAGGCTGGAACGAATATTCAAAAAATAATATTGCCGGAGACAGACGCTTTCTTATTGGTAATGGCCCTTTCGCTTTTTTACCAGGTGCCGCTTTTGACATGGAGTTTTCTATATTAACTACCTTTGATAGTAGTAGCGTAGCTGGACACAAGAATATTTCCAAAATGAAAAATCAAAATGCATCTATAAAAAATTTCTATAATTCAAGTAACAAGCCAAGTTGCCTGGCAATTACAACTAGTATAAACGAAAAAACAGATCAAAAATTGAATCTTACTATTTTACCAAATCCTGCTTCTGATTTTGTTATTATTCAGTCACCAAGTTCACTTATTGGTGCAGAAGTTAGTGTTTACAATAGTTTAGGGCAGCTTGTTCTTTCTGATAAGATAAACAGTTCTTCATATAAAATGGAGTTGAAAGATCTTGCAAACGGCATGTATGTGATAGAAGTGAGAAGCCAAACCATGTTTGGTAACAGCAAATTGATAAAAAATTAATTTTTTGGTTAAATACCTTTAAAAAGCGCAGACAATCAATTCTGCGCTTTTTTGTTTTAAAATGCTGTGTTACCTTTATAGGATGACGCAAACAAAAAAAACGCCTAACGCTTTAATAAACGAAAGCAGTCCTTACCTCTTACAACATGCATACAACCCGGTAAATTGGTTGCCTTTTTCGGATGCAGCCTTTGAAAAAGCAAAGAAAGAGAATAAGCCAATACTTATCAGCATCGGCTACAGCGCTTGCCACTGGTGCCATGTAATGGAACACGAAAGTTTTGAGGATGCCGAAGTAGCAAAATTAATGAACGAAAATTTCATCAATATTAAAGTAGATAGGGAAGAACGCGCGGATGTAGATATGTTATATATGCAGGCAGTGCAGCTAATGACGGGCTCCGGCGGCTGGCCGTTGAATTGTTTTACTTTGCCCGATGGCCGACCAATTTATGGAGGCACTTATTTTAATAAAAACATGTGGATGAACATTCTTAAAAGTTTGTCAAATCTATACGCAAATGATAAAGCGAAAGCAATTGAGTACGCACAAAATTTAACCGATGGCATTAAACAGGCAGAATTGTTGACCACGCAAAAGCAAAACGATCTTGCGGTAGATAAAAGTTTACTCGAAGCAAGTATCAAAAAATGGAAAACAGGCTTGGATAATATACATGGCGGACCAAACAAGGCACCAAAATTTCCATTGCCCACAAACTACCAATTTTTATTGCGCTATGCTGTTTTAAATAAAGATGCAGAATTATTAAAACATGTAAATCTTACATTGACAAAGATGGCGTATGGTGGTATTTATGATCAGCTGCATGGTGGTTTTGCAAGATACAGCACCGATATTATTTGGAAAGTACCGCATTTTGAAAAAATGTTATACGATAATTCGCAATTGGTTTCATTATACTGCGAAGCATTTACACTCACAAAAAATAAATTGTATAAAGAAATTGCAGAAGATACATTGGCTTTTATAAAACAATACTGGTATACCGAAGAAGGTTGTTTTTATTCTGCTTTTGATGCTGATAGCGATGGGGAGGAAGGAAAATATTATGTATGGAACCAATTAGACCTGAAAGATCTGTTAGGCGAAAACTATGATGTGTTTGCCATGTATTACGAAATAAACGATACAGGTTATTGGGAGCATGGTAATTATATTTTAATGCGTGCAGAAAATCTACACGAAGTACTCACCAAATTTAATTTAACACAAGAACAACTTACCAAAAAAGTAAATACTTGTAAAGAGATCTTAAAGCAGGAATCAAAAAGTCGCATTATGCCCGGGTTGGATGATAAATCTATCACTTCCTGGAATGCATTAATGTGCACCGCTTATGCAAAAGCCTATTTAAGTTTTGGAAATAAAGACTACAAAGAAATTTGTTTGTCATCCATCAATTTTATTTTAAATAAATTATCAAATGCCGATGGTACTTTATTACGCACTTACAAAAACGGTAAAGCAAAAATTGACGCCTTTCTGGATGATTATGCGTTTACTATTGAAGCGCTGCAACATGTTTATTTAGTTACGCAAGATGAAGATTATTTAAGTAAAGCAAAAAATTTAACGGAGCTGGCATTAAAACAATTTGAGAACCCAAAAAGCGAATTATTATACTACACCAACAACGCTTCTTCACAATTAGTGGCGCGTACTTCCGAGATCTCCGATAACGTTATTCCGGCCTCTAATTCGCAGATGGCGCTTAATTTATTTTACCTGGGAAGCTACTTTGGTTCCGTAGAATGGACAAAAAAGGCAGAGAAGATGTTAAATTGTGTGGCTGTAGAGCTAAAGGAATATGGCCCGGGATACAGCAACTGGGGCTGTTTGGCGCTTCATTTGGTGTTTCCTTTTAAAGAGATCGCCATTGTTGGTAAAAATGTTAATGAAAAGTTGGCGGCCCTTTACCAACAAGGCATAACAAATGCGATTTTAGCGGTAAGCGCCACCGACTCGGCCCTTCCGTTAACAAGCAACAGGTTTAACCCGCAAAAAACAATGATATATGTTTGCGAGAACCAGGCTTGTAAACAACCGGTAGAGTCTGTTGAAGAGGCGCTCTTGCAACTTGAATAAATTTATACTGATACTTTTTTCTTTTGTTTTTTGTTTAACAGCAAGAACGCAAGTGCTTTTGCCTACTACCGAAACTGCTTTCGAAAAACAACACAGTTTTAATCCTGATGTAATTAAGAACAATAATATCAAGCGCATTACTTTTGATATTATTGATAAAAAAGATTTTGAAGTGGCCATTGATAAAAGTTTGGTGGAGTCGTACGACTTTGATACGAACGGAAAGATCAGTCGTTACTTTTATACAACCATTATTAAAACCATTGAAAAAGAAATTACAACCCCTCCTGTTTATCGTAAAAGAAGAAAGATCAGCAACGGAGGCACAAGAATTGAGAACGTTTATATTTATGATACCGTTAGCACTTCTTATTTTTATGCCGACAATAATTTAATTTTGAAACGTTATTACGATGGTTTTAATTATTACGAAAGCCGTTATTACCGTTACAATGCCGAGAAACAACTTACAAAAGAATTGCGCTTTAAAGAGACCAATAACAGTAAAGATAAATCTGTTTTTATTTTAGGCAACCAGGTTTTGTTAAGTGAGGATAGTTTCCAGTACCAAAAATATTCTTCGGGACAAACTAAATGCACCTATTTAAATAACGAGAACCGTTCGTACAAAGAAGTAATAACCAATTACGATAGTTTAGGAAGAAAAAAAGAAACCATCGAGAATTACACCGCCGCCTCCTGGATCATGCAGGAACATAAGTTTGAATATGTAAACAACCGTTTATCTGTTGCTAAATTTAAAGGCAACGCCAACAATACGGTAGATATGAAAATAACTTACGAATACGATGAAAAGAATAAAGAACTCTACACCGAAAAACATTATAAGAACGATCTTTTAATAAAAGAGATAAGTTACATCACCGATTCTAACAACGGCTTATTAAATTCTTTCATCATCCGCGACCCTAACGCGAAGACCATGCGCATCGTAAAACTGAAGTATGACTTTGGTTCTGTAAGTAAGAGGGGAGAATAGATTATCAGAAATTTTTAGAAGCGATAAAATAGTATTTTCTCTTTAACTCCATATTGAAAAGGTCTAAAAGAATTACTTCACTCTTTGTCCATTTTAATATTTTGAATTTCCTTATTATTTTCTTATCAAGATTAATCCAACGTGTTTTCTCAAGAATAAGAATGTTTGTTTTGGTATTTAAGTTTATTTTTCCTGAAGCATGGCCATTTACTAATTGATTTCCTCTTTCGAGATCCCATTCTGCCATAATAATAGTATCGTTTATTTTAAGGGTTTTGCTCCATTGTGGCTCAATTTCTTCTTTGTTTGTTGCTATCCACGCATTTAAAATTCTTGTGGAATCATAAAGTCGTTGTATATCTTTTTTGCCTTCAGTTGTTTTCACCAAAAGATATGTTCTTTTTAAAAACGACGAATAATTAATAGTATCAGACTTTATAGTTTGAGAAGTTATTAATCCAGCAATAAAAAGAAAAATTATAAATAAAGTTTTTTTCATTTTGTATAATAAAAAAGCCTCAAACTATTAATTTGAGGCTTCATAATTCCTAATGATGATGATGTCCACCCGGCCCGTGGATGTGGCCGTGGTCTAGCTCTTCCTGTGTGGCTTCTCTTACATCTAATACTTCGCCAATAAAATGCAGGTCGTGCCCGGCTAAAGGGTGATTAAAATCCATTTCTACGTGCGTGTCGGTTATTTCTAAAACTTTACCAATTAACTGGTTGCCATCAGCATCATTCATTTCAACATCTTCGCCAACTTTAATGCGCGCGTCGTCAAATTTGCCTTCTACTTCAAAAGCGGCTTTATCAATTTTCACAACGTAATCTTTTTCAAATGCACCATAAGCTTTCTCTGATCCTATATGAAAATCAAATTTGTCGCCTTTTTGTTTTCCCATCAGGTTTGATTCAAAATCCGGTAACACACCACCAAATCCAAATAAAAAAACAAAAGGATGTTCGGTAGAAGTTTGTTCTATTAATTGTTCGGGTTGATTATTTTTACTCGAGGTTAAATAATAATTAACCGATACTGCTTTGTCTTCTGAAATATTCATATCAATAATTTTTTTGAAATTACTATTTTTTAGTTTAATTGTTTAAGGTTTTTTTCTAACAGAAATGTTAACGTTTGTTTATTAATGTTTGGCGTTATTTCAGAATGCATAGTAAACGAAACAGCTCCCGTTTGCTCAGATACCGAAATAGCCAAAGCATCGGTATTTTCGGTTATACCAACGGCCGCGCGGTGGCGCATACCGTAATTAGCCGGAAAATTCTCTTTTTCTGTTACCGGTAAAACGCATCTTGCAGCCAGAATTCTGTTATCCTGAATAATTACGGCACCATCATGCAAGGGCGAGTTTTTAAAGAAGATATTCTCCAGCATCCTGCTCGTTAATCCGGAGTCTAATAGATCTCCTGTATTTATAAAAAATTTAAGGTCCGATTTGCGGGCAATAATTATTAGGGCTCCTGTTTTGGTTTCGCTCATATTAAAACAGGCTTCAACAACAGCTTCAATATTTAAATAAATTTCTTTATCGCTGTTGTTTACAAAGCTGCGTTTAAAGATATTTTTCCAGTTCTTGTTACGCAAAAATTCATTTGAACCAATGTATAATAAAAACTTTCTGATCTCCTGCTGGAATACGATCATTACTGCTATTACACCTACGTTCACAAACTTACCAATGATCGAAGAAAGCAAACGTAGATCAAAAGCTTTAATAATAATGTAGGCAAAATAAATAAAAGCGAGGCCAATAAAAATATTTACAGCCGATGTTCCTTTAACTAAATTGT
Organism: Bacteroidota bacterium; assembly: GCA_030681615.1. Classification (GTDB taxonomy): domain Bacteria; phylum Bacteroidota; class Bacteroidia; order B-17B0; family Aurantibacillaceae; genus Aurantibacillus. The sequence continues at coordinate 31,718 of JAUXSA010000188.1, forward strand.
AAGCGAGGTAAAGTATAACGGCCACCAATAAAATATCCACAGCATCGGTAATGCCAAAAGAAAGAAAGCATATAAAATTTTGAATGAACAAATTATTTACTTAATTTTTTAATATGGTTATCATACATCTCGTGTACCAATCCGTCTGATAAACCAATTTGCGGCACATACACTTTTTCTATATCCGCGTTCTTCATAATGGTTAAAAATATTTTAGCGGCTGGCACAATTACGTCCGCGCGGTCAGGCTTCAGATCAAGACGTTCAATTCTTTCCTGGTAAGTATAAGAACAAAGCATATCATACAATCCTTTTAAGCGGTCGTAACTTAAATGTTTGGTCTCTTTTTTACCACTCATTTTAAAGATCTTATTAATGTTTCCACCAGACCCAATAGCGCTTAAGGGATGAATGCCAACCGTATTACGCTTTAACCACACTTTCATTTCTTCAAATTCATTCTTTTCAACTTTATCCAGCAACATCCTTACAGTTCCGATGTTGAATGATTTGGCAGCTACTACTTTATTATTAAAGTAAAGTGTTAATTCTGTACTTCCACCACCCACATCAATATATAAATATGCAAAACGGGGATTTAAGATCTCTTCAATATGGTTAGAGAAAACAAGAGAAGCTTCGTTCTTACCATCAATGATCTCCACATTCAATCCTGTCTCCGCTTTAATGCGTGCAATAATTTGAGCGCCGTTAGATGCATCGCGCATAGCACTTGTGGCTACTGCCCTGTATGCTTCTACACCGTATGCTTTAATTAATTCAGAATAACCTCTAAGTGCTGTAATTAATTTTTCAGATTTTTGTTCTGATATTTTCCCGATCGTAAAAACATCTTCTCCTAACCTTATGGGCATCCTGAACAGTTCTTCTTTGCTAAAATGTGGTTTGCCATCCATTACATACACCCGGCAAAATAAAAGGCGCATGGCATTACTTCCAATATCAATAGCTGCGAAGATCATTAGTTATAAATTATTTTTTTTGTTTTACTAATATTCAAAAATTTCTCGTTGTCGTTCTTTAAATACGCATACACTTCATCCTGTGCTCGTATTTTTTTCTCACCAGGCTTAGCTTTTTTATAAAAGTTTTCCTGTTTCTTGTCAATGATCCGCACTTTTGTATTGCCGGATAATTGAATGCGAACGATCTCTTTTAATTGTGCACGGATCCCTTCGTCAAACACAGGTACCGCTACTTCGCTTCTGCTATCAAGGTTACGGCTCATCCAGTCGGCTGATGAGATAAATATTTTTTCTTTTCCGTTATCGTGGAAAATAAAGATACGGGTGTGTTCTAAATATTTATCTACAATACTATAAGCTTTAATGTTATCGCTCCAGCCATCAAAATCTGTCACTAATGAACAGGCACCTCTTATGATCAATGTAATTTGAACACCTGCCTTACTCGCCTCGTAAAGTTTTTCTATCATCTCTTTATCAACCAGGCTATTCATTTTTAATGTTATGGCTGCGGGTTTTTTACTTTTAGCGTTCTGGATCTCTTTTTGTATCAGGTCTGTAAATACTTTACGCATATAAAACGGTGCCACCACTAACGTTTTAAAATTGTACACTTTAAAATTGTTCTCGTAAAAATCAAACACTTTGCTTAGGTCTTCGGCTATGAGTTTATTGCATGTAAGCAAAGAGAAATCAGTATAAACACGTGCTGTTGTTTCGTTAAAGTTACCTGTGCCAATGTGCGCATATTTTACTTCTTTTCCGGCTTCGCGGGTGGTTATTAAAAAAAGTTTAGAGTGAACTTTTAAACCTTGCACGCCGTAAATTACTTTAGCACCTTCTTCCTGTAATTTGTTAGCCCAGTAAATATTATTCTCTTCGTCAAAACGTGCTTGTAACTCTACAACCACGGTAACTTTTTTACCATTCTTTACAGCGTTAATTAATGCATTCGCAATTTTTGACGAATCTGCCACGCGGTATAAAGTAATTTTTATGGTCTCAACAATTGGGTCGATAGAGGCTTCGCGCAATAAAGTAATAATGTGGTTGTAAGTGTGGTAAGGATAATGCAACAATATATCTTGATTTTTAATAGCCCTTAAAGTAGAAAGCGGGTTATTGATCAAAAACTTGTGTTGCAAATAGGGTGGATTGTTGTAAGTCAACGATTTTTCGCCAAGCTTTGGAAAACTAATGAAGTCTTTAAAATTATGATAACGTCCTCCGGGAATTGCATTGTCTTTT
>JAUXSA010000189.1 GCA_030681615.1 Bacteroidota bacterium
TCATATTATAAAGTGTTAAATCATAGGGTTTTGCTCAGTTTTAGTTTTGTCAGGCGGAGGGGTTAAATGTCGAAGTCTCCTGTACAAAGATATGCTAAAAATTGCCCGCTTAAAAGTGATTTTTTGACGGATAAAACCGTCCTGACAAGTATTCACTCGCTATCTAAGCTCCCTTTTTCAGTACGTTTCCCTTTCACTTTCTTGCTTTTGTGTAATTGATCTACTTTGGTTTTAAAAAGTGGCTTTAATAGGTATCTTGGCTAACAGTTGGTGCTATTGATGATTGATAAATAATGTAGTCCATCAATTCAAACTTTGTTACCTGATTTGCTATGAAAGTATAATGAAAAATAGAAGGTGGCTATTTTTTTGTAATGCTTTCATTTTAATAAATAGGTTCGTGAATTATGCATTTTTTTATTTAACAACAGAAAACATATTGTTGCGTTGGAAATGTTCCCTTGGCACTAATTGATATTCGAAAATTCGCCAACATTTTCCCGTACCCACATTTCTTTTTCCTTTAAGACTTAAAATCTCCCTTTTAAAGCGGTTGAAGGTTCCGATGCCACCTATTCCTTCACCAGCTTTTGCACGCTCATGACCTTTTTCCCACTTAGCACTTGTACAAAATAAATTCCAGCAGGCGCATCGATCATGTTAAATTCGGCATTGCCACGGTGAACTTCAACTTCCATTATTTTTTTACCCATAGCATCAATGATCCTGAGCATGTCGCCCTCCTCGACTTCCATAGTCACCGCGCCGCTGCTGGGATTGGGATACAACTTAACTGCCGGTGTTCCATTGAATAATATTAATTCTGCAATGCTTGTACAGGGGCTTACACTTTGGTTTAGGACTGCGCTAGATTGACAGCCGTTGGTCCCGGTCCCTACCACGGTATATGAAGTTGTAACTGTTGGGCTGATCGCTATTGTTGTTCCGCCTCCACCAGGGTTCCAGTTATAATAACTTGCCCCGCTTGCGGTTAATGTCGCACTTCCTCCAACGCAAATATAATTGGTTGCACTGCTTACGGCTGAAATGGTTGGGGTAGTACCCACTATCTTGCGAATACGCGCGTTGGCAGCATCAATGAAATACAAAGTACAACCTTTTACTGCTATACCGCCGTTTGGCGCACTGAGTGTAGCTGAAATAGCGGAACCTCCGTCGCCACCAAAACCTGCTGTTCCTATACCAGCCAGTGTTGTGATAGTGCTGCTGGCAGCCACCCTCCTTATCCTGTGATTAAGTGAATCGGCTATAAATATATCGCCTGCATTATTAGATCCCAGGCCCGTCACGCTTCCAAGTTGAGCTACATTGGCCGCTCCTCCATCACCAGAGAATCCTGGTGATCCGCTGATTCCGGCAAAAGCAGTAATAGTTCCGTTAGTGGCTATCTTCCTAACATAAGGACTTAGGTAAGAAGCAAGGTAGATATTTCCTCCGGCATCTCCGGTGATGGCCCAAGGAACTCCGATCTTGGCCGCAGTGGCCAATCCGCCGTCACCCGTATTCGAATTGCTACCATCCCCGCAAATGGTTGTTATAGATCCGGTGGTAGCAATCTTTCTCACTCGGTTTCCATAAAACTCAGTAATAAAAATATTCCCAACGGCATCGACATACAGATGTCCCGGTGAGTTGATTGTGGCAGCTGTGGCTAGACCTCCGTCCCCCGTACTGGTAGCACTACCGTTGCCGCAAATAGTGGTTATGGTTCCGCTGGAAATTCTCCTGATTCTGTAGTTGTAGGTATCGGCGATATAAATGTCACCAGCCGTGTTAATGGCAATTCCACAAGGATTATAGAACTGTGCAGAAATAGCCGGTCCTCCGTCACCTGCAAAGCCAAATGTACCAGTACCTGCAACCGTAGTGATGGTTCCGGTGCTGATATCGATCCTTCTGATTCTGTTATTAAATTGATCGGTGAAATAAATATTGCCTGCGTTGTCGGTGGCCATCTGACCATAAATAGCATTTATTGACGCGGCCGTGGCTGGTCCTCCATCACCACTAAAACCGGCTGAACCTGTGCCAGCTGCGGTGGTGATGGTTTGGGAACAAACGCTGTAGAAGCCCAGGAAAAATGCAAAGGCTGCCAGATTTTTGAATAGATAAATTTTCTTCATGGTCATAATATAAAATTCAAGACAATTTACAAAAAAAACGCCATTTTACAAAAAAAGTAAATGGGAAAGTTCGCCAAATTATCTTGGCACCAAATGATACTCAAAAACATCACCATCATTTTCTCTCACCCACATTTCTTTTTCCTTTAAACGTAAAATCTCCCATTTATAAGGGTCGGAAGTTTTAACATCTAACCATTCTTTTTTATTGATGAATGCCCACGAACCTTGTTCTGTTTTAGATCCCGATGTGTAAATAAAAACTCCGTCCTTTCTAAATTCATAGGTTCTGTCGTTTTTGCTTGCTGTAATATCCGCTCCGTTCTTTGTGCACTTTTCAACTTTCCAAACATTTGAAACCCTTCCAGTTTTGGTTCTAAGGCTCAACGTGGGCCCATCAGGATATTTTTTACAGCTGTCAAAGGTTATAAGGCTTATCAGCGCAAATAAACTTAATAAAATGGTTTTTGCTTTCATGACTTTAGTTTTAATTTGATTATTGTATAATGAGTTTACCTGATTTTAATACTTGCTGCTTATTTTCTATTTTATAAAAATAAATACCCGCATCTAAATTTTCACGGTTTATTACCGATGTTGTTCCATGATGATTATTTTGCATTACTTGTTTTCCTAATATGTCGTAAACTGTAAAAGTAAATTGCAGGTCTTTAACATCACTTTCAATATTTATAATCGCTGATGATGTAAAAGGATTTGGGTATATTTTTAAACTTTTAATTGGATTATTGATTTCGTTTACTCCGGCAGGACTTGTTCCGTAGTAATATACTGTTCCTGTTTTTCCTGCATACCAACCCAGCGCAGAGTTTTTCATACAAACAGACTTAATATCGTTTGTTGTATTACTTACCTGTGTCGTCCATGTTGTTCCAGCATTTGTTGTTATTTCAACATTTCCTCCTGCCCCAACAGCCCATCCCTCGTTAGCATTGATAAATGTAATATCATAAATATGATCAACAGTTGGAACGGCAACAGTTGTCCATGATGTTCCGCTGTTAGTGGTTTTAATCATTAATCCATTAGAACCAACTGCAAATGCAGTGGTAGGGCTTAATGCAAACACTCCAAAATGATCCTGAGTTGAAACGGAACTGGTTTGTACCGACCATGTTGTGCCTCCGTTTGTAGTATGAACGATGCCTCCGTTAGGACCCGCTGCCCAACCGTTATTAACGTCGGCAAAATGAATAGAAAAAAGATGGTCAACGGCATTGCTGGTTTGTGTTGCCCATGTTACCCCACCGTTAGTTGTTTTAATAAGGTATCCGTTCTGCCCACAGGCCCATCCCGTTGTGGAATTAATAAAAAACACATCTTTTAACACGTTAGGAAAAGTATCGTTAGTTGTCCATGTTGTTCCACTGTTTGTTGTTGTAAGTATTGAGCCTTTCCCTGAAACCAAATATTTACCAACAATCATCCCATTTGAGGTATTAAAAAAATGGCTTGAATTTAATTGGTAATAATTTGATCCAATGCTTTGAGTTATCCAAGTTGCGCCCTGATTTGTAGTTTTTTTAATGACCGGAGCAACAAAAAGAATGCCATTCATTGAATCAGCAAGTGCCCAGCCGGTATTATTGTCGGCAAAATTAATGTTGTTAAAATTAGCTGCGACTTGAGCATTTTCCTGCCACCAAGACTGCGACTTTACAGCGCCCGAAATAAAAAGTGCTATAACTAATAAAAATGATTGCAGTGATTTCTTTGGTAATTTATTTCTCATAAAATTTGTTTTAATGGGTTATTAATTAACAGAAGTGAAGAGGTAAAGCAATCCCGCAGTTTTAGTACTACCCAAGGGGCAGAACAGACCGCGGGACACTTAAATAATCCTGTTTAAATTTATCGCTTATTGGCAAGTAAAATTAATCTTCATCTTCGCTTTCATTTTCATTTTCATCCTCCATTTCGTTTTCCACCTCATTTTCTACTTCAGGACCTTCTTTGATAAAATTCCCATCATTAGTGAATGATGCAAATGCTACTTGGCTATTTGGGTTAGGTTTCGCAGCAAAAGTGGTATTGCCTTTTTTATACCATGTTTCAACCGTTGCTCCTGAATAGCGTGATGCGTAAGTGCTTTTTACCGGCTGAGGAACGGCTTCAGAACTAACTACAGTGTAAGCCTTTACTTTTTGGTTTTTCTTAAATGGATTTGCCTTTTCACAGGATGCAATGAAAAGGGTTCCAATTGTCATTAAGATTAAAATTGCTTTGGTTTTCATGGTTTTTGATTTTAGTATTGTTTCTATATATATAAGATGAAGTTTTTTGAAATGGTTGCATGGGTTTTAAAATAAATTTGTTAAAAGTGCTCTTTTAAGATCCAGTTAGAAGTGATAAATCAGACCAGCGGCTAAACCAAGCGAAAAAGGATAAGATTTTACGGGTGTATTTTTATTAATTGAGGTAAATGAACCTGTTATTGTAGGGGCTAATAATACACCTAAGCCTTTATAAAAGTTATAATGGCATTCAAGGCCGAATAAAACGCCTCCATTCATTGACCTCAAGCCTGATATTTTATTTGTATTTACAGTTAGACTACCGGGTTGGTTTAATACATCAAGTTTTACTTGTTTACTTACAATGAAATTTGCCGTAATTCCGCCTAAAAAATAAGCGCTTATTTTTTTATTTAGTAATTTGTATCTTACAAGTATAGGCACATTAATAAATTGGATTTTCTCTTTTGCGGTGTATAATGTATAAATCTTGTCTTTTGATAAATTTCCCTCATCATCATCTTCAAAATCATCCGAAGAAAAGCTAACAATTCCAGAAGAGGTAGAAAAGGAATATCGGGTATGCTCAGTTTCACTTGAATCTATGCTTAAGTTCATGGGTGTTGATTTTTGCTCCATATAAGAATATGTGGCGCCTATTTGAATATTCAAGTTATCGGATAAATCATACCCGATTCTTAATCCGGATTTAAATGCGAATAAAGGAACTTCTCCCTTATTATAGCCGGATGCCGTTGAGTTGTTGCCATTCATTAAAAGTCGGCTGGAATAATCCGGTGAAAAGAATGCCATTACAGATATACGCGATTGTGTTTTATTTGGTTCTGTTGTCGGAAGCTGATTATTGATTTGATTTATGGTATCGGTTTTGGATACGTTTGCGACCACTGCGAGAGAATCAGAATATCGCGTACTAACACTGTCAAGATTATTCTTAGCAACTACAATAGCCGCCGAATCTGTATTGCTTTGTGTTTCTTGTTTAGTTTCGTTTCTATTGATGTTCTGACCAAATGTTCCTGCTTTATTTACTTCGGTGTTATTTTGGACAGTATCATTAGCTCCGCTGTTGTTAGTTTTTTTAATATTTACATTAGCTAATTGTTTTGATGAACCATTTATTTTGTTTTGAGTGATCTTTTTTTCAGGAACGTTTTTTTCATTCGGATTATTAGTCCGAATATCGTTTGAGTTATGAGCTAATTTAATATCGGAATCATCCTTTGTCTTTGTTTGTTGTAATGGAATAGCATTCTCGTTTATATTTTTGCTTGCTATTAGTTTCGCGTTTTTTGTCGAATTTTTCTGCGGTTCCAAAACTGAATTAGAAGCATCTTTCGGCGTTATGTAATTAGTTGATTTATTTTCAATGTTTGTGGTATCAGTAATTTTTGCGGGAGGTTTGCTTACCGATGAATTATCAGAAAGTACATGAGTATAGTTTACAAGTTTGTAAATTCCGAATATTGAAAAGAAAATGACTATCGCAATTGATAAAAATTGTACCCAAAAAAAGCGTTTTTTGTCTTTTTTTAATTGTTTTTTAGCTAAATCTAATTCAATAGCATCCCAAACTCTTTCGGGTGGCGTATCTTTAAATTCATCAAAAGCTGAGTTTAAAGAATTGAATACGTTATTTTTATTTAACTTATCCTTCATTGGCTGCCTTTAATTTTTTTTTTGAAATGTTTTCCTTTATTTTATTTACTAAAATTACCCGTGCCCTTGATAGCTGTGATTTAGAAGTGCTTTCAGAAATCCCGAGTTGTTGAGCAATTTTTTTGTGTGAATATCCATCCATTGCGTATAAGTTTAACACCATTTGATAGCCGGCAGGAAGTTCACGGATAATCTCTAAAACCTCATTGATTTCAATCTCATTCATTATATTCTCATCTTCCGGCAATTCATCTTTAATTTCTATGTTATCAATATTTACAATAGCATATAAATGGTGGTTTTTTCTAAAATTTGAAAGAGCTACATTTATCATGATCCTTCTTATCCAACCTTCAAGAGACCCTTCTTTTTTAAATTTATGCAAATTGTCAAATACCTTAATAAAACCTTCCTGTAACAAATCAGAGGCTTCGTCTCTGTCTTTAGCGTATCTCATGCAAATTCCATACATTTTCGAAGAAAAATGCGAATAGAGTTCTTTTTGCAAGGCGGGATTATTAGCCAAGCATCCCGAGATCAATTTTTCTTCGAAAGGAGTCAATCTTTATAAGTTATATTCAAAGTTACAGTAATAAGACGCGGATTTTAGAAAAGGTTGCATGGGTGGTGTAAAATAGCTCTACCCAAGCTTATTAACCACCTAATTGAAATTTGGAATGTAGATTTTAACGAGTTCCTTAAAATTTATTTACTTTTTGGTCTTTTTACCTTGCTCGTATATTTGTCTATTATAAAAAGAAATTACCGCGTCCTTAGTGTTAATTTGTTCATACACTAATCGAACATTTTTCCCTAACCATTCGTGATTTTCTTTTACCTTATTTGGTCTCCCATAATTTTCTTGTAAAAACTGGAAAAATTTGGCGCTGGTATTATGTTTTGTTTGCAAAGAGATGGCTGATAATTTATCGCTGCAAAATGTCACTCGTATATATTCAAACTCAACGCCATTTACATTCGTGTTTATCTGAGAGGACGATGAAAATAATTTTGAAGTTCCTTCTTCAATTTCAATTGTTAAATCTTTATATTGCTGCGGAGATGTCCCGAATTTGTAATTTCCAAATCCGTTATCACTATCTAATTTATCATTCGAAGTGATTGAAAGGAAGATCGGCAGTATTAAAAAAATAATTAACGCTTTCATACCAGTTATTTTAGTGATTCTAAATATTAAAATTTAAAACTAACTCCGCCTGTTAGATAAGAAATACCATACCCAACTTCAGCAAATATTCCTACGTTTTTTGCGAAATACCAACGCCCACCTACAAATATGGAATAAGTTGGGTAAACGCTACCGTTGCGTAATCGGTAATCATAAGCATAAGGATCAGGGTTATTAGTTTCATAATTATAGGTTTGAATTCTCAGTCCAACCAAAAGACCAGCATAGAGTTCTGCTTTTTTTGAATTTAAAATATCCAAGTGATAAGCGCCCCTTGCTGCTATCATAAAGTCCTTCCAACTATTTTTGTAGTAATAGTTGCCTTTGTAATTATTGTTATCGTAAAAGTAATTATAAGTAGAACTAAAAGTTTGGAATCCTAAATAGGCACCTATACCCAAATAACCCGGTCCTAGTTTTTTAGGATACGCCTGCTCATAAGTTAGACTAAAGGCTGGGCTCACTCTGTAACTGTATCCGAAGCCCCTGTATGCAGAATAGTAATTACCTCCTCCGAAACCAAGACCTATGTTTAGTATGCGTGTATTTGCATCGAAGCAGCCTTCTCCGTTTGAAGACAAATTTAATTTTTTTCCATTTTTATGTTCGTGCTCATTTTCATCTTCTTTTTCATTCTCTCTGTCATCCTTTTTTTCGTTTTCCTTCTCATTCTTTTTTTCAGGCGATTGCTCTATCTTTTTTTTCTTTCCGCCTTTTAGTCCCTGCGCTTGAGTTGCATTGTTTATGAGTAGTATCGCTGCAAATAACAGCAGAATTTTATTAAATATTTTCATGATATTAATTTTATTGTGGTTTTCTTCAGAAACGCTGTTGCCCACTTTCAGTTTGCTGTTACCCAATTATTTATTTTTTTAGATTAATCTTTCCAAACAGGTTTATCAAAAATGAGCCAGCCTCTGCTCGTTTTAATACATTCTGATATTCTGATTTTGTATATAATGTTTTTATAATTTATTTTGATAATAACATCAGCCGATTCGGTTTTATTTTCTGCTTCTGCTTTTTGTTCTATACCTGCGTATGATGTTTCTTCCCAATTAATGCCTGCTTCTTTTCCTTTATTTGTAATTTCGTCAATAGATTTGAAGGTATTTGCATTAATTGTTTTTGTATTTTCTTCGCTCTTAGCAAGAATAGCTTTTTTCTCTTTTTCCGTTCCTTCATAGGTGAGCAGGATATTTTCAACATCTTCTTTTGTAGGAAGAAATTCCGAAATTGTATTCGGATCACTTTTTTTAACTGCCAAAATAAAAGATGCCGCTAACTCTTCGAGCGTTGAATTAGCGGGACTACTTAGCTCAATTGATTTATTTTCAGCACCACCAACATGGGCGTCGTCTTTTTTGCCTGAGCAAGAAACAAGAAAGGAAAGTAATAGTCCTGGAATAATCCAACACGTTATACAGGATGATAATATCATTTTTTTGGTTGCTTTCATTTTATTTTGCGTTTTAGTTTGTTTAATATTTTTTTTGCTTCGTGTTCAAGTTTTACTTTTTTCCACCAAATAAAGTTTTTGTCTTTATTTTTTTCTTTTGACATGGAAATACTTTTTTCGTTGAATGTTCCTTTATCACCAGCTTCAAGTATTAAATTGTCGTTTTCAGGATGCTCCGATGACTGGAATTCAACTTTACCGCTTACTACAATAACAGATACTTCTTCCTTATTCCCGATAATATTGAATGATGTTCCAAGAACTTTTGTTTCAGTGCCAAATGAATTCACTATAAATGGACGCAAAGTATCTCTACAAACATCAAAGAACGCTTCACCTTCAAGATAAGTTACTCTCGTGTTTTCGTTAAATTTTTCGGAATAAGAAAACTTACTATTCTTATTAAGATAAATCTTTGTGTTGTCTGGAAGAAAAAATGTTTTTGAAGAGTCAGTAGTAATAATATCTAGCATGACAACAGATTCATTTATCTGGCTAACCTTGCTTGTAGAATCAAAAACCAAAACTTTAATTAAAACTCCAAAGCCAATTAAAAATGCAATTGCTGCCGCAATTTTAAACCAGTGATTTTTTGGCTGTATTTTTCCAACAGTAGAATCCTGTTGAACTCTTAATTTGAACTCTTCCCATTTTTCATTTGCATTAAAATCTTTTTTTAAATTTCCTG
>JAUXSA010000159.1 GCA_030681615.1 Bacteroidota bacterium
GTCGGCTGCACCGCTGCCGCCTTTTCCACCAATCATTATATCATCGTCGTGATCTTTATCGGTATTATTAAAATCGTGATCGCGTGTAAATTTAATGCTGTGTGGTTTTTTTAAGAATGCATGTCCTTTTTCTGTAACACTTAGCAAACCGTAATTCTCAATGTTCTTAACAAAGTAACCATTAACCACAGCCTGGCGTAAAATTGCCTGCCAGAATTTTTCATCTTTATCGTGATCTACACCTTTACCCCAGCTCTCTACATTATTATGCTTGTACGTTTTTGCTGTGGCGGTTAATGTTCCCATTAACACATTAATAACATCTTTTAATTTATGTTTTTCTTTAATTTCAAGAACTGCTTCAATAGCTAATTCAAGATCTTCTTTTGCTTCAAATTTTTGTTTTGGATGACGGCAATTGTCGCACATGGCCGAACAATCGGGCTCATGAAATTCCTCACCAAAATAGTGCAGGATAAATTTCCGGCGGCAACTGCTGGTCTCGGCAAACGAAGCCGTTTCAGAAAGCATTTGTTTTCCAATTTCCTGTTCGGCAACCGGTTTATCTTTCATGAATTTTTCCAACTTCATAATATCATCATGACTGTAGAAGGTCACGCAATTTCCTTCTCCCCCATCACGGCCGGCACGACCTGTTTCCTGGTAATAACCCTCTAATGATTTTGGAATATCGTGGTGAATTACAAAACGTACATCCGGCTTATCAATTCCCATTCCAAAAGCAATGGTAGCAACTATTACGTTCAATTCTTCCATTAAGAACTGATCCTGTGTTCTTGCACGTTCTTTTGCATCAAGCCCTGCGTGATAAGGTGCTGCTTTAATTCCGTTTACTTTTAATGCCTCGGCTATTTCTTCAACTTTTTTCCTGCTTAAACAATAAATGATACCGCTTTTACCAGAGTTTTGTTTTACGTATTTAATGATCTCTTTATTTACGTTTTGCTTTGCACGTACTTCGTAATATAAATTTGCGCGGTTAAATGACGACTTAAATAAATTAGCCGCCATCATACCAAGATTTTTTTGAATATCCTGTTGCACCTTTGGTGTTGCAGTAGCAGTTAAAGCCATTACAGGTACATTTCCAACGGCATCAATAATCGGGCGTAATCTTCTGTACTCCGGACGGAAATCATGTCCCCATTCGGATATACAATGTGCTTCATCTATCGCGAAAAAAGAAATTTTAAACTCTTTAAAGAAAGCAATGTTATCTTCTTTAGTTAATGTTTCGGGGGCAACGTATAATAATTTTGTTTTTCCTGAGAGAACGTCTTTTTTAACCGTAGCAATTTCTGCTTTATTAAGAGATGAATTTAAAAAGTGTGCAATACCATTCTCATTACTAAATCCACGAATGGCATCTACCTGATTCTTCATTAAGGCAATTAAAGGAGAAACAACAATTGCAGTTCCTTCTGACATAATTGCCGGTAATTGATAACACAAACTTTTTCCGCCACCAGTTGGCATAATAACAAAGGTGTCATTGCCAGCTAATAGGTTTTTTATAATTTTTTCCTGAGTCCCTTTAAAGCCGTCAAATCCAAAAAAACTCTTTAGAGTTTCAAGAACTTCCGTCGATTCAACTTCGCCAACCATACTTTTCATTGATTAAAATGTGTCTTCTACTGAGTAAATAAATTGATTTCTACTTTAAAGATATACAATTTTTTTTCTAAATAACAAACCTTTTATCTCTAAAAGGCTATTTTATAGATGATAATGCCAATTTTTTAGATATAATTTTTTGAGATTTACAGATTTTGGTTCATTTTGGGATAAAACCGAAGTAAAATAATTATGAAAATAAAAGACATTGCTAAATTCAAATAAAAACCAAAACCCAGTTGATTTGAAAGAATATAAAAAAGCAATTTTGCAAAAACCGAAATAACGTACAATTGCACACCCCACTGCTTAAAATACCACAAGCCAACACAGGCAATAAAATTAGCCGCCACCAAAATACCATAGATCGCAGGTATAAAAACACCTAGTTTTTTTATTTGGGGCGAGAATACCTGCGGAAAAGTAAACACCACCGATAAATAACCGATAATGCATATAAACGTTATGATCTTTGGCCGCATCATTTTAATTACTCCTTATTGCTTCTACCGGATCTAATTGCGATGCGCTGTAAGCCGGAATAAAGCCACTTATAATGCCAATTAAAATTGAGATCGTAAAACCTAAAATTATGTTAGTGCTGGTTAAACCTATGTCCATATCAATAACATCCTTACCCAATGCTGTTATTATATATGTTAGCAGCAATCCAAAAAAACCGCCAATGGTGCTTAGCATAACACTCTCACCAAGAAATTGTACAAGGATAAAAAAATTCTTTGCACCCAGACTCTTTTGTATACCAATTAAATTAGTGCGCTCTCTTACCGAAACAAACATAATATTGGCAATACCAAAACCACCCACCAAAATTGAGAAGCCACCTATTATCCAGCCGGCGGTGCCTATAATGTCGAACAAACCATCAAAACCTTTGCTTATTAAACTGGTTTCGTTAAGGGCAAAATTAGGTTCGCCCATTGGCTTTAATTTACGAATGCCTCTTAAGACGCCGGTTAACTCGCTCATCATTTCGGCGTTAGAAACATTTGGTTTTGCCTTTGCATATATAATAGGGTCGGCATTTTCTGATTTTGGATCTAAAAAATAACGGGCAAAATTAAAAGGCGTTATTACCTGGTAATCGAAACTAATTCCTAGTAAACTTTCGCCTTCTTTTTTAATAACACCTATTACAACTGCTTTATGTCCCGATATTTTGATCTCTTTTCCAATGGGATCTTCGTTTGGAAAAAGTCCTTCAGCAATACTGGCACCAATTAATGCTAAATGATAACCGGCATCTGTTTCGTTTTGTGTAAAATATCTTCCGGATGTAAGATCGAAATTCTTTATTTTATAAAATTCATGTGAAATACCTGCAACCACAGCATTTTGAATGCTGTTTGATTTGTATTTGATAGTGCGCCTCTTACCCATACGGTAGGCGATTGCTTCGGTGCTTTTGCATTTTTTTTGTAATTCATCTAATTCATAATATTTAGGAACCGGGCGATTAATGTATTTCCACCAGGGATAATCCGGACCAAAATCCCATGGCCATTTTTGAATATACACTACATTATTACCAAGCGATTGTATACTGCCGCGAATATTGCTTTCTAATCCATCTACGATCGTAAAAACAAGGATGATGGCAAATATGCCAATGGTAATACCAAGCAGGCTTAAGAAGGACCGCAATTTATTTACTATAAGCGATTGCCAAGCAAAAAATAAACTCTCTTTAAATAATACCCATAACATTGTTAATTAAAGGTACGATTAAAAGTGTTCTTGTTTGAATTTATTGGATAAGTGGTTATGACAAAGGATGCACGACAAAAGACTTATGACTAAGACTGGCGACTATAGACTAACGACTATTCTTCTTTTGTTCCTCTTGGTGCTTAAGAAAAGCCTCGTGTTTTTTACGTTGGCGTTTGCGCATTAAATAAATTATAGATGACAAAATAAAAAAACCAAAAAAGAAAACGGCGCTGTCGTTATCTTTCATTATTAAAAAATAAACAACTAAAACAATTCCAAGTATCACACCAACCAACCAAAGGCGTTCTAAAAAAATAAATGTTTTATTTTGCATGTTAGAGTTCATTGTTCTTCAGTTTTATGGTTCCTGTTACTTCTTTAATTTCGTATTTGCTAAAATCCTGGTTGCTTTTTAAGCCTTTGCCCATAATTACCTGGTCGGCAGTTGTTATTTTAATAAAGGCATCGGTATAAATTGTTTTATTCACTTCATCCCAGGTTAATTTTTCTGTTTCTAATTTTTCACCTTTTTTATTTACTACCTCAACTGCGTATTTTGCTTCCATTTTTTTAGTGAGGTCGTACCGGATGCCATAATTAGCTTTTAAGGTGCTCGATATTTTTTCTTCTGTATCAAAAAAGGTAACAAAAACGCCTTTCGGTAAAATAGTGAATGGCTCGCTTACATTTTTTGTAAAAATAAGCATACGGTTGGCTTTTAAAATAATTTTAAGTTGCGCGCTATCGGTAAAAAGTAAAGTTACGCTATCGCCCACCTGTGAGGGACTTTTTTTGTTGCCAGGTAAAGCCATTACATCTTTTAGATCGTTTGTGCAGGAACCAAAAATAAAACCAATGGCCGCAAAATAAACTATCAATTTAATTTTAAACAATTTAATCGTATCTGAATTTTTGAAACCATCGGTCAGAAAAAGTGAAACCAAAATTTATTTTCCAATAATTTTCTTTGATCAAATTGTTTGCTGTGCTGCCCATTTGACCGTATTGCGCGCTAACGTTAACCATTGATGAAAGACGGCCAAAACCCACAGGGAAACCAACACCGGCGCTAACAGCATAATTAGAAACAACTGTATTTTTTACCGAGATATAACCGGTTTGATAATTAACACCCAACCTGTAATTTAACTTCTTAAAAAATGCCCCGCTACCTGCAGCATATTTCTCGGGCACAAAATTAACACCTAAAGCAATTCTGTAATTATCTTTTAGTGAACTGGCATTATTTAAAAAAATAAATTGCGACCAATTGGTAATAGCAAAATCAGCTACGAGGTTAATACGTTCGCCTTTTTTGTATCCCAAACCAAAACCTTGTTCTAAAGGCAGGGTAATATTTCCTTTTTGATCTTTATTGGCTAAAACCGTATCTCTTACAATTTCATCTCCAAAACCATTTAAGATGTAATTATAAACAGTGGCATCGTAATTTGCCCTAATTGTATTATTTAGTGCCATGAAATAACCAAAAGTAAATTTCACCTTTTGGGCCAACTGACGTCTTTTTGTGGTACCTTTTTGTTTAACACTATCGATTGTAATGGCGGTTTGCACACCAAAATTTCCTGTAAAGGCGCCAAGGTTTAAAGCATGCTCGCGATATGTGTTATTATAATTAAGAGAGTTTGGATAAACCACGCGCGAAGTTTGTTCAATACTTCCAAAAATATAATTCACATTAAAACCAATAGAAAGGTCACTTAACACTTTATTTCCAAAATCTCTTATCTTATAACTTCCTTTGCTTAAATGTTTTAAAGAGTCATCTATGAAAAGATGTTCTTTTCTGAAATTTACTAACCTGTTTTGAAAAGGCATTATTCCATAACCCCCAAAAACTTTATTTAAACCACCTGTACCGCTAAATAAATATTTTACTGAGCCAATACCCGGCTCCTCTATGGTGTTTTGAAGGTCGTAACCAACATTGGTATAGGGCATTATGCCAAAACAGGCGCCACCATTAGATCTTATTGGAAAACCCAAAGCACCGTAAGCAAAATTGGCAGACCATTTATTTAATGAAGAATTGTTACCCGTAAATTTTGAATTTATATAGCTGCCTCCTACTTCTAAACAGGTTAACTTAATTAAGGAATAAGCAGCCGGGTTTCCGGCATTAATAAAAATAGGCATTAGCGAATCCGGTTTTAGTGCAATGTAAGCACCGCCCATACCTGAATTATGTGCAAAAGTAGTTGGATTAAGATCGCCTAAACCATAACGTGAATATGGGCTGAACGTATTATTTTGAGCCGTGAAAAAAGAAGCCGAAAAGGTGATAAAAAAAATTAAAAAAAGTCTATTTTTCAAGGTTATAGTTTAAAATGGTGTTTAAGCCGTAAAGCAAAATGTTTTGGTTGGCAAATAAACGATTTTTAAGTTGTTTGCCCAAATAATCAGCATCGCCACCGGTTAATACCACCTGCAAATTAGC
>JAUXSA010000191.1 GCA_030681615.1 Bacteroidota bacterium
AAAAACTAAATAATATGAAAGTAGAACAAATTTATACAGGTTGCATAGCTCATGCGGCCTATTACATAGAGAATAATGGTGAAGCCGCGATCTTTGATCCGTTAAGAGAAGTTCAACCTTATATTGACAGGGCAAAAAAAGATAATGCGAAAATAAAGTATGTATTTGAAACACATTTTCATGCTGACTTTGTAAGCGGGCATTTAGATCTGGTTAAAAAGGCAGGTGCGCAAATTGTTTTTGGTCCAACTGCAAAACCCGGTTATGAGGCTATTGTTGCAAAGGATAACGAAATATTTAAAGTGGGGAATTATAGTGTTAAAGCAATTCACACGCCAGGACATACTATGGAAAGCACAACGTATTTACTACTGGATGAAAATGGGAATGAACACGGGATCATAACCGGAGACACTTTATTTATTGGAGATGTTGGCAGGCCAGATCTTGCTCAGCATGTTATTGCTGATCTAACCGAAGAAAAGTTAGCCGGGCATTTATACGATTCTCTTCGAAATAAACTAATGCCTTTAAGTGATGAATTAATTGTTTATCCAAATCATGGGGCAGGAAGCGCTTGTGGCAAAAACATGAGCAAAGAAACAACTGATACGCTTGGACATCAAAAGCAGGTTAATTACGCCCTGAATCCAAAGTTAACAAAGGAACAATTCATAAAAGAAATTTTAACAGGTTTGGTTCCCCCGCCTTCTTACTTTCCTCAAAATGTTTTATTAAATATTAAAGGTTACGAAAGTATAGACGAGGTTTTGAAAAGAGGAACAAAAGCATTGACTGCAATAGAATTTGAAACTATTGCAAACGAAACAGACGCAGTGATCATTGACACGCGCGATGCAAATTCTTTTACAAACGGTTTTATTCCTAACTCTATAAATATTGGAATAGATGGAAGTTTTGCCACATGGGTTGGTACGTTAATTCCAGACATTAAACAAAATTTATTAATTGTTGCCGATGAAGGCAGAGAGGGCGAAGTTATTACCCGACTTGCAAGGGTGGGTTATGACCATGCGCTTGGCTTTCTTAAAGGAGGTTTTAAAAGCTGGATAGATGCGAAAAAAGAAACGGACACTATTCCATCTGTTAATGAAGATCAATTGGCCAGCATTATGAAATCAAAAAACATTTCTATTCTCGATGTACGCAAAGCGAGCGAATATGGTAGTGAGCATTTAATAGAAGCTGAAAACGCACCGCTTGATTTCATAAATGAAAGTATGCTAAAAGTTGACCGAAATAAAACCTATTACGTGCACTGTGCCGGTGGTTACCGCTCGGTGGTTTTCATTTCAATTTTGCAGGCAAGGGGCTATAGAAATCTTGTTAATGTAAAAGGAGGATTTAATACTTTAAAAGAAAGTGGCAAATTCAAAATTACAGATTATGTTTGTCCAACTACTTTGTTGTAACAAACATAGGATCAATTCAAAATGCACTCGGTTACAATTGTTGTTAAGTGATTAAAGATCATTTTATCTCTTTAATTATACTTTATCCTTTGTTTTGCCTTTATAAGCAAACTTGGCGAATATCATTCCGGCAATAATGCTATATACAATCATTTCCGGTTGCATTTTGAAAAAACCTAAATTTACAAACTCAGGTTTCACATATACTAAACCTTCAATATTAGCTGGAGATGGTGCCGCCGATGCCAAATGAGTAAGTACAAATAACAGCGAACTAAAAAACAGGAATGTTTTCATTGCCGACCATTCTTTTAAAAAAGAATGCAGTGGCAGCAGAACGAGCCCAATAAGTAATGCTCTAATTAACTGTCCCGGAATTTGCCATATCATTGCGTAACGCCACAATTCCGCATTTCCTGGTGTACGTAAGTAAGCAGCCAACAATGGATCTTCACCTTCCCAAAACTCTTTAGTAATAAATTGATACGCGATTCCGCCAGAGATAAGATATGCAACAGTATGAGCGATAATTATCACTAAAACAAAGCGAAAGTAAGATTTTTCGGATACCAATTCTATTTTTTAATAAATGCTGAATACATCCATACTAACTTCTCCTGCGCTCTTATATAATCACTCATAAGCGCACCAGTTCCCTCATCACCTGCCTGGGTTGATAGTGATAGTAATTCGCGTTGAATTGTGATTATTGTTTTAAAGGATTCTAAAATATCCTTAACCGCTTTTTTGCCATCATCTGTAAAACTACTTTCGCTAATGGAAGATATCTTCTTATAATCAGAATATTTATGATTTGGAGAATGACCAAGCGTTAATATTCTTTCTGCAATTTCATCTATTTTTAATAATAGATCATTGTACAATTCTTCGAATTTAAGGTGAAGCTCAAAGAATTTTTCTCCTTTTATATTCCAGTGGCATCCTCTTGTATTTTGATAAAATATAGAATAGTTTGCCAAAAGCACATTTAATTTTTCAGCCAGTTGCATTGACTTTTTATTGTCTAACCCTATTGAATTTAAGTTTTTCATATTTCTTTTTTTACTAATAAATTTTCCTTTTTATTTCAAGGTTTACTAAAATGAGTTAGAACCTGCAAGGGAAACCGGATCGTAAACACCTAATTCAACAGGATGTAAACTTAATACAGGAATTTTTGAATGGTTAACTACCTGTTGAGCGAATACACCAAGGAAGCGACCGTTATATTGCGACTCGTGATCCGTTAGCACAGAGATTAGGTCTGCCTTCACCTTCCTGGCATAGCGTAAAGTATCTAAACCAAAATCCTCGCTTCTTATTGTTTTGGCATCAAAACTTAAACCAGCTTTTGTAATTGCCCTTTTCACTGATTCTAATTTTACGTTAAACTTTTTAAGATCAGTATCCTCTTTTTCTTCAAACAAACCTAGTATGTGTATTTTGCCAGCATATTTTTTTGCTAACGAAATTGTGAAATCAACTTTTTGTCGCGACTCAAAACAATCATCTATTGGGAGTACAATATTTGTGAAGCCTAATTTTTTAGCGTTGGTTTGCACTGTAATCACTGGGCAAGGGCAAATATTAACTGTTTTATAAGCGTTGCTTCCGGCAAAATATTCTTTAAAGCCGTGTGCGCCATGTGTACCCATTATTACAAGATCAATTTGATTTTCTGTTACAGCGCTTGCAATCTCAGCGCTTACGCTACCACTTACACAGATCGTTTCAATGCTAACAATATATTCTTTGCTGATCGAATCGGCTAACTTTGATAATTGCGCTTCAGCAGCTTTTTGTATAGTCGTGTCATCTCTCATAATAACTGCCGGGTTATAAATATCCCAGGCCGATTCATGAATTTCGATAACGTGTAGTAAGATCAAATGGGCTTTTGTTAGCTTAGCCATAAAAGCCGCGTGCTTAACAGCTAAAAGGCCTGTTTTTGAAAAATCTGTTGGAATTAGAATTCTTTTGATAGCATTTACTTTCATAATTCTATTATTTTGCATGGTTATTATAATAAATAGGATCGCCATGAATATCAGCGATATCTTTTTGGAATTTTTCAAGAATATTAACCTCATCAATAGTTACAGGAGGATAAGACTTAGCAACCTTTTGCAACACCTTTATGAATGTTTCTTTTAACTGCGGGCTAAGGTAATGACTGTTTGTATGAATTTGATTCATTGCCCAATCATAAGCGTCCTGCGATTTAATAAACTTTTCGTCATCCAATACTTTAAAAATAATATCGGTTATATTAAAGCCATAATCCTTACAGCGCAATTCAGCGGCAACTATGTTTGCGAATTTTTGGCGCTCTTCTTTTTGAACCTGGCCATCGGCCTTTGCAATTGCATAGGCCAACTGACCTATGGCGTAATGTAAATTTTCTGTTGGTGTCATGGTGTTTGATTTTATTTATTAATAATTACATCCACTTACTTAAAAAAATATTCAAATCAATTTTAAGGCTAACAAAAATACTTTCAAAAGATTTCATACTATCCCTTACCACATCATGATCTTTAATGCTTCTATGATCAGTGGCGGTGCCATTCTTATTTATCTCAGCATTAATTGCATCATTACTCAGGTTTATCTCGTGATTAATTCTGTCTATATGATCTTTTTGAATGATCAATTGGTTTTGAAAATGCTCAACCTGCGCCAATATTTCTTTCGAAGTGTTTTTTGAGGCGATCTCTGATAAACGGTTACCAAATACTTTGATCTCATCTTTATAGAATAACAAGTTGCTTAACCATTCTTTGTTTTCTTCGTGCTGGGTGTAAATTTTTTCTGTTTTCATACGTTTTGTTTAGTTTAAAGTTTATGGGTCAAATATCCGACAAGAAAAAGGATACAATAATGAGGGTGGTCAGATGGGTATATGATAAAGATCAGTACCTCTGCTGACCAGCCTCCTAATAATATTTTAATGCTTGCCATACTTTTGGTTTATAATTTAAAAACGATCATCATGAAAAAAGATATTGAAATTCAAAACAACGTAATGGAAGCCTTAAAATGGACCCCATTATTAAACGCAAATGAAATTGGTGTTGCCGTTAAGAACGGTATTGTAACACTCTCCGGTATGGTAGATTCTTACCCAAAGAAAATCAAAGCAGAAAGAATTACACGTGATGTAAAAGGCGTTCGCGGAATTGCTGAAGATATTACTGTAAAGCTTAGCGGCACAAACAAAAAAACAGACCCGGAAATTGCACAAGCCGTTTTACATGAACTTGAGTGGCACAGCAATTTGGATCCAGATAAAATAAAAGTGTTTGTTGAAGACGGCACAGTAACACTGGAAGGTAATGTAGATTGGGATTTTCAAAGAAAATCAGCTGTGAGGGCTATCTGGACTATAAAAGGGGTGCAGCGCATAATTAATAATATTGTTGTAACACCTGTTGCCCCTTCTACCGACCTGAAGAAAAAAATTGAAGCAGCTTTTAATCGTCACGCACAACTTGATGCAAAAAATATAGACGTTAAGGTAGACGGTCATAAGGTAATACTAAGTGGACAAGTGGGCAGTTGGGATGAAAAAATGGAGGCAGAAAAAGCTGTGTGGTCGGCACCCGGTGTAAATACCATTTTGAACCATATTGAATGTTCAGAAGAGTTAATGTAACAAATCAAACCTGTGTTATGAAAAATAAACTTATTGTTTTCTTCAGCCTATTAACTCTGTTTGTAACAGCGCAGAATATTAACCAAGATAAGGTTATCAAAAGATCCAACTTTATTTATATTTCCCCGATAGATCTTTTTCTAAAGACCTTTGAAATTGGTTATGAAAGGAATTTAAAAAATAATCACGCGTTTGCTGTAACGGGTGGTTTTAAATTCGACAAAACAAACGAAACTATAACAAGACTTGGCGGTACTGCTGAAGTTCAATACAAGGTTAACCTTTTATATTCTGAAGGGCCTAAGAATATTGTGATCCGTCCTTATTCTGTGTTTACTTATTTTGCTCCATATTTGAGTTACCGTTATGAAGAAATAAATGAAAGTATTAACTCTGAGGTAAATCCGCCAGAAAATAGTTTTATTCACTCCGGTTTTGGAGGTGTTGGCTTTGGTTTTAGATTAACCGGGCTTGAGAACCGTTTTAGCTTAAATGCCTATGCGGGAGGAGGTTTAAAGTATTCAGATATAACCGGAGACCAGAAATACAATGATTTTTGGGACGTAGGTTATACCGGATTTGCGCCTAAACTATCGCTTCAAATGGGAATAACATTTTAAAAAGTAAACCGCCAACTAAGAAACCGCCGAACAGGGCGGTTTTTTTTATTTAAAGCCAGCAAAGTACTGTTGCAAATTTACTTAAAATGCGTAATTTAGAAGTGGTAAACTACAAACACAATGGAAGGCAAAGAAGGTATTGAAGCCCTGTTTCTATATGCTACTGAAGGTATTCTGGTGGTTAATGATAAGGGAGAGATCGTACGGATAAACCCAAGCGCTGAAAAGATGTTCGGTTACAATATAGGTGAGTTACTTGGAAAAAAAATAGAAGCATTAGTACCACAACGATTTGCAGGAAAACATACAGGTTACCGTGATAAGTACGGAGAAAATCCGCATCCCCGATCGATGGGTGCCGGAATGGAACTCTTTGGCCTGAAAAAAGACGGCACTGAACTACCGGTTGAAATCAGTTTAAGTCCTTATTCAACCGCTGAGGGTAAATTTACTATAGGATTTATAGTAGATATTACCATAAGGAAGCAATCTGAAGAACGGATGAAAAGTTATTCAACCGAACTCGAAAAACAAGTTAAAGACAGAACTTTAATATTAGAAGAAGCTATTGAAGAACTGGAGCGAACAAAAAAAGAGCTTCATAATGCCTTAAACAAGGAAAAAGAATTAAATGAGCTAAAGTCGCGTTTTGTTTCAATGGCCTCACACGAGTTTAGAACACCCCTTACAACAATGATGTCCTCGCTTTCACTTGTAAGTAAATATGAGGAGAAAAAAGATACGGCAAACCATAGTAAGCATGTGGGTAAGATCAAATCATCAATAAATAATCTTACCGATATTCTAAATGATTTTCTTTCGGTTAGTAAACTGGAAGAAGGAAAAGTTGAAAACAAACAAGAGGAATTCAACCTTAAAAATTTTATTGCCGAGATCGTATCTGAAATGCAGCAAATGGCTATAGATGGGCAAAGGCTGGAATATAGTCATACCGGACAAGAAACAGTACGCCTGGATAAAAAGCTTATAAAAAATGTTTTGTTCAATCTTAGTTCTAACGCTATTAAATTTTCACCTCAGGGCGGATCCATATCTATTACTGCCGAAGTAACGCCTCTGGAAGTAAAAATATCAGTAAAAGATCAGGGAATTGGTATATCAAAAGAAGATCAGAAACATTTATTTGAACGGTTCTTTCGTGGTAACAACGCAACCCATATACAAGGTACAGGCCTTGGTTTAAACATTGTTGCAAAATATGCAGAACTAATGGGTGGAACTATTGACCTAAAAAGTACAGAAAATAAAGGAACAACATTTACAATAACCATACCTCAATGAAAAAAATTTTACTAATAGAAGACAATCAGGATGTTCGTGAAAACACTGCGGAAATATTAACGCTGGCCAATTACAACATACTTACTGCAAAAAACGGAAAAGAAGGCGTTGAAACCGCCCAAAAAGAAAATCCTGATCTGATCATCTGTGATATTATGATGCCCGTTTTAGACGGGTATGGTGTTTTACATTTACTTTCAAAGAGCAATACCACTTCAGGCATTCCATTTATATTCCTAACCGCTAAAGCTGAAAGAAGTGATATGCGCAAAGGTATGGACATGGGAGCCGATGATTACTTAACGAAGCCTTTTGATGAAATAGAGTTGCTTAATGCTATTGAAAGCCGTTTAAAAAAATCTGAAATACTGAAGAAAGATTTTAATAAAGATATTAATGGCTTGAACCAGTTTATAACCAGCGCTAAAAATTTTGAAGACCTAAAAAAGTTATCTGAGAAAAATGAAATAAGGAATTACAAAAAGAAAGAAGATATTTATAAAGAAAGTGGATATCCGAAGGGGATTTTCTTTGTGAACAAGGGAAAAATAAAAACATACCGTGCCAACGAACAGGGTAAAGAATTTATTACCGGCCTTTATAACGAAGGAGACTTTTTTGGATACAATGCCCTTATCGAAGAAGCGCAATACAAAGATACAGCTACCACATTGGAAGATGCTGAAGTATGCATGATCGCTAAAGAAGATTTTTACTCGTTAATTTATAAAAATGCCGAAGTATCAAAAAAGTTCATACGAATGATCTCTGATAATCTTCAGGAGAAAGAAGAACAATTGGTAAAACTTGCTTACAACTCAGTAAGGAAGCGTGTGGCCCAGGCTTTAACTACCCTTCACGACCATTACAAGAAGGAATCTGAGCCAAAATTTAGCATGAACATCGGGCGGGAAGATCTAGCCAACTTAGCAGGAACGGCAACAGAAACAACTATCAGGACCTTAGGTGATTTTAAAGAAGAGGGCTTAATAGATATTAAAGGAAGTGCTGTTGCCATTCTCAACTATGAAAAATTAGCAAACATGAGAAATTAAATTATTTATACGTTTTCGTCATTGATGCGGGTGTACAAATAATAAAATCACCGCTATTCACAGCTTTTTCTTCAAGCTTATTATTATCCTGTTGTTCGGTTGTGGAAATCACCAAAATTTTAAGATCCGGATTTTGTTGTTTCAGGTACCACTCTATTGCCTGGTGATAATTACTGTGATAAGCCCCATTATAATGAATAAAGGTTTTGCCTTTGGACCAGTTCTTTAAAATAAAGTGGGCCATAGTTGCATCTTTATATGCTTGTGATTTTGGAAGGTTTTGTCCGCCATGTCCACCGGCGTTTTCAAATATTTCCTTATAACATTTAAGAGTGCTATCGTATTTTATTGGGTATGGCGCTATCCATTTTTTAGCCTCTGCTTCAATGCTATCCAGTGCAGACTCTCCTCTTAAATACACCATGTTTGCATAACGACGAGGAATATTACAGGCAATAAATTTAAGGTGATTCTTTTTTGCAATATCCAATAAAGGTTTGTAATCGGTAACAAAATTATTCCAGAGTTTTACTTCCTCTTTCATGGTTTTTTCTGATGTTTTTCCTGAGAGGTATTCGTTTAATGCGATCTGATCATCAGCCTCAAACATTTCAGCACCAAGAACAAGATTTTCTTTTTTATCATTGTATAGATCCTGGGTTAATTCTCTTTGGAGCCAATGCGACATTGGATTATCATGAAGTTCTCCAAAAAGAACGATATCAGCTTTTTTTGCTTCAGCAAGAAGTTGATCGTAATTTGTTTTTATACCTTTTGAATTATAAAGGACATAGGCCATTTTATCCAGATTAACAAGAGCAAAGCTCATCAGTAAAAAGGCTGAGAAAGATAAAAATAGTGTTTTCATAGGCGTTTGATGATATAAATATACGATTTACAAAATTAACGGGCTTTGTTTTCTTGATATCGAGTAAACATTTAGTAGCCTGATCTTTATTAGAAAATATTTTAAAAGACGTTTTTGGCCGGTTAATAAACAGGATACTATAAATATTTCATCAGTTTATTAGTATCTGCTATTTTAATACGGTTGTTGTAAAAGGATATGGCTTTTTCTTTTTTCAGATCATTTAAGATCCTAATAGCAGATTCTGTAGTTGTTCCGGCAATTTCCGAAAAGTCCTTCCTGGTTAATGTCACGTTAAGGCAATTGTTCTCATCAATCCCGAATTTTTCGCGAATATACGAGAGAGTGGATATGATCCGACTCAACATATTCTTACATTTTAGATCCCGTGCGAAATTTGCCAACCTGTTATTTTCTTCATTTAATTTTTTTAACAGATGCATTGCCATATCATGATTGGAGGACAAAATATTGAGGAATGTTTTTTTGGGAATGAAACATATTTGTGAATCTTCTAAACACCTCGCAGAGTTTGTAAAGGTATTTCCATTAAAAAAAGCCTGGTATCCTATAAGATCGGAGTTGCTCGCCAGGCTGTAAGTGATATTCCTATCAGCACACTTTTTAAAGATCTTAATCTTTCCGCTTTGTACGCAGTAAACACCTTTTGCAAATGCACCTTCAGTATAAACATCCTGGCCTTTTTTAAAATTTATAGAAACAGAATTTCCAATCACCTGTTTAGAAACAATATCCCTTGCCAGGCAAGAAAATGCACTTTTAGAAAAAGATTTGCAATTTAGGCAGTCGCCATGTCCATTCATAATGCGCTAAAAGTAACATACCCTTTGATTTCAAAATATGAATTAAATCATACCTTAATGTGAATTATATCATACAGCTTTGTGATAAGACCGAGGGCTATTCTTGATCCAAAGAGCTACATTCACAAAAAATAGTTTATGGAATTTTTTCCTGAAACAAATGAAGATCACCTGCAATGGTTAAAGTATTATCAGAAAGCGATAGATGTTAATATAATTACAACGATCACAGATCACAAAGGAATTATTATATATGCCAACGATAAATTTTGTGAGATCTCAGGATATACACAAGAAGAACTTATTGGCCAGACTCACAGGATCGTTAATTCAAATCATCATTCAAAAGATTTTTTTAAAGACCTTTGGGATACAATAAGTAACGGCAAGCCATACCAAGCAGAGATCAGGAATAAGGCAAAGAACGGAAATTATTACTGGGTTGATACAGTTATCATTCCGGTACATTTGAATAACAAAATTCAGTATTTGTCCTTGCGAATTGTAATATCGGAGAAAAAGGAGCTTGAAGCACGAAACGAAGAGTATATCCGATCCCTTGAAAATGTATTGGTTATGGTTTCGCATGAAGTAAGGGCACCACTCGCTTCGATCCTGGGTTTGCTTCAATTCGATTATTCAACCATTTCAAAAAACGAATTCAATAAAATACTTATTTATTTTACACAATCGGCGGAAGAACTAGACCTTTGTATTAAAAGACTTAATCTAAATCTCATAGAAATCAAAAATAAAGCGAAAAAAAAGTCCTGATAAAGGTCATAGTCCATCCTGACTACCCTCATTCGTTAACCCTTCTAGCCTCCATACTTTTGTTTCATAATCATTCTGAAATAAGATAAATGGAGTTCATAAATCAATATCACCAAATCGCAGCAGTATTAATTGCCAGGATTTTTTTAGGTTTCCTTTTCCTCTTTCAGGGATACGATGCGGTTTTTAATATTAAGGTTAAAAATGTAATAGCTACTTTTCAGGTAAATTTTGAAAATAAACCAATTCCCAAATTTTTTATTGTTGCCGCATCCTGGTTTACTTCATATACCGAACTAATTGGTGGTATTCTTCTAATTGCCGGACTTTTTGAATACTTTGCTTTGTATTTGTTAGGGCTTAATTTAATTATTGCCGCTATTGGTTTTGGAATAAATACACCTATGTGGGATACCCGTTACGTTCTTCCAAGATTATTATTGATTCTATTTCTGCTTGTAGTTCCTCAGGAATGGAACGTATTATCATTAGATCATTTAATTTTTAAACCATAAAAAACAAAATCATGGAAACATCAATCAATTCAAAACAGGGAAACAACGTATTTACTAACAAAAAAACAAAAGTAACCTCAGCTTCAAAATTTTGGGAAAATGCAGAATTTAATCGATTCGGTATAATATCAATGGCAATACTTTTTATTGGATGTATTGGCGGATTTGCAGCATCATTTGGCGCGCACGGAGATGTAATAAAACTTGGAATGATCGTATTTCCAACAATTCTGGCCTTAGCATTTATTTTAGCAGTGTCGCCTATGAAATTGATCATATATGTGTGCAGCCTGGCTATTCTTATGGATATAGCAGTCCTTGTTTTTTAATCAAAAAAAATATAACTCATGAAAACAATTTTAGTGCCAACAGATTTTTCAATGGTTTCAGATAACGCAGTTAATTATGCCGCTGAAATTGCAAAGGTTACCAAAGCCAAACTTATCTTATTTCATGTTTATCAAATTCCGGTTGTAGCAACCGAAGTTCCGATAGTAATACCAAATTTTGAAGAACTTGAAAAAGATTGCCTGGATGGCTTGTTAAGAATTTCAACCCGGCTACATTCAAAACTTAGTACTACAAATATTGAATGTGTTGTTAGATCAGGATTTGCCGTTGATGAAATAAACCTTTACGCAAAGAATAATAAAGTTGATCTTATTGTTATGGGCATGCACGGTGCGGGTTATTTAACCGAAAAACTTATAGGCAGTGTGACAACATCGTTAATTCAAAGATCAAATTGCCCAGTGCTTGTTATTGATGAGCAGGTGAAATTCAAAAATATCAAAAAGATCGTATTAGCATGCGATTACAACGAAACAGAAAACAAGAAAGTTCTTGAGCCTTTGAAAGAGTTTGCACAGCTGTTTAAATCTCATGTTTATGTATTAAATGTGATAAACAAATCCGAACCGTTAGAACCTGTAACAGAAGTAGTGGCTGACTTTATTAAACTTGAGCATTCGTTAGCTGACACAGCTCATTCGTTTCATTACATGGCAAATGAAGAAATAGTGGATGGAATAAATGAATTTGTAAGCGAACAAAAAATGGACATGGTAGTTATGATACCACGCAAACATTCAGTCCTTAAAAACATTTTCAACGAACCAACTACCAAGAAAATGGCTTTTCATTCAAAAGCACCACTTCTTGCTTTACACTAGTAACAAAACAAAAAATATAATTATGAAAATTTTAATCAACGACAAAAGAAAAATCCAGGCAATCCAGAAGGACTTCAACAAACAATTCCCATACCTAAAACTTGAGTTTTTCTCGAAACCTCATGCTGTTGGTGGCGGCACCCACAAAAAATTAATGAAGATCCCAAGTAAAACCCTTGGCGAATGCCGTACGATACATGATTCAGGTACGTTGACCATAACACCACAAATGACCGTTGCAGATCTTGAGCAAAGTTTTAGCAATGTGTATGGTTTATCAGTTCAGGTTTTCAGAAAATCTGGTAAGGTTTGGCTGGAAACCACTGTTACTGATAAGTGGACATTAGAGGTTCAGAATAACCAGGGAGAATCTTTAAGTAAACTTGAAGTTTAAAAAACTGATAAGGATCAGTTTTGTTTCTGAGAGCCATCATTAAAAAAGGAAAATTACCAAAATATATTTGTACAGGTAAGATAAACCAATGTTAAACAATTAAAAAATAAAAACATGAGCAACAAAAACAACGAAAATTTTGCACCAACATTGTTCGGTGATATTTTCAACGACGCTAAATTATTTGGCAAAAACTGGTTTGATAAGGAATTCGGTCCAACTTTTCCAGCGGTGAATATAGATGAGAGTAACAAAGAATTTAATCTTGAATTTGCTGCACCAGGATTTAAAAAAGAAGATTTTAAAGTTAACGTAGATGGTAATGTACTTACCATTAGTGCAGAAAAAAAAGAAGAAAAGAATGAAGAGAATAAACGTTTTACAAGGAAAGAATATTCTTTTAACTCCTTTACCCGCTCCTTCACTCTACCCGAAACAGTAAATGCCGATAACATTGATGCAAAGTATAATAATGGAATACTGAAATTAAGCGTGCCTAAAAAAGAAGAAACAAAAACTCTTCCAAAAAAGGAGATCAAAGTAGCTTAAGAATTGGTTTCCAAGAAGCCCAGTCTTTGTTCCAGGATTGGGCTTTCTTTTAACAATTAAATTATAAAAATATGAAAACGATAATAGCAGGTACAGACTTCACACCATCATCCGTAAACGCATGCAAATACGCTGCATTACTGGCTCAAAAACTCAATTGCAAACTAACCATTTTTAATTTGTTTGACGCACCTATTATCCACTCCAATGTTGGACTTTATGGTATATCTTATTCCACGGTAAGAAAAAACAGCTTCGTTAAAACAAATAATCTGATCAATCAGTTGACTAAGCTTTTTCCAAAAGTTGAGATCAATATGTTTGTAACTATGGGAGCATTTAAAGATGAATTGGAAACATTTACCAGTAAACACACAGTAGAAGCCGCTGTGATGGGATTAGAAACAAAAAACAAGATCTCGAAATTTATTTTTGGGAGTCATGGAATTGGTATAGCAGGTAAAATAAATGCTCCTGTTATTATTGTTCCTGAAAACTATAAAAAACATAAATTAAGTAAGGTATTGTTGGCAGTTGACAATAATGAAAAGCTTTACAAATCTTCATTAGCTGTGTTTGAAAAATTTATTAAGGACAGTAAAACAAAACTACAATTACTTCATGTTAGAACGCAGGATGAGATCTTTGATCCGGTTACAACTACAATGAAGATCAACGGAAAAAAATTACCCATCGAGGTAATCCCATCCGAAGACATCCAGGACGGTGTAAAAAAATATTGCCGAAAAGCCGATATAGATCTTGTTGGGATCATCAGTAAAAAACATTCGCCTTTTTATAACTTTTTTGTTGAATCAAATACAAAAAAAATTGCTTTTGCCACAAAGGTGCCTGTAATGGCCATTCACGAATAAAATATATTTACCCATGAAACTAACCGCAGTAAGAAACTTCCTAAACGAAACCGGGGATATATCACGATTTACAGGACGTTTTTTTGCTGAAGCATTTAAACCACGATATGAATTTGCTGAACTGTTGCGTCAGGCTTTTTTTGTAGGTTACAAATCCCTACCCCTGGTTGCAGTAACAGCTTTTATTATGGGGTTAGTAATCACTATCCAATCAAGACCAACTCTGGTAGAATTTGGAGCTGAAGCATGGCTTCCAAAAATGGTTTCGGTTTCGCTTGTTCGTGAAATCGCTCCAGTAATTACGGCGTTGATCTGTGCAGGTAAAATTGGATCAGGAATTGGCGCTGAACTTGGTTCGATGAAAGTAACTGAGCAAATAGATGCTATGGAAGTTTCGGGAACCAATCCGTTTAAATATTTAGTAGCTACACGCGTTATGGCAACCACGTTAACCATTCCAATTTTAGCTGTACTTGCCGATGCAGTATCTTTATACGGCGGTTACCTTGGCGCAAATATACATGGGGTTGTAAGCTGGGATCTATATTGGAACCAGGTTTTTGACACACTTGCTTTTAGCGATGTGCTACCTTCTGTAATAAAAACTTTCTTTTTTGGGTTTGCTATTGGAATAATAGGTTGTTATAAAGGATATAATTCAAACAAAGGAACTGAAGGTGTTGGACGATCGGCGAACTCCGCCGTTGTAGTTTCTTCACTTTTAGTTTTTATTCTTGATCTATTGGCCGTACAGATCATAGATATTTTACGATTGACATGATACCGCAAACTAATATAGCACCTGAAATGGATACAGTACTAAGTGCGCCTGTAATTCAGTTGAAGAACGTATCCAAATCATTTGGAAAGAATCATGTATTAAAAGATTTTAATCTTGATCTGAATAAAGGCGAGAATGTGGTTGTGCTTGGTAAATCAGGTTCGGGAAAATCGGTTTTGATCAAATGCATTATTGGCCTTATAAAACCAGATTCGGGAACAATTAGTGTTCTTGGTAAAAATATACCAGAATTAAATCATACCGAATTGGATAAAATAAGGGCTAAGGTTGGTTTTTTGTTTCAAAGCAATGCGCTTTACGATTCAATGACTGTACGCCAAAATCTTGAATTCCCTTTACGACGACACAGAGCTAAAATGACCAAGAGTGAAATAGATAATTTAATTATTGAAGCGCTTACAAATGTTGGATTAGCACACACGGTTGATATGCAGCCTTCAGAACTTTCGGGTGGGATGAAAAAAAGGATCGCATTGGCACGGACCCTGATCTTAAAGCCCGAAATAATTCTTTATGACGAACCAACCACTGGCCTTGACCCTATTACAGGAAAGGAAATTAGCAACCTTATGTGTGAGCTGGCTAAAAAGTATAATACATCATCTATTATCATTTCTCATGATCTGAACTGCGTAAAGATAGTTGCCAACAGAATTGTGATGCTAATTGATGGTAAGTGTTATGCGCAAGGTAATTTTGAGAGTTTAAAAAATTCAACAGACAAACAAGTTCAACAATTTTTTCAATAATGGATGAAGGAAATAAAAATATAAAACTCGGATTATTTGTGCTGGCAGGAACCGTCTTCCTCATACTGGCATTTTATTTTATTGGCAATAAACAAAATTTATTTGGAGACACTTTTAGAATAAGTGCCAAATTCTATAACGTGAACGGATTAATGAAAGGGAACAATGTTCGCTTTTCAGGAATTGATGTTGGCACGGTAGAAGCCATTGAAATTGTAAGCGACTCATCTGTAAATGTAATAATGACAATTGAGAAAGACATTCGCCGGTTCATTAAAAAGAACGCGGTAGTGAGTGTTGGAACAGATGGTTTAATGGGAAACAAACTTGTAAATATTAATGCTGGTGTCGGTTATTCTGAAAGTGTTGCAGAAGGAGATGAACTTAAAACCTTACGGCCTGTAGAAATGGATGAGATGGTAAGAACACTCAACTCAACCAATGAAAATATGAACGTTATTTCATCAAACCTTAGAAATATTACGGACAAGATAAATAGTAAGAATTCGTTATGGAGCATTTTGATGGATACTGTTGTTGCCGACAATGTGAAAGCTTCTATTGTGAACTTAAAATTAATGAGTAACCGGGGTGTAATGATAACCGGTGATCTAAAGTACTTCACAGAAAGCATAAGGAATGGAAAAGGCAGTTTGGGAGCGTTGATAACAGACACCATTCTATCTTCGCGCTTAACGCAGACAATAATTAAGTTTGAAAGATTAAGCGATACTGCAGCAGTTTTAGGAGGAGACATTTCCGGCATAGTAAGAAATTTAAAACAAGGCAAAGGAACTATTGGCGTATTACTAAAAGATACAACATTAGTTCACGATCTTAATAAGAGTATAAATTC
The DNA here is from genome assembly GCA_030681615.1 of Bacteroidota bacterium. GTDB lineage: Bacteria > Bacteroidota > Bacteroidia > B-17B0 > Aurantibacillaceae > Aurantibacillus. The sequence continues at coordinate 16,444 of JAUXSA010000191.1, forward strand.
TTTTGACAAAGGCGCAATTAATTTTAATGAAAATATGGATGCACTAAAACATTCCTGGCCGTTAAAAAAATACTTCAAAAAGAAAAAGAAATGATATTAAACAAAAATAAAAATACTGTTTTTGAGAAACTAGCTCACAAAGCTACAGCTTTTAGTGGAACAACATTTGCATTTATGCTGGCTTTAACTACCATTATTGTTTGGTTAGCTACAGGCAATTTATTTGACTTTTCAGATACCTGGCAATTGGTGATCAACACCGGAACAACCATTATAACGTTTCTAATGGTGTTTCTTATTCAAAGAATGCAAAACAAAGATTCGAAAGCCATACACCTAAAATTAAATGAACTTGTTGCCGCATTGAACGGGCCAAGCAACCGACTCATTGATGTAGAGGACCTGAGTGAAGATGAGCTTGACATCCTTTCCAGTTATTATAAGAAACTGGCAGAGATGGCAAAAAAAGAGAAAACGCTTTCTACTTCGCATTCAATTGAGGAAGCTGTAGAGCTTCACAAAATAAAATATAAAAGCCATCAAAAAAATACCCAGAGCTGATATAGATCATACTCTCTTCTAAGTTCCCTCATATTTTATAAGTCATTGCTCTTTTACTTTTGTTTAAACTTTAAACTTTATAAAAATTACTATGATTAAAATAATGATTTATAGAAATATCTGGCTTGGCTTTTTAAGTTGGCTCATTCCATTTGCAATTTCCTTTTTTTGCTACAAGCCGGATGGTCAGCTTATAATGGAATACAGCACCTTTAAATCTATAATGACCATCTCGGGAACGGTTTCAGGCAGTTATTTATTATATCAGTATTTTAAAGCAGTAAGTACACATTTTGTATTTAATGGTATAGTGGTTGGCCTATCCTGGGTTGCTATCAATGTCCTGCTGGATTCTATAATTCTTATTCCAATGATGAAAGTAAGCTTTTCAGTTTACTTTTTATCCATTGGGTTAAGTTATGTTTCGATACCCGCTATTAGTATGGCGATGGGATTTTTATTAGATCGTAAAACAAAACCAATCTAATATGAAATTAAATAAAGAATGGCATTTAAAAAACAAAATGCCTAAGAACGCAACAAAAATTCAACGTATAAAATGGCATTTAGCACATGAAAAAAACTGCAATTGCCGTCCTATGCCACTTAAATTAAAAGAAGAAGTCCTGGCCAGGAAAACTCTGTAATTTTAAACCAATCAGAATACGTGTAGATCACTGCTGTATTTACCGTATATTTATTGAAGTCCAGCAACGGAGGAAACAACGTAAAATCCAACCTATGGAAATGGAATTTTTGATCTATTTTATACTACTCGCGCTTTTTGCTGAAGTTATAGGAACTGTGGGAGGTTTTGGATCCTCCCTCTTTTTTGTACCAATAGCCGGTTTC
>JAUXSA010000171.1 GCA_030681615.1 Bacteroidota bacterium
TCAGCTAGAGCCATGTCTAAAAATTTATCTTTTAAACCTGTCGGCCCGTTATACAATTGCTTAATCTTTAGGTGACCTAAACTATCTAAACAAAATAATGCGAGATCTTGACCGCTATTATTACCCATGTTTCCGCCCACAAAAATTTCATTATTCGATTTAACTTTTACCCTTACGCCTTCTGCGTTTGGACTTCCATTAGTTGAGCGTTCTTGAAATTTCCATTTTAAAGTACCTGCATTATTATATTTTAAAACAACCATTTCGGTTTGTGATGAATTTATGTAAGAAGATCCCGTAACATAAATATTTAAATTACTATCCAATGCTAAGTTTACTCCGGCATCATCAAAGCCATGACCATCGAAATTTTTGACCCAAACCGTATTAAGGGAAGTATCAAGTTTTACAAGCTGCATGTCATAACTAGTGCCGTAATAACTAGTACCAGCAATATAAACGTTACCAAGTGGATCAGAAGCCATTGAAAAAGTTTTATCCTGTGCATTACCTAAAACATTTGCAATACGACTAGCGCTGCCGACTTGCGCACCTGTAGATTCATCGTATCTTATAGTTGCAAAATCCCAGTCAGTATATGTTGACCCGCTCGATCCTGTTACCAACACTAGATTACTTACTGTATTATATTCAATGCTTGTAGCAATGTCTATGCTGTTAGCATAGTTATATCGGCTAACCCATTGTTGTATACCGCTTGAATTATATTTAATTGTTGCGTAATCAGTAAGAGCAGTTAAAGTGCCATCCGACGCACCGGTAATATAAATATTCCCAGAACCATCTAAAGTTATTGCACTAGCAACGTCAGTAGTTGAATTTGGACCATTGTATGTAGCGCTCCATTGCTGTACCCCCCATTTATTGTACTTAATCAACAAATAATCTAGACCATTTACTGTATTTGTACGAATTGTACCAACTACGTAAATATTACCGCTTCCATCTCTTGTGCTAGCAGTTGTCCATGCCTTATCTGAGGAAGTATTAAAGGATTGAGACCATACAATAACGCCATTTGAAATTTGAGCAGCCGTTGAAACATCGTATTGAGTTGCATTCATTTTTTGATTACCTGATACCACCACATTACCATCTATGTTAATAAGGATTGGAGCTAAGTCAATAGTATCTGTATAACCATTATATGTTACACTCACTTGTTTAATTACTTTTGTTTCAAGTGTTTGAGATGTAATATAAGTTGTGCCTAATAGCAAGGCAAAAAAGAATAAATTAATTTTTTTTGATTTCATATTTTTTTAGTTGTTAAAGCAAGGTAAAACGAGTAAGAACAAAATTTTGTTTCCTTATCATTAATTTTAAGGAAGGTTCTGGTTTTTTAAGAAAAGGTTTATTCATAGATTTTATTATTTAATGGTTTATAATTTCTTTCGTTAAAATATGTTCAAACACCCAAAATTGTTTTTTATAAAAACAACATTTGGAAAGTATGATGCGAAGTTAAATCAGATTTCAATACGCATCAAGGGAGATAAATACCCCCTTTTTAACATTTGAAGCGCAAAAAAGGGGCTTTTCGCCCCTTTTTCAAAAAACCGACCCTCGGTTTTGTTCAATAAATAAATTATAATTGAATCTCAGTTTTTAATCAAAACCTTCCGCAAAAAAATCTTTCACACTCATGTTATGAAACTTAATTAGTTTTATCAATGTATCAAATTGAATATTACTTCCCGTTTCATATTTACCATATTGCGCCCTTCCGATATTATGTTCGTATGCGAAGTACTCATAATTAGTATAACCCTTTTTAATTCTTAATTGCTTTAATCTGTTACCTAATTTTTTATAGTAAACGTCAATGTCCTTATTTTCCTTTGTCAATTTTTTTTGAAGCTTAGCCATACCCAAAACACGCAAAAAAGCCTGTTCTTTGTTACCTGCTTAAAATTACCCACTATAAAAGGTAATTTATACATTTGTTTACTTGATTTAAATATGTAATATCGTTTAATATTAATCGTTAAAGATTATATGAATGAAAAAATAGAAATAATTTTAGTGGATGACCAATCTAGGTTTAGAAAGGCGATTATAGAAGAATTAAAAGAATATAACATTTTTGTTATTGCCGAAGCTGTTAACGGAAAAGAGTGTATAGAACAATTAAAAGAAAACTTGCCTGATGTTGTAATATTAGATATAGAAATGCCAGTGATGGATGGTAGTGAAACATACAATTATATAAAAGAGCATTTTCCGAGAACTAAAGTTTTAATGCTGAGCCAATACGATGAGACAGGTATGATGGAAAATTACATTCATAGAGGAGTTAATGGGTATTTATCAAAAAACTTTGTATCCTCCCATGTACAAATTCTTGCAGAAGGGATAAGGACTCTTAAAAATAATGGAACCTTTTATTATTCCTATGACCCAAAAAGTGCTTTAAAATATACTAAGCGTGAAACAAACTTAATACCCTTACTTTATGAATGTAAAACATCGAAAGAAATAGGGAAGATATTAGGATTGGAAGAAAAAAAAGTAAATAAAATTCGCAGACAACGCCATAAAAAAACTAATTCCCGAAATGCTACC
>JAUXSA010000018.1 GCA_030681615.1 Bacteroidota bacterium
AGTACCTAAAATGGCTACACCAATTATTTTCCCCAACATCAATTCAAATGGCTTAACCGAAGAAACAATTACCTCTACGATCCTATTGGTTTTTTCTTCCATTACAGATCTAAACACCATCATACCATACATTAAAATAAACATAAACATTAAAGCACCGGTTAAAAAACCAAACAGACCAAAGCTTGCTTGTTCTTGCGTACTACCCTTATCGTTTACTTTTTCTAAGATAATTTTAATGCTTTGTTTTGAGTTTGAAATAATATTTGGGTCAATATTGTTTGCTTTTAATTTACTCTCGTAAATGATCCTTTCCATTTGATCTTTTACATATGTTTGAAAAGCAAAACCAGGAGATTTTTTATAGAATAATTTAATAGCCCCAGCCCCGCCTTCCACAATGGTTGGAGAGATCCATAATAAACAGGAATATCCTTTTTCGGTAAACTCGCCAACTGCTTTTTCTAATTTTTGGTTCGTAAATGATAAAGAAATATAATCGTTACCCACCAATTTATCCTTAAACAATTGCGAATCATCTATCACCAAAACATTTTGTTCGGTCTTTTCTGATTGCGTCATTTTTATCATGAACGCCAAAAAGCCTGTTATTAAAAGCGGCGCAAGAATCGTCATGATAATGAAGGTTTTATTCTTCAGTTTCGATTTTATTTCGCGACCAATTATTAATCTAATTTTTCTCATTTCAATTTCTTATTTACTCTGTGTAATTACTTTGTGTACCAACAGCGTCATTGCCCTGGTTTACTTTCATAATAAAAATATCGTTCATACTTGGTATCAATTCATTAAATGAATGAATTTCGCAAATAGGTAAAATAGCTTGTAAAAGCTGGCTACCTGTTACACCGTTAGATAGTTTTAAAGTAACCGAGTGAATTTCATCTTCCGTGTGCTTTTCTAAGATCTCGCCGCCTGTCCACAAAGCGTTTGTAAATCCTAAAAGATTTCCTTTAAATGTAATTTTATAAGTATTGGTTCGGTTAGCTTTACGAATTTCTTTTACAGAGCCGTCTAATATTTTTTCTGATTTATTAATAAGAGCAATATTATCACAAAGCTCTTCTACACTACCCATGTTATGTGTAGAAAAAATAACCGTAGCGCCTTTTTTGCGAAGCTCTAATATCTCATTCTTTATTAATTGAGCGTTAATAGGATCAAAGCCGCTGAAGGGTTCATCTAAGATCAACAATTCAGGTTCATGAATAACCGTAACAATGAATTGAACTTTTTGCTGCATACCTTTACTCAACTCTTCAATTTTCTTTTTCCACCAGCTTTGCATTTCAAATTTTTCGAACCAAAAGGTTAAACGCTTTTTTGCTTCCGCTTTGCTTAAACCTTTTAATTGTGCGAGGTACAACACCTGGTCGCCCACCGACATTTTTTTATATAGTCCGCGTTCTTCAGGTAAATAACCAATGCGTTCAACATGCTTTTGTGTTAGTTTCTCGCCTTTAAAAAATATTTCTCCGCTATCAGGCCCTGTAATTTGATTGATAATACGGATCAAAGAAGTTTTACCCGCGCCGTTAGGGCCAAGCAATCCAAATACTGCTTTTTCGGCAACGTTTAAAGAAACATCATTTAAAGCAACGTGGTTGCTGTATTTTTTTGAAACATTTTTGATCTGAAGAATATCCGGCATTTTATTTAAAATTTCAAAATTAAAAAAATCTATTCGTCTTTTTCGGTAACCCCGCCACTCACAACAAACTTCATCGTATCGGCCGCATCGGCCTCTAAAGGCTTTACATTTTTAATGGGTACTATAACCAACCTGCCGGATAATGAATATGACATAGGTAAATAAACAGAAACTTTATCTATAATATGAAAATCTTTAAGATCCTCTTGTGTTACAAATCCTATCTCTTCTATTTCAGCGGCAGGATTAGTTAGAACGATAACGGGTTTATTAAAACGTTTTTTGTTGCCAACAAACGCATTGGTAAAATCTTTTATAGGCGAATAAATATGGCGGATAAAAGGAACGTGTTCTAATTTATCCTCTAAAAAATTAAAGAATTGTTTAAATACAAATGAGGATGCCAAAAGACCGATAAGTGATATAAAGCCTAACGTAACAACCAGACCTAATGCTGTATTTAAAAAAGTATTATCACTAAAGCCAATAAATGAAAAAAGGCCTGCGAAAAAATTAAATAGTTTTGAGAGAATGGCTAAAGTAATGATGAGCGGAATAAATAATATTAAGCCCTGGATAAAGTATTTTAGGAATTGTTTCATTTTTAATTAATATACAAATTTATGGTAAAAAGGCCGCTGTACACCAATTTATATCACAAACATTTAACAGCCTACCACTCATAAAAACACCATTTTTAACAAATAAACATGTATTTATTTTTAATATATTTGATTAAAAATCAATCTTATGCATATAAATTTTTTAGGAATAATAATAGCCACATTAATACCAATGGTATTAGGCTTTGTATGGTATAACCCAAAAGTATTTGGCACGGCCTGGATGGCTGCCAGCGGCATGACCCCTGAAAAAGCCAAAAATTCTAACATGGCGATGGTATTTGGTGTAAGTTTTGTAATGGCATTTTTTCTTGCTTTTGCAATGCAATTTATTGCCATCCATCAATTTCATGTAACTTCTTTGTTTTACAAACAAACCATCGAAGACCCTAATTCTGAAATGGGAGCACTGTATAAAACCATTATGGATCTTTTAGGAAGCAGTTACCGTACATTTAAACACGGTGCCTTGCATGGTACAATTGGTGGATTTATGATTGCCACACCTGTTTTAGCAACCAATGCTATGTTTGAAGGTAAGGGTTTTAAATACATTGCCATTAACTGTGGTTATTGGATAGTTTGCTTTGGTTTAATGGGTGGTGTTGTAAGCGCATTTGCTTAAACCTTTTGATAATTGATTGGTCTTAGTAACGCGGTATACTAATTACAATATTGAAATAATAATGCCGTTGTACTATAAATGATAATTTAAGCAAATTATGCAAAGACTACTTTTAATACTGCCCTTTCTTATTTTGTTTTCATGCTCTGTGCAAAAACGTAAGTACCAAAAAGGTTTTTACGTAAGTAATACAAGGCATGTAAAACAAGTACAAAAAAATGACCGCGTTAAAAAAGATCCTGTAACCGAGTCTCTTGTTTTAAAACCAATCCTAATTCCTGTTACTGAACCCGAAGAGATAAGCCTTTCTGCATCTACCGATACAAAACCTGTTCTTTTATTATCTTCTCCTTTTATTAAAGAACTAAGGGCCGGCGATTCTCTTTGTGACCAGATCACTTTAAAAAATGGTGAAGAAGTTAGCGCTAAGATCCTTGAAATAACACCAACAGAAGTTAAATATCAAAAATGCGGTTTAACAGACGGGCCACTTTATATTGTGAAAAAGACAGATGTATTTATGATAAAATACGCTAACGGAACTAAAGAGGTCTTTAAAGTTGAATCAAATGAGCCTTCAACTACTAACAAGGGCGGATCAAATAACACAAAAGACAAATATAACGGCCCTAAAAAAACCCATCCACTGGCCATTTTAGCTTTTGTATCAGCCATTTTAGGGATCTATCCACTAATTGGGCTTGCAAGTATTGGCGCTATAATTTTTGCTAACATAGCCCTTAAAGAGATAAAGGCAAAACCAGATCAATACAAAGGTGAAATGCTTGCAAAAGTAGCAAGAGTATTAGGATATATTATGCTGGCGTTTTTAGTACTTGTTATAATAATTCTATTTGTAGCTCTAATCGGCATAATTTGATGATATAACTATAGTTTTAAAAAATGAAAAAAATAGTTTTTATACTATCTCTCGCAATTTTGTTTTCTTGTTTACCTGCCTTTGCAATTGTGGGTTCACAAAAAACTTCAGATAAGCTTTTTATAAGTCCTGATTCACTTTGTGATCTTGTTATAATGAAAAATGGCGATGAAGTTAAAGCCAGGGTTTTAGAAATAACACCAATTGAAATTAAATATAAAAAATGTTTATCACCCGACGGGCCTTTGTACGTTGTAAAAAAAAACGATGTATTTATGATAAAATATGCTAATGGTACAAAAGAGGTTATGAAGGTGGATAACCCTATGTCAGACAATAATACAACAGGCGACGAAGCAAAAAAGACAAAAGAAGAACAAGAACACATAAGGCAATGCGAAGCAAACTCTAGATCAGCACACAGAATAGTTTTTATATTAGGCGGGTTAATTTTAGCCTTTTATGCGAGCATGTTTATTTTATCCGCGCGTTAAACCTTTAACTGAAGATCAATTGAAAAAATTTGCATTCATAATTCCGCTTTTATTTTTGCTTTCCTGTTCAGTTCAAAAGCGCCATTATCAAAAAGGCATTTATGTAAGTAATTCCTTTCAAAAAAAATCTTCAAAACAAGAACAAGGAAAAGAAAAGATAGTTACCACTGTTTTTTCATCAACTAATAATAGTGAGGAATTATTATTGGCCTCTGCTCTACCAAACCTTGTTTTGGCAAAACATCAGATCTTGTCTACCATTAACCCGGATTCGCTTTGTGATATTATTATACTAAAAAACGGAAATGATGTTAAGGCAAAGGTTTTAGAAATAACACCTATTGAAGTTAAATATAAAAAATGTTTATCGCCGGATGGCCCTTTGTATATTGTAAAAAAGGCTGATGTGTTTATGATAAAATACTCTAACGGAACTAAAGAAGTGATTGGGATTGAACAAACGAACGAAACAACCAAAACAACGGATGAGATAGTGCCAGATACAAGCTATACCGGGCCAAAAACAATGCATCCCAAAGCCAAATCAGCACTTATTTTTGCTTGTTTTGGATTGATCCCTCTACTGGGAATATTGGCCTGTGTAAAAGCGATTGTGGATGCAGGCGACGCTTTAAATGATATAAAACAAAACCCAAACCGTTATACCGGCGAAAGAAGAGCGAAAAATGCAAAAAAACTTGCGTTTGCCTTTTTACTAATTAGCTTTGGTATACTATTTATTATACGTATTGCGATATGAAAAAACTACTTCTTATTTTACCATTCATTATTTTATTTTCATGTAGTGTACAAAAAAGAAAATATCAAAAAGGCTTTTATCTTAGCTCAAATAAATCTAAGACCGTAAATAAAAAAGAGACCACTGTATCTGCAAAAAAAAGACCTGGATCAGGGAACCCGGAGTTAAAGCCAGCTACAGTAATTACTGAGATAAATACCGAATTAGAAGTTTCTACAGATAAAAAAATATTACCTGTTAAGTCGATTAAAAATCCTTTAATTACATTAAGTAAAGACGAACCCTGCGATAAGATCACTTTTAAAAATGGTGATGAAATTAGTGTGAAGATCCTGGAAATAGCGCCCTTTGATATTAAATATAAAAAATGTGATTCTCCTGATGGCCCGTCTTACATTATAAAAAAATCAACTGTTTTTATGATCACCTATGCCAATGGAACCAAAGAAGTTTTTAAAGCAGAGCCTGAAGTAAAACCATCAAATAATAATAGCAGTAATAGCAATAGCAATAGCAATAAAGGTCCAAGTATTCCCGAATCGGCAGTTATATCGCTGATTGCTGGCATTTGCGGTTTTGTAATTTTTATTGGCAGTATCCCGGCCATTTGTTTTGGCATAGCTGCTATCAGAAAAATAAACCGGGAGCCTGAAAAATATACTGGCAAAGGAATGGCATCAACAGGAATAATATTGGGAGTTCTTGGAGTTATTGGTAAGATCCTTCTTTTTGCATTAATATTTGCCCTTTAAGGCGTTTCTCTTACAAAATAATAAATATCATCATCTTGTAAATTATTTTTACGATTACTACTAAAGTAACCACTCTTTCCGCCTTTTAAAATATAGGTACTGTAGTCGTCAAACTGTGTATTAATTGGTGCCCCGGCGTTCTTTGCTGTAAAAAAACTACCATCATCTTTATTTGGCTCTGCATAAAAAATATCCAAACCGCCTAAACCAGGTCTTGTATCGCTGGCAAAATATAAAACCCCTTCTTCACTAATATGCGGAAAAACCTCGTCGCCTGGTGTGTTTATTAATACACCTAAATTCTTTGGCGCGCTCCACGCACCGTTAATAAATTCACAAACAAAAATATCTTTCCCACCTAAACTTCCTTTCATATCGCTTGAAAAATAAAGCTTTAAGCCATCTTTACTGATACTTGGATGTAAGTAATCATAGTCTGCAGAATTATGCATAAAGGGCGTTGCTACTTCAGCTTTTTCGGCAGTTGGATTAGCGGTGTATATCTGGAATTTATAACCCGCTTCGCTTAATTTATTAATTTCTTTTGCAGATACCGAACGGCTGTAATACATAAGACTTTCATCTGCATTCAAACTCACCTGGCCGCAAATACCTTTACCCTGAATTTGTTTTGCAAAAGGTTGTCCATCAGAAAAATTAAGATCATCTTTTTTTGTAAAAGCTGTAAGTATACTTTTATTATCATGACCAGTTGCAACAAAGACTTTACTTGTTTTATTTTTTTCGGAAATAAATATTAGTTTGTTATTTGAAACAAGCGGGCAATCCTCTGAAGCAGATGTGTTAACACCCATAACTTCGTTTACTTTTGTTGTGGCCGAATCCATATAAAACTGGTCAGTATTTAAATATGCCATGCCCCATGCGGCTATTGCCTTATCCGGACTGGTCTTTAAAAAATTGATCATCATTGCAGCATCTTTAGTACGGTAATTTGCCAATAAACATTTTGCATAATCTAACCTGTCGGCATCTGTTACTTTGCTACTTTCAATTACGTTTGGCCAATGATCTATTGCCTGGTTCTGGTTATTGGTCTTTTTATAACAAATAGCTGCCTGGCGAGAAGCATAATAATCTTTAGGGAAAGATTTTAAATAACGCTCATACCCTTTAGCAGCATCTTCAAATTCCTGCTTAATAAAAAGTTTATCGGCTTTTATTAAAGTACGGTTAATGGTTTGCGAAAAAGAAAATTGTATAGTACCTAAAACGAGGCAAAAAAGTAAAGTTATTTTTTTGATCATAAACAAAGGTAATTAATCGCTTTTAATAAATTGAAATTTTAAAGTACTGATATCGTTATATATTTTTAAATTGTATAAACCATTTATAAGATACCTTGTATTTATTAGTTTGCTAAATGGGCCTTCGTAGATAGTTTGTCCTAAACTATTTTTTATTTCGATGCGGGAATTAGTATTCTCAAAATTATCTGCACCGGTAATAAATAAATTTGTGCGCACAGGATTAGGAAAAATAGAAACTGTAGCGTTAGTATTATTTGTTTGAATACCTGTTGAATTTATAACAACCTCTTTTAAAATAGAATCTGTTTTACAATTATCGCTTACAATATGCGTAACGGTATAAGTTCCATTAGCGGGATAAAAATGAAAAGCAGTGGGCACTACAGAAGTTCCACCATCGCCAAAATACCACATATTGGTAAAAAATTGCGAGTTGGAAACAAAATGATAATTTAAACCACTTACCCAATTGTATGAAAAATCGGCCCAGGGATGATGAATACCAAGGTTCCAAACTGCCAAACTATCTGTAACAACGGTATGGGCCACCTGTTGCAAAAATGTAGCGGTGGCAGAATTAACCGATGCTATAAAGGTATTTGATAATAC
>JAUXSA010000181.1 GCA_030681615.1 Bacteroidota bacterium
AAGCCCATTTAAACCCATGAATGTAAGCAGTACCTAAACCTAGTTTTCCTTTACGCTCTTCAATATGCAATTTATTCGGAAATACTTTTTGAAGTTCTTTCACCTTATTAGCAGTGCCATCGGGCGAACCGTCGTCAACTATTAGTAATTCAAACGCACGCGTTAATGAAAAAACGGCACGCACCATTTTATCAATGTTCTCAATTTCATTGTATGTAGGTATTATTACTAAATTCTTGCCCATTAACGCCTCTAATATAACTATAATGCTTTTAAATAGTAACAAAAAAAGTCCAATTATATTGTTCTTTTAAATAATTTTACCAATTGCCGGCTTTAAATTTAAATACTTGAACTTTATACAAACACATATAAAACGATTTCTTGGTTTGCTGGCTCTTATTAGCACCTGTGCTTCCGGCTTCTCTCAAACAGATTCTATTATACCCAAAAAGAGGTATAAGATCTCGGGCTTCCCGGTTTTATTTTATACACCTGAAACTCGTTTTGGTTTTGGTGTGGCAGGTATATGCACTTTTAATTTCAAAAAAGATAGTCTGCGAGCCGCTGCATCAAGTTTTAATTTGGGTTTTGCTTATACACAAAATAATCAGGTATTATGTTATCTACCTTATTTCCTATTCTTTAAGAATCGCACGTACCAGTTGTATGGGGAGATAGGGTACAATAAATACACTTACAATTTTTATGGAGTAGGTAACGAAGTGCCAAAGGATTATGTGGAGAAATATGGAGTAGAATTTCCACGCTTAAGAATTACGGCTTTAAAAAAACTGACCAAACATTTTTATGCCGGGCCACGCTATGCCTTTGATAACTTTAGTTTGTTTAAACTGGATACAGCCGGGCAATTAATTAAAAAAGATATACCAGGCTCTAAAGGTGGTTATGTTTCGGGTTTTGGTGTTGTTACTGTTTATGATACACGTGATTATGTTTTTTATCCTTCAAAAGGTTTTTTTGGTGAATTGGTTTTGTATCGTGATGATAAGCTTACTGGAAGTTCATTTAATTACACCCGCATTGCGTTTGATGCAACAAAATATTTTAGTTATAAAGAAAATATCTTAGCGCTTAATTTGTATACTATTTATTCAGATTCAGATCTTCCATTTTTTCAAATGGGAATCTTAGGTGGAATGAAAAAAATGCGTGGGTTTTATGAGGGTAGGTACAGGGATAATAATCTTTTGGTTTTTCAGGCAGAATACAGAAGGCACCTTTTTTGGCTTTTAGGTTTCACGGTTTTTGCAGATGCCGGTCAGGTAGCTAAACGTTATGATGCCTTTAATGATAAGAACTGGCGTTATACATATGGCTGCGGTTTAAGGTTAACAATGGATAAAGTGCAAAAGATCAATTTACGCGTGGATATTGGGATTGGTGACAACAAGATCCTACCTTACTTTACTATTGGCGAAGCATTTTAAGAACTTTTGCCTGTTAGAAACCCTGTATTTTTATAGATAAAGCAGCTTTTTTTGACTAAATTTGATTAAACGTAAAAACAAAACCCATGAAAAAACTTTACACTTTAATTTTATTAATTACTGCCGCTTTTTCTTTAAAAGCACAATACACTCTTACAAGCGCTTCCAATCCCATTATTGGTGATATGGAAAAAACATGGAAAGCAGATACTTTAACTCCAAATGGTTTATATCCTGTCGGCGGCACTAATCAAATTTGGAATTTTAGCGGCATAGTTGTTTCGCCAACAACAACACCCTTAACTACTACGTATGTTGCTGTTTCTGCAGCTCCAAATGCCAGCCTTTATGGTTCGGCTAACATGGCAGCAACTTCTGACGGCATTACTTATGAAATGAGTAATTATAGCAGCTCAAGTATCACTCAATACGGTACAACCAATAGCTCAGTATCTATCGTTTATCAAAACCCGGAGTTAATTGCCAATTTACCGCTTACTTACGGCACCTTTTGTACTGATACCTATTCTGCCAGTTATACTGATAATAGTGTACCTGTATCAAGAAATGGTACTGTAAGCACTACAGGTGATGGAACTGGCACACTAAACATGCCAGGCAACAAAAATTACACAAATGTTTTACGTATTAAATTACAAATTACACAAATAGAGAATTATGGAGCCGTGGCCTCTGTGACTGCTACTATTAATGGTTATGTTTATTTAAATGCTTCAAGTAAATTTTCGATACTTTCTACAAATGTTTTCACATTCACACAAGTATCAGGTACTACAACAAGTACATTTTATGGAAAATCAGTTCAGGTTGGGGATATGTATTTTACAGGAGTTAAAGAAAACGATAACACCACTAACCTTAATATCTTCCCAAATCCTTCTGCCAACAAAGAGATCACTATTCAATTTTCGCCGGCAATGAACGATAGTTATGAATTAAGTATTTTTAATGCTTTAGGTCAGGAAGTAAAACATCTTTCTTATGCAAACATGCCTGCAGGAGATCATAACGAGAAAATTAATTTATCTGAGCTTAATAGTGTATTATATTCTATTAAATTAAAAAGCAAGAACCACCAAAGCACTCAAAAGTTAATTGTTGATTAATTTTCAATTATCCTAATTTTAAGAGCCGGGATCTTTTCCGGCTCTTTTTTTGTGTTTTTTGTTGTAAATATTGTAAAAACAATTTGCAACTGTGCGCTTTTATAGTTGGCATTATCCTTATTTTGCAGTAGTGAAAAAATTTAATGTAAGAGTATATGGCATTTTAATGCAAAACAATACGGTACTGGTGTCTGACGAGTACATTAAAGGCAATAAGATCACCAAATTTCCGGGTGGTGGACTGGAGTTTGGAGAAGGTACCAAAGATTGCCTTATTCGTGAATTTAAAGAAGAACTCGACCTTGATATAGAGATAGTGGATCATTTTTACACTACCGATTTTTTTGTTGCTTCAGCATTTCATACCAATAGCCAGGTAATTAGTATTTACTATTTAGTTAAAGCAAAAAGTAAAGCCAGCTTTAAGGTTAGCCTTACCGCACATAATTATGATAAAAAAGAAGGTGCACAGGCTTTGCGTTGGTTAGATATAAAACAACTAAAAGATTCGGACCTTACATTGATAATTGATAAAAGAGTGGGCGAGATGCTAATTAAAAAATTCGGGTAATACATTTTTAATAAATTAAAATAACAATATAGTTTTTATATAATGCCACGGCCTTCAGGCCGTGGTTATTTTAGGTAATAATTTATTGGGCTTTAGCCAAAACAACAATGTAAAAGATTAGGCTAAAGCCAAACAATAATTGAATTAAATACCCAACGACCTAAAGGTCGTGGCAAAATTATAGTTTATCAACTAGATAAATAAAAACAAAAAAATACAGATTAACTATTTGTTTAAATTTTTTATCCCAGGAACTTTATTTATCTATCACTTCAAATTTACATTGTACACTTTCACCATTTGTATCTGTTAATTCTAAAACATGCCTACCTTTTTCGGGTAAGAAAGATAATTGATGGAATTTTTGTGTGCTGCCAATATAAACACCATCCAAGTGCCAGAAAATGGTTACTGTAGCATTTTTATGTGTTGCTTTAAAGATACATTTACTGCGCACGCCGCTCTGGTCTATTGGCACGTAAATTTTAAATCCTTCCCTCGGGTAAATAATATCCAGTTGATGCAGGCTCATATCACTGGCGCATTGTGGCAAATACTCCGGCAATGGTCTATAGAACAAACTATGTTGTTTAAAAAAATATTCCTGCGTAGGCGAAACAACAAACCAAGGCACATGTTTCATTTTATCAACAGGATAACAATTGCTGTTTACACGATACTGTTCTGTCTCGTCTAAATGAATTAATTTATGGTATGGACATTGTTTTGTTTTATTACAACCCTTTTGATAATATTTTACTTCAACATCTTTACAAATTTCAGAAGCTTTAAAGCCACTTTGTTTACACACATTTATTTTCTCAACATCGCTGGTTGGTTTTGTGAACCAGGTCTTATTTGAAAGTACATTAAAAATGGAAAACAATAATGGCGCAGCGGCAGCGGTTCCGGTCAACTCCGGGCGGCCTTCTCCATCAGCATTACCCACCCAAACAGCTACCGTGTATTTAGAATTTAAACCAACAGCCCAGGCATCCCTGAAACCAAAGCTGGTACCGGTCTTCCAGGCAATACGGTTCTTAGAAAGGAATTGCATCCAGCCTACGTAATCCTGCGGACGTAATAACTCCGTCATAGCATTAAAAGTGTACCAGATACTTGAAGCGCTTAACAGATCGTTACTTTGTGTGGCGGGTTTATTCTTAACCACTTCACTTTTTAAATAAGTAAGCGGATGGTAATTATCTGCAGAGTATTTATTTTTTGTATTAGAATAATTTATCAATGCTCTTCCCATTGAAGAATATGCCCCAGCTATATCCCACAAGGTTGCTTCGCCGCCGCCTAAAATTAATGATAGACCATAATGAGTTGTTGGTTTTGTAAATGTTTTAAAACCCAATTGCTTTAAACGTGCATGAAATTTTGCGGTGCTATACTCCTGCAACATTTTTACGGCCGGTACATTCAACGAGCGCGCAATGGCTTTATTAGCCGGCACCAGGCCATCGTATGTCAAATTAAAATTCTTTGGTCCGTAAGAACCAATTTGTGTTGGCACATCTTCTAATAAACTCGCCGGTAAAATTTTATCCTCACTTAACATAAAAGCATACAAAAAAGGTTTTAAAATACTGCCGGTACTACGGGGAGAATTAATGATATCGACATAATTTTGATGCTCATTTTTTACTGATGAACTGTTACCAATATAAGCAAGCACTTTTCCTGTCTCTGTTTCAGATACAATAGCACAGGCATTATTAATTTGATTAGATGATAAATTCTGCACCCGTTTATTTAATAATTCTGTCACCTGGGTTTGCAGATTTTTATTAATGGTTGAGTAAATTATTTTTGAAGCGCCTTGTTCAGCAATAAAACGGCTAAGCAGGTGAGGGGCCAATTGCGGAATAGGATAAGGTTTTTTTGGTAAAGGTTCTTCTATAGATAATTTATACGTTGAAAGATCGATGATGTTTTTATCAGCTAATTTTTTTAATAAACGGTTACGCTTTTTTATTAACGCATCCTGGTTCTTACCCGGATAAATTAAAGAAGGAGAGTTGGGAAGCACCGCCAGCAAAGCGCTTTCGGCCCAGCTTAATTTTTCGGGACTACGGCCATAATAACGCCAGGAAGCAGCCGAGAGACCAACCACATTGCTACCAAAAGGCGCATTATTACAATAGATATTTAAAATAGATGATTTTTTATAAGAAAGTTCAATGCGCACCGCCATTAATAGCTCAACTATCTTTTGATAATAGTTCCGCTTTTGATTGTGGCGCATCATCCTTGCTATTTGCATGGTAATAGTACTGCCACCACTTTTTATTTTTCCTGCACCAAAATTACGTTTAATGGATTTTGCAATAGAGAAAGGATTAAAACCCGGATGATAATTAAAATACTCATCTTCAAAAATAGTAATGCAATGTTTAAATTTTTGAGGTACACTATCGCTTTGCGGAAAACGCCATTGGCCATCAGCGGCTATTTGTGCAGCCAAAAGTTCGTTATTCTCATCCAACAACACAGTACTGCAAGAATTGGTAAATAATTTGGCCGGCAACCACCACCAGTACACAATACTAATAATAACTAAAATTATAAATTTTACCTTGTGTATTTTTATATAATTAACTATTTTCAAAGACTTTTCGCATAAGCTTTCTTGTAGAATCAAAGTTAATATACTTCCTGAAATCTTACGAAATTTTTTTATATCTTTAGGTAAACTAAAAATTGTACGAATGATAAAAAATCTATTAAATCTTTCAAAAAAAACCACGCTTGCTCTGATTCTATTGTGTAGTGCAACAAATATACACTCACAATGTGTTCAATCTTTTTATGATGATTTTGAAACCGGGTCATTTAACCCTCCCTGGGTAGCAGGCACGGGTCACACTGTTACAATAAACAATACAACACCCGCTGAAGGTGCTTTTTCAATGGACATGACAGGGCTGTCTGCTTTTTATGCCGGCCCGAATGTACAGTTTGCTTCTTCACAACCTACCTCAATAGAATGGTGGACAAAAACAAACAATGTAACTGCGGCAAATGGTTATTTTATTGTTGGCGATGCAAACATAGCATCTAACAACGGTATTGTTTTTTGTTACTTTAATGCTACAAGCTCTTTGCGTTTTTTTAATTCTGCCGGTTACAATTATCCTATTACTGTTAATACCTGGTATCATATCGAATTAAAAAATATTAACTGGACAGCAAAAACATTTGACATTTATATCAATAACGTTATCTGGCAAACTGCTTTTGCGTTCAGAACTCCTGCATCAACAGATATGACCCAACTTCATGTTTTTAATTTATCCTCTGCCACGTCATCCTATGATAAGATAGTGATCGGGGATGTACCGCCAACACTAACTGTTAGCAATAGTTCTCCCACCCTTTGCGCAGGCTCTACCGTAACTTTAACTGCTGCAGGAAATGCAACAGCTTATGTATGGAGTAATAGCGTAACTAATGCAATTGGCTTTACACCAACTGCAACTGCCGTATATAGCGTGGTTGCTACAGGATCTAACAGTTGTCAGAATTCCGCTACAACAACAGTTAATGTAAATCAAAGTCCAACGGTTTCTATTGTTCCAAGTAATACTGCAATTTGCGATGGAACTACAGCAACCTTAACCGCAAACGGTGCTTCTACATATACATGGAATACGACTTCTAATTCTCAAAGCATTGCAATTAATCCAACAGTAACAACCAATTATACTGTATCCGGAACAAATACTTTAGGCTGTGAAGGCACTTCAACTATTTCCCTTATTGTAAATCAAATCCCAACAGTAACAGCTACATCAAACGCAAGTATAATCTGTACCGGGCAAACAGCTTCATTAACGGCCGGCGGTGCGGCAACATATAGCTGGAATACAAGTTCTACAAATGCAAGTATTGCCGTATCACCAACAACAACTACCAGTTATACAGTTACGGGTACAACCAACGGCTGCTCAAATTCTTTTGTAATTACACAGTCTGTTTCTAACTGCACTGGTTTATATGAGAAGGCAACATTAACTTCGCCTTTTTTAGTTTATCCTAATCCTAGTAACGGCATCTTTATTATTAAAACAGAAAACAGTATAGATCTGACTATTACTGATGCGTTAGGAAAAATAATAAGATCAGTTTCACTTAATAATAACGAACAATTAGAAGTAAAAGGATTAGCTAATGGCTTATACTTTATTACAGGCTTGAGTAGTAATAATTACTATAAGGTAAAGGTTGTTATTGCAAATTAATTAAAGTATTAACTGATTTAAAAAAACAGAAAAGCATCTCTTGTACAGAGATGCTTTTTTTATTACATTTAATTACAAAATAAATTTATGTTCAACTTTCTTAAAAAATTATTTGGCGGCTCTAAAGAAGAAGAGCAGGGAGGTTATATTCCACAGGAATATGTTATCCCAAAAAAAACTCCCCCGGTTGAAAATATTAAAGATGAGCCTGCGGTAGACAAACCCTTTGTTGTAACATTTTCCGAATCTGATAGTGTTGATCTTTTTGATGAAACATTAGCCAGCGTTGAAAAGAAAACTAATTATTCGATAGAAGAGGAGTGGGAGCTTTTTGAAGAAAATGGTAAGTCTGGCTTTAAAGATGAGAATGGTAACATCATTATTCCTGCAAAATTTGATAACGCCGACTATTTTATAAACGGGCGCGCTATAGTAACTGTAAAAGAAAAAAAAGGAGTAATTGATGCTAAAGGCAATTATATTCTTGAACCAACCTACGATTATATTGATGATGAAAGGGCAGGTTTTTTTAGATTGGAAACACGCAACAGATTAGGTTTTGCAAACAGGAATGGGAAGATAGTTATTCCTTTACAGTATTTAGATGCGGGTGAAGTTTCGGAAGGTTTGGTTTGGGTTGAAAAAGAAGATGCCCTGGTTGGTTTTGTGGATATGCAAGGAAAGAAAGTTATTGATTTTATATTTGATTATTGCGGCGATTTTTCTGAAGGCTTAGCATCAGCTACAAAATATGCACAAGAAGAAGGTCAGGAAGACGTTTATGGTTACATTAATAAAAAAGGAAATTTTGTAATTAAAATGGACCTCGATGATTCCGGTGATTTTAAAGAAGGGTTAGCACCTGTTTGTATCAACAACAAATATGGCTTCATTAATAAAAAAGGCGATCTTATCTGCGAGCCTATCTTTTCGAGTGCGGGTAATTTTGTGCAGGGCTTATCTTGTGTACAAATGGAAGGAAATGGTAAGTATGGTTATGCTGATAAAACAGGTAAACTGGTCATTCCATGCACCTTTAAAGATACATCTGATTATATGGAGGATGAAGAACTAAATGAATTTATTACAGAGCTTAAACAAAAATTCTTCATAAAATAATCAACCTATTTGCAACTTTTTTGTTTTCTGTCCGTAATCATAGGTGAACAAAACCTCCAGCATTATGACAACCAAACAGCAACAGTACCAGTTAACTGTTAAGTGGACAGGTAACACGGGCAACGGCACCGCCAGTAAAGACTCCTACGAAAGAAGTCATGAAGTTTCGGTAAAAGGTAAACAAAAAATAAAATGTTCATCAGACTCGAGTTATAAGGGTGATAAGACAAAGAATAACCCCGAAGACCTTTTACTGGCATCGCTTTCTGCTTGTCATATGTTATGGTTCTTACACTTTTGTGCTATTGAGGGAGTTGTGGTAGTAGATTATGTTGATCATGCTGAAGGGAAAATGATACAAACCACAAATGGCGCAGGCTATTTTACAGAGGTAGTTTTAAACCCAACAGTAATTGTTCAAAATAGCTCCATGATAAATAAAGCTCATGAATTACATAAAAAGGCCAGCGATTTTTGTTTTATTGCCAATTCTGTTAAGTTCCCGGTTTATCAAAGACCTATTACATTGGAATTAAAAGCCGGAGCAGCAGCTTAGAATCTATTTAATTTTTTTCCAGTCAACACGGTTTAATTTAAACCAATCACTTTCGTCCCCTTCAAAATCAAATTTCTCAATGTATTTAAATCCAATTTTTTCTAATACTTTATTTGAATTTACATTCAGACTATCGGTCATTGCATAAATTTCAGTCAGGTTAAGTTTCTTAAAACCAAAGTCGACACAGGCTTTTGCGGCTTCGGTTGCAAAACCTTGTCCCCAATATTTTTTATTGAACCTGTAGCCCAATTCATAAAAATTAATATGTCCGTTTACTTCCTGTTTATATAATTTTAAACCACACCAGCCAATAAATTTACCAGAGCTTTTTTCGATAACAGCCCAACGTGCAATGCCGTTATCTTTATATTGCTGTTGCAACATTTTAATTACATCTCTTATTTGATCGATAGTTTTAACCGGTGAGTTGCCTAAAAACCTGTGCACTTCAGGGTCTGAATCCATTTCAAACAAAGCGTCTTCATCTTCCGGAACAATTTCCCGTAAAATAAGACGTTCGGTTTCTAACAATGATTTCATCTTTTTTGGTAAAATACAATGAGAAAAATAAAAACTATCTATTTGATCTTAAATGTAAATGGTGCTCTAAAACTTGATTGGACATTCTTGCCTTTATACTTACCCGGTATCCACTGAGGCATTAAAGAAACAACACGTAATGCCTCTGCATTACATTCATCACAATCTTTCATGCCATAAGCAACAACTGCATTTTCAATTTTACCAGTCTTGCTAACCATAAAAGACACCCAAACCTTTCCGCTTAATCCATTTTCTCTTGCATAGGTTGGGTAGTTCATGTTTCCGTTTATAAAAGTACGCATGGCATTAAAACCACCTCCAGGAAATTCGGGCATGGTCATTTCAGAGCCTTGCCTATAGATAGTATCTTTCCCCATCTTATAATAAGAGAGTACTATTTCATTCTTTGTATTGTATTTAATATAATCGTAACTGCCTATTAATTCGCAGGAGCTAATAGCCTCTTTAAAAACATAATTACTATTATCGGTAATTTTTTGGTTGGCATCTTTATACAACGTATCTGTTTTTGAACAGTCTTCACTAAAAAGAACGGTAGCCTCTTTGTTGAACATATTTGTGGCGGTCCAAAGGTCCATACAGTAACCTTTATTATCATTTAATTTTTTTCGGGTAGCAGCACGGTTAACATATGCCTGCGATGTTGCTTTTAGATTTATAGACAATGTAAATAATGAATCGGCTGCCCTGTATTTTTTTTTACTATGGGCTTTGTTGCCTTGGTTAAATAATTCTAAAGCCTTGCCGGCTTGGGCAGAACTATTTGTTGCAAAGCATAAAAAGCAAAGCAGGAGTGAGGCGGGAAGGTGTTTAAAATTGAAGTTTTTCATATTAGAACAGAATTAATTATTTAGTTTAAAATTAAAACACTAGCAGCATTCAATTATAGTTACAACTTTTTTATCTTTATCCGAATAACCTAAATAGTAATGGTTTTCAAGGTTTAAAGTATAATTCAATAATCTCCTGCCTTTAGCTTTCATATCTAAAAACAGTTCGTAATTTTTAAATTCGTTTTTTGTAGCTACAGCAAGGAAATCATCTGTATATAAATTATTAAGATCTACTAAACCCTTACCAATCAAATCTCCTGCTTTTGTAATAATATAATCTACCATGTCTTTATCGCTTTTTATTGCAGGTAAGTCGTATTCATTTATAAGCTCGGTAGTTAAAAAAACATGTTCGTAAACAACTTTACCATTCTTTGCCTTAACACGTAAGGTTGTTTTTGTTTCGCCAATTTTGCCTTTACCAATAATAACTGTAAATGTATCTTCAGTACTATCGTTCGAGAATTTTTCAATACGCACCGATTCATGATCGTTATCAAGACTGGTAGATGTATAATTAAACACAGCATCAGGATCTACATTATCTGCAACCGGTAACGAGGCTGAAGTTGTATCATAAACAGGTTTTTGATCAACTGGTGGCGTAGAATTGTTGCAGCCTGATAAAAGAGCGACTGCAATAAGAGTTGAAACTATTTTGTTTATCATTTTCATTTTGCAAATTTAAAGCTTTTCAAACTTTATATCCTGAGTTCCGTTCTTCCAGATACTTTCTCCAAGTGACTTCAACAAGTCCATATCTTCATCAAATACTTTTGCGAATATATTGCAGGCATCCAGACCTTTGCCTTCACCATAATAAATTCCCATACAATTACTTGTCATTGTTCTTGTTGGTTTAAGTGGGCCATAAACAACTTCACCGGGCACTGTAAAAACAGAAGCATTTTCTTGTATAATATCGAGTGGGGGAGCGTTATCTATCCAGATCTCTTGTCCTGATACTCTTGCGTGCATAAACGTTCTGCTAAAGGGTAACAATTTTGAGAAGGCGTTAGATGTTACAGGCGCAACATCAGAATAATAATTAAAACGAATTATTTTATTGTCACTAGTAATAAGTTTAAAGCCTTTCATTTTAAATATCCTGTGCTAAAAAAGTAACCGTTATAGTAATATTCTCGTTTTTACCACACTTTAATTTTTCGATGGTTGCATCGTACCAATAGGGTACAGAGAATTTTAAGTTGTAAGTACCTGCTTCTAAATGATCGGTATAAACGCCTTTTTCATCCATTTCGGGAAATATGATCTCACCATTCACATCCATTTTTACATGGCTTTTAACCGGTTGTTTTGAGGGGCCAACAAATTTTATAGTAAGGTTCTCGGCGCTTTTACCGCCTGAATTTAATTCGCGCATAATTACAACTTTACTCTTTTTTGGTTGCCCTTTGGCTTGTGCATTTATGTTTACGGAAACGAATGCAAGAAGGGAAAGAAGAAGTAGTTTTTTCATAGTTTTAAATATAAAGAATTTTTAGTATATTTTTATCTCTTTGGCTTCAAAATAAACGTTTATGTTAATGTCTTCATTCTCACCGCAATCTAAACTATCAATCACCACATCGTACCAGGTAGGGACAAAAAATTTTAATTTATAGATCCCCGTATCTAAATACGTAACATAAATGCCTTTTGTATTGATCTTTGGCACAACCGTATCTTTATTCACCAGCATTTTTACATGGCTTTTAACAGGCTGCTTTGTAGGGCCAATAAAGCTTACCGTTAATTTAGCTGTGTTACGTATAATGCCTTTAGGACTCATAAAACTTGAGAGCTTATAAGTACTTTTTTTTGTTTGGGCGTTGATGTTTAGTATTCCAACAAAAATAAAAAGGAGGATTATTTTGGATTGTTTTTTCATTAATATGCATACGTACTAACGTGTTAATTTATGCCATTCCATTTAATAATTCTTCTCTCTTATCGTTTGTTAACATGGCGAAAGCCTTGAAATATTTATTTATCTTATTTAAAGTATCTGTTTGGTAAGCAGTTAACTCACCCTTAATAGCTTTTAAGGCAATAACTTCTTTTGTTCCTTCATGATATAGACAACTTATTAATTTATTTTCATTAACATTATTATCAATAATTTTAAATTTACCTGTTCTCAATAAATATTCAACCCAACTTTCTGTTTTATTTACATTGGAGAGCTCTTTCATTCGAGGGACATCCCCTACAGGTAGAACAACGCCAAACTCCCTTATTATATTTATCCAAAATCTCCTAGCATCAGTTTCTAATTCAATTTTTTCAAGATTATTGACTGCGTTTTTTGTATCAACTTGCTTATAAATATTTTCAATAATTTCCTCAGTTTTTTTGCTTAAAACAGTTAAATCAGTTAAGAGTTTTTCAGTTTTTTCAAATTCTGATTTTTTTAATCTTTGCCATAAAAAATCATAAAACAAACCAGCAAATTGCTTTAATAAAATGTCCTTTATTTCTCGCCCATACTCAAATGAAAAAATTGCATTATTAATGTCATTTTTTCTAACTTCATTAACAAAGTCAAAAATATTTATTGCATGTTCTTGTTTATCTATTGCAGAATAATAAAATTGATCATATAAATCTGGTTTTTGAACTTTATTATGAGAAAACTGTCTATGATCTTCATAAACTTCTCTTTTTATAAAAGTAAATATTGGGATTTTTAGATGCCGAGCGGCGGCATATTCGGCATTCACAATTGATTTTTCGGTGTCTAAATGATATTTTCCACCAAAACGCCCACCAATAATTAATACAAATAACTGACAAGTTTCAACTTCTTTTATGCAACTATCATGAGTATGCATATCAGGATGATAAAAGACATCATTTTTATCACTAAAAACTGGAACATAGTTTAAAGATGAAATAAAGGAATATAAGCTATCCCGAATCTCGTTTAAATCATAGCAAGTAGAACTCACAAAAACTCTCGGTGTTGCCATCCTAATTTAATTTATTTGTTAAAGGTATTATCTTAAATGAAATCAAATAATATCATATTTTTAATTTATTTCCCAGCAACCCCGTCGCTCTTTTGTTTCACCACTCTTATCCACATACCTTTGGTGCGTGCGTAAATACTATTATCGTACATGGCTTCAATATTTACAGATGGTAAGTAATATTTGCCCTCGTAGCTGGCATTCATCATCACGTTAAATGTTTTGCTTTCGTTAGTGCCAAGATCAAAATAGGTCAATACCTTATCATCTTTAATATCCTGGTAAGTGTAAGGCGAGTTCTTTAACACCGCTTCGTTCTCATCCATACGCGCATTGTGAATTTCCCACCCTGATGGTACATAATTGATCAAAGCAATATTTTTTATCTCGCCCATCATGCCTAAATTTTTTACGTTCACGCTCATCATAAAATTAGTGCCCTGCACTAATTCTTCAGGACTGATACTATTACCGCTCATATCTTTATACGTTATACTGGTGCTAATGTTCTCGTTCTCTTCTTTTTCTTCACCAATTGGCGGTTTGCCACGGTTAATTAAACGAACATATAAATTGCCTTTACCATTATTTACAATGCTAAAATTACCCGGGCTATTATTTTTAAAGTTAATAGGTATTTGTGCAATGGTTGCTTTGCCTTTTAAATTAATGGCTTTACCGTTCACCGTAACTTCTGCCTGCATAGCAGATGAACCACCGAATTTTTTAATGAAGCTACTAACAGCAACCAAACCAAAAGCCGTTGTTTGTGTGCTTAACCAATTTTTAGAACCTAAAGCATCTGACACCTTTTTTAATTGTGCAAAGGCTTGTTGTTTTTTATTCATCAACGATAGTACATCTAAAATAATGGCCTGGTCGCGGTCAGATGAACCATAGGTATAATAATTTACACGGTACACCGGCACATCAGAAGTTGCTTTAGAAATTAATTTCTCAGCTTCATCAGTTTGTCCAATTTGTGCATAGGCACCGGCCAATAACCAACGCGCCTGGTTAGAGAGGGCAGGGTATTCGCGTAAACGGTTCATGGCACTTAACACAGGTTGGTTAGCCAATGCCAGAGCATATAAACGGTAAGCCTGCGGCTCATCATTATTAAAATATTTGTTCTTGTTCATTTCAAAATTTTGTGCAACAGAGGTTTGGTATTTTGCCCATGCAGCTTTAAAGCCGCTTGGTAATTCGTAACCTTTTTTCTCGGCCATGATCATAAAATGCCCGCCATAGGTTGTACCCCAATCATCCGGTGTAGTAATGCCTTGCCAATAAGAAAGGCCACCACCGTTGATCTGGAATTTGCGGATCTCGCTAATGCCATGCTTAATATTGGTCTCTATTTCTGTTTTGCGTTCGGGAGACAGATCCATGATATCGCTTAAATATAATTGCGCAAAGGTTTGCGAAGTAGTTTGCTCAATACACCCATGCGGGTAAGTAATTAAGTATTTTAAACGTTCATCTAAATTTATTGGTGGAATAGTGGAGACCTCCAACACACCGGTATTAGTGCCCGGCAAGCCAAGTGGATTAAATGTTTCTTTTATACTC
>JAUXSA010000186.1 GCA_030681615.1 Bacteroidota bacterium
ACACAGACCATCAAATTTTTGAACGTTATCACCGTTTTAAATTAAAAGAATTAAAACACAAAAGTGCGGAAGCTTTTACCATTAAAGAATTACTTACTTTAAATCCTGGCGATTTTGTAACGCATATCGATCATGGTATCGGGCGCTTTGCTGGCCTTCAAAAATTAAACATCAATGGTAAGGAACAAGAAAGTGTAAAATTATTATTCCGCGATAATGATGCTTTGTATGTGAGCATTCACAGCTTACACCGCATTAGTAAATTTAGCGGCAAAGAAGGTCACACCCCTAAAATTGATAAATTAGGAAGCACCAACTGGGCCACTTTAAAATTAAAAACAAAACGTAACGTAAAAGAACTTGCTTACGACCTTATAAAATTATACGCCGAAAGAAAAGCAAAACCCGGACACGCTTATCCAAAAGATAATTATTTGCAACATGAGCTGGAAGCCTCTTTTATTTACGAAGATACCCCTGATCAGATCAAAGTTACTAAAGATGTAAAGCGCGATATGGAAAAACCACATCCAATGGATAGATTGGTGTGCGGTGATGTTGGTTTTGGAAAAACAGAAATTGCTATTCGCGCTGCATTTAAAACTGTATGTGATAGTAAGCAGGTTGCCATTTTAGTGCCAACAACTATTTTAGCTTACCAACATTTTAAAACTTTTACCGATCGTTTAAAAGATCTGCCATGTACGGTTGATTATATAAATCGTTTCCGTTCTGCCAAACAAGTAAAAGAGACTTTACAAAAGTTAGCTGAAGGTAAAGTTGATATCATCATCGGCACACATAAGTTAGTTGGTAAGGATGTTAAGTTCAAAGATCTTGGTCTATTAATAATTGATGAAGAACAAAAATTTGGTGTTGGTGTAAAAGATAAATTAAAAACATTTAAAAGTAATGTCGACACGCTTACTTTAACCGCTACTCCTATTCCACGTACATTGCAATTTAGTTTAATGGGCGCGCGCGATCTTTCTGTCATCTCTACTCCCCCACCCAACCGTTATCCTGTGCAAACCGAATTACATTCGTTTGATGAAGAATTAATTCGCGATGCTGTAGCATATGAATTGAATCGCGGCGGCCAAGTGTTTTTTGTACATAATAAAGTACAGAACATTACAGATATTGCGGGCATTATTCAACGCCTGGTACCTGATGCGCGTATTGCTATTGGCCACGGACAAATGGATGGCGAAAAACTGGAAGACGTGATGTTGGGTTTTATGGAAGGTGAATACGATGTTTTAGTTGCAACCACCATTATTGAAAGTGGATTAGATATTAGTAACGCCAACACCATCATTATTAATGATGCACAAAATTTTGGATTAAGCGATCTGCATCAAATGCGCGGCCGTGTTGGCCGTAGTAATAAAAAAGCCTTTTGTTATTTATTAGCGCCATCGCAGATTATGCTTACCAGCGAAGCACGCAAACGTTTAAAGGCCATTGTAGATTTTAGTGATCTTGGCAGCGGTTTTCAAATTGCCATGCGCGATCTGGATATTCGGGGTGCCGGAAATTTATTGGGTGGCGAACAAAGTGGTTTTATAAACGATATGGGTTTTGATACCTATATGAAAATATTAAATGAAGCCATTGAAGAATTAAAAGAAGAAGATTGGTATAAAGATGTTGTTGGCGAAGAACACGAATCCGATAAGTCGGTTTTCTCGCGCCAGTTTGTAAAAGAAACCGTTATTGAAACAGATCTTCCGTTATTAATTCCGGATACATATGTAACAAGTTTAACCGAGCGTTTATTATTATACAGAGAGTTGGATAACATTACAAAAGAAGAAGATCTTAAACTATTTGAAACTAATTTAAAGGATAGGTTTGGACCTGTTCCATTAGAAGCAATAGAACTAATAAATGTAGTGCGTATGCGTTGGAAAGCTATGAAACTAGGCTTTGAAAAACTGACCTTGAAGAACAAAAAAATGCTGGCATATTTTTTAAATAAACAAGAAAGCGATTACTTTTCCAGTCCAATGTTTCAGGCGGCCTTGTTATTTGCGCAAAAATATCCTAATCTTTGTACATTAAAAGAACAGAACAAAAAATTATATTTAACAGTAGAAGATGTTGATTCGGTAAAACGGTCGGCAGAAGTATTAACACAAATAGAAGATCTTATTCAGTTTCCGGAAGTAAAACCAACAGAATGAAAGCCAGGTCACGCTCTATAATTATTTTAGGTATTCTTTTTGGGTACATCCTCTTACAATTTTTGTGGTGGGAAGTTTTGTTGGTGCGCCACACAGGACAAATAATAGACCTGAAACAAAAAATTGCCGAACTTACAACAACGAATGAAGAAAGGCTTATACAGGAAATAAATTTTCTTCATCAAAAAAAGAAAATACAGGTAATAATGGTTGTTGGCGAAGGAACCGTTTTTTTATTATTGCTTTTATTTGGACTCTATAAAATTAAACAGGCACAGGATAAAGAAACCGCATTGAACAACCAGCAAAAGAATTTTTTCTTAAGCATTACACACGAATTAAAAACACCTATTGCCGCAACAAAACTGCAGCTACAAACCTTGCAAAAACAAAAACTGAACGAGGCCACGCAACAAACATTAATAACAAACGCTTTAGCAGAAACCGAGCGTTTAAATAATTTAATTGATAATGTGCTTTTAGCAAGCCGATTAGATGCCGGAGAGTTTATGTTTAAACTCGAAAAACACAACCTGAGCGAAAAAATAAATACGATTTTAAACCGTTATTACAAAAAAGAAATTAGCACTGGTGAAGTGAAATTAAAAATAGATGAACAGATCTTTGCTGAGATAGATGAAAATTCGTTTCCATCCATAATTACAAATCTTGTAGATAATGCTCTAAAATATTCGCCCAATGAAAAAGAGATAACAATAGAATTGTTGAGCGAAAAAAATGCAACCATATTAACAGTGCAGGATAAAGGCTGCGGCATTTTGGATGCAGACAAAGAAAAGATATTTAATAAATTTTTCAGGGCCGGTAACGAGGAAACGCGCAATACGAAGGGCACCGGGCTTGGTTTATACATTGTTAATTATATTGTAAATAACCATGGTGCTACTATGGCTGTAAAAAATAACTCACCTAAGGGCAGCGTTTTTGAGATACGTTTTAATGCGATTTAATTTTTTAAAATACATTTTTGCTGCAAGCTTTTTATTTTTGTATGGTTGCGATCAACAAACAGAAAAGGTAATTGATCAGTTACCGGTTTTACAAAAAGACACAAGTATAAAACATGCCAAACGTTTTGCTATCTCATACAATAAGGGCGTTACTTTTATTTATTTATTCGGCAATAAAGATAATTTTGACACTACTGCTATTTATTTAATTTATAAGAACGATGCGGATATAAAAAATATTTCCAATAGCATAACAGTTATAAAAAGTCCCTGTAAAAAAATTGCGGCTTTAAGCAGTATTTATGTTAATATGTTTTCTGAACTTGGTTTAATTGAAAAAGTTGCCGCTATTGACAATGTAGATTACGTTAACAATAAGGAAATTCTTTCACGATGTGAAACAAAAAAAATAATAGAATTATCCAGAGGGATCGAATTAGATCTTGAACAAACAATTGCTTTAAACCCTGATATTATTTTTACGTTTGGCATGGGCGATCCAAAAAAAGATGTGAACCCAAAATTACTGCAAACAAAAATTCCGGTGGCTATTAGTTTAGATCATAAAGAAGAAACGCCTTTAGCGCGCGCAGAATGGATCAAATTTTTTGCGGCTTTTGTAGATAAGAAGGAAATGGCTGATTCTATTTTTAAAGTTGTAGAAAAAAATTATAATGAACTGAAAGCTATTGCTGAAAGAACAGAAGCAAGACCAAGCGTTTTTAATGATATTAAATACAGTGATTCATGGTACATGCCCGGTGGAAAAAGTTATGTAGCACAATTATTGCACGATGCCGGCACAAACTATTTATGGAAAGATGATGAAAATTATGGCAGCATTCCTCTAAGTTTTGAGCAGGTATATGCAAAAGCTAAGGAGGCAGAATTCTGGTTAAATGTTTCTACCCTTAAAACCAAAAAAGATCTTTTGAGTTTTGATAGTCGCTATGCAGAGTTTACCGCTTTTAAAAAAGGCAATGTGTTTAATAATACAAAACATACTAACGTTCATGGATATAGCACTTATTGGGAAACAGGTATGATCTATCCGGATAGGATTTTGAGCGATCTTATTCTTATCTTTCATCCTGAATTAAAATCACAGATCAAGAATGAGATGTATTATTACGAACAATTAAAATAAGCTTGGAAAAAAATAACACCATAAAATTTTTAATTTTAATATGCCTGCTTATAGTTGCTTGCCTCTTAAGTTTATTTTTTGGTGGCAGCGAACGTATTAACTTAAGCGAATTGTCCTCTAACAACTTTATTTTCTGGCACATCCGTTTTCCTAAAACCATTACGGCAATTATTGCAGGCTGCACACTTTCTGTTTCAGGCTTAATTCTACAAATTATTTTTAGGAATCCCTTAGCGGGGCCTTTCGTGTTAGGTATAAGTTCCGGCGCTTCATTAATGGTAGCCATCAGCATATTAGCAGGTAGTGCTTTGCATCTGTTTTCTGTCTTTTTTATTGGCAAAGCCTTCATAGTTCTGTCTGCTATTACCGGCAGCCTTTTAATTACCTTTTTAATTTTAGGTATTTCCAAAAAAGTTAACAGCAATGTTGTTTTACTTTTAATTGGTTTAATGCTTTCGCAAATTTGTGGTGCCGTGCAAACTGCCTTAGAATATTTTTCAGACGCCAATAGCCTAAAAAGTTTTGTTATCTGGGGAATGGGCTCTTTGGCAAACACCACCAACTTTGATCTTTTGATCTATTTGCCCATAGCGTTAATCTCCTTGCTTGCCCTTTTATTTTTTGTAAAACCATTGAATGCATTATTGCTGGGAGAAAATTACGCCCAAAATGTGGGTATCAATTTTAAATCAAGCCGCTTTTATTTAATTTTAATTTCGTCGGTATTAACAGGTTTAACAACGGCTTTTTGCGGGCCCATTGCTTTTATTGGTACTGCTGTTCCAATCCTGTCACGCATGGTCTTTAAAAGCTCTAAACAACATTTACACGTTACTTCCTGCTTATTAATTGGCAGCATTATTCTTTTACTTTCGGATGCGATCGCTAATTCTGCCATTAGTAATATCTCTTTACCAATAAATATGATCACTACTTTTATTGGCGCACCGCTTGTTATTTATCTCATGTTTAAAAACAAAACCTGGTAATGGATAAAAAAGAGTGTATAGTTTTAAAAGATGCGGCCTTAGGTTATAAAAAACCCAATGCTGCAATTTCTATACTTAAAAATATTAACCTGGCGTTTTATCCTGGCGATTTTGTAGGAGTTGTTGGTTTAAATGGTGTTGGTAAATCTACACTTCTAAAAAGCCTCTGTGGTTTGCTGCCGGTTTTAGAAGGCAATATTCTTATCGATCAACAACCCATTAATGATCTTTTACTAAACGAACTTGCAAAAAAAATTGCGATAGTGTTAACCGAGAAGATCGGGGGGTTTAATTTAACCGCTTACGATGCTGTTGCTGCAGGACAGATGCCATACACTAATTCATTTAATCGCCTGAAAAAAGAGAACCTGGCAATTATTGACCTGGCAATTAAAACCTGTGGCATAACACAACATCAGCATAAATTATTAAACGAGCTAAGTGATGGCTTGTTTCAAAAAACAATTATTGCCAAAGCTTTGGCGCAACAAACGCCAATTATGCTTTTAGATGAGCCAAGTGCTTTTTTAGATTATGCTTCTAAACACGACCTCTTCATCTTGTTAAAAAAACTGGCAGAAGAAGAAAATAAATGCATACTTGTTAGTTCACATGATCTTGACCTACTCTTAAAATATTGCTCAAAGTTGTTGTTGATCTCACAAAATAGTTTTGAATTGATTTCTATTTCAGAAGCAAAAAACAATAAGACCTTTATAGAAATTGGCGGGGGCTTCATTTAATCCGGACTTTTTACCAATATTACTTACAAACATTTTTTAAAAACTACTGTTTATATATTATTAAAGTATATTTTTGCACCCTCTATGGCACTAACAGTTAAGAAATCAACATTACCAAAAGCCGGAAAAGGCTTGTTTACAGATAAACCCATCAAAAAAGATTCAAAGATCATTGAATACAAAGGTGAGATAATTGATTGGAAAGAATACGAAAAACGTGTTCTGGAAAGCAAAGATGGTTACCTGTTCTTTATTAATAAAAAGCGTTGTATCGATGCATGGAATACTCCACAACACAAAGCGCGTTACGCTAATGATGCTGAAGGTTTGAGCCGGGTAAAAGGATTAAAAAATAACTGCACTTATCAGATCTTTGATAACAAATGTTATATTGTTGCCGAACGTGATATTAAAGCCGGAGAAGAGGTCTTTGTTGATTATACAAAAGACTACTGGGATTGTGTTCGTTACAATATCAAACATGGTCTTACCAAAAAAAAATAATATCTTTACTTTAGACTGTTGTTTAATAACAACATTTGAATTTTAATGAGTAAATTTTTAATAGTCGGTTTAGGTAATATTGGGGAAGAATACGCTGAAACCCGTCATAACATAGGCTTTAAAATTGTTGATGCCTTAGCTAAAGATGCCGGTATTAAATTTTCTTCCGATCGCTATGCCGATGTTGCCGAATTAAAACACAAAGGCAAAACCCTTATTTTAATTAAACCCAGCACTTATATGAATCTTAGCGGTAAAGCCGTTAACTATTGGTTGCAATCAGAAAAAATTGATGTAGAGAATATGTTGGTATTGGTTGACGAACTGGCTTTACCTTTTGGCAAGATACGCATTGGCCCTAAAGGCAGCGATGGTGGTCATAACGGATTAACAAGCATTCAGGAAACTTTAAACACGGTTAATTATCCGCGTTTACGTTTTGGTATCAGTAATGAATTTAGTAAAGGCTCGCAGGTTAGTTATGTTTTGGGAAAATGGAACGAAGAAGAATTAAAAACCCTTAACGAGCGAATTAAAGTTGCCTCAGATGCGGTTAAAGCATTTTCGTTCATTGGCCTACAGCGCTGTATGAATGAATTCAATAATAAATAATTTATAATGGAAAATGTAAAAAGGAAGATGGCAGATGTTAATGCGGGTTTAATAACCTTTTCCATTTTACCTCTTCCGTTTTACATAAATCAAGTAAATTCACTTCATGCTTTATAGTCAAATAGTTGGTCAGCAGGAACCCAAACACCGTTTATTAAAAATGGTTAAGGAAGAACGCGTTCCCCATGCATTATTATTTGCCGGAAAAGAAGGCAGCGGTAATTTACCTGCCGCAGTTGCCTTTGCACAACATTTATATTGCAAAAATAAAACAGACGACGGCGCTTGCGGAAGCTGCATCTCTTGTAATAAAGTTTCAAAATTAATTCATCCCGATCTGCATTTGGTTTTTCCTATTGCAAAAAGTAAAGATGTAAAAAGCAGTAACGATCTTATTAAAGAATTCAGGGAGACCTTTTTAGCCAATCCATACATAAGTTTAAACGATTGGTTCAACGAGTTAAGTGCTGAGAATAAACAACCCATTATTCCGGTTGAAGAAGCAAATGATATTTTAAAAAAATTAAGCTACACCAGTTACGAAGGTTCTTATAAAATAATGATCATTTGGCAGCCCGAAAAAATGAATGCCGAATCGGCCAACAAACTTTTAAAGATCTTAGAAGAGCCGCCGGAGAAGACCATTTTTGTTTTAGTAAGTAATCATACCGAACAATTATTGGCTACTATCATTTCACGCGTACAGCAAATACCTTTTTACAATTGTAGTGAACAGGAAATCTCTGACGCTTTGGTATCTAATTATAAAGTTAACGCAGATGTAGCCAGGCAAACTGCTATTCTTGCCAACGGAAATTATGCAGAGGCAATAACTCTGTTAACCCATAACGAAGAAAGTGTTTCCTTCCTCGCGCACTTTCAGAGCTTTATGAGACTGGCTTTAAAATTCGATCCGGGTAAGGCATTAACATGGATAGATGAGAATGCTGCGTCTGGTCGCGAAAAACAAAAGCAGTTTTTGCAATACGGTTTAGAGGTTTTTCGTGATTGTTTGATGTATAATTTTGGCGATAAGAATTTAGTAAGGCTAAGCGGACAGGAAAGGCAATTCCTTGAAAAGTTTGCTCCCTTCGTCAATCAAAAAAATTACGAGCGTCTTGTAGAAGAATTTAATAGTAATTATTATTATATAGAGCGTAATGCTAATCCGAAGATCTTATTCATGGATCTGATCTTAAAAACTAATGAATTAATAAATACAAAATAAAAAAGGGTTACCAAATTGGTAACCCTTTTTTTGACCTTATAACTAATTACCAGATATCTTATTTATTGATGATCATCTTTTTAGTACTTTCTTTATTTCCAGAATTAATTTTTACAAAATAAACGCCATTAGAAACATTATCTAAATTTATCTTTTTAGTCATGTTGTCGTTTATTGTTTCTGTTTCATAAACAACTTCGCCTATTAAATTGTAAACTTTAATTTTTACAGTTTCGTTATTTACACCTTCCATTTTCAGATCAAATTGTCCGTTGTTTGGATTAGGATAAATTGCATAGTTCACACTCTCAATTTCAGTATTTTTAATTGCTGTAGGTACTAAAGCAGGTGGAACAACATTTACCTGTATCATTTGCATTTCGGGGCTTGATGACTTGAAAATGAATTGATTTACACAGCTCGAAGAAGATGAACCACATGAAACAGTAACCGTTAAACAGATAGAATAAGTTCCTGATGCTGAATAGGTGTGTGATGCATAAAGCATGTTGCTCGAGCTATTATCACCCCAATTCCAGCTTGCTGCAACTACGTTCCATGGTGAAGCAGGTGTTGCATTCCAAACTAAAGTAGTTGTGCTTGGCGCTAAAGAGAAATTTGAATTAGCCACACAAGCGATACCTGTAACATTTATTGATTGAACAATTGTATCAATACAAGTTGGGTTGGTTTGATTATTCACAAATAATAAAACGTTATATGCACCGGCACTTGCGTAAGTGTGTGATGGAGACTGATTTGTACTTGTAAATCCGTCACCAAAATCCCAGTAATAAGTAGCATTTGGATTAGTACCTGTTGATGCATTTGCGAAATTAACGCTACCGCCTGAACCAACAGTATGTGTATAATTTGCAACTAAATTACATGGTGTAACTGAGATTGAATTAACCACAATTGTTTTTGTAATAGATGAGACACAAGTAACAGTATTATTAACGGTTAAGGTAGCCATATATGTTCCATTGGCTGCATAGGTATGGGAGCTAGGGTCGCCTGATCCATTTGGTGTTGCATCACCATATTTCCATGTGTAACTACTTGTTGAAACTGTTCCGGTAGAAGTACTGGTAAAACTAACTTGCCCATTAACACCTTGAGTAAAAACAAAATTTGCTGTTAAACCGCATGGTGTAGAATAAGAAGTTACTGTTACGGGTAATATTACAGAATCCATGCAGGTTGCTGTAAAATTATTGTTAGCATATAAAATAACGTTATAGGTGCCGTTAGCAGAATAAGTATGTGGTGTAGAAACACCTGTTCCATTAGGAGTTGCGTCACCGAAGATCCATGCATAACTTGTGCCTGGCACAGTACCGGTAGAGGTACTATTAAAATTCACTAACCCATTACTGCCTTGTGTGTAAGAGAAGTTAGCATTTATATTACAAGTAGGTGTAATAGCATTCGTAATATTTATTGTATAGCTTACAGAGTTTGAACAGGTAGAAGGTGTTAGATAAAATAAATTTACCGTGTATGTACCATTAGCGGTGTACGTTACCTGCGCAATTGGTGAACCTGTTGTAGAATACGTAGTGCTATTTCCAAAATTCCAATGATATTGGGTGGTAATAGAATTTACCGATGCACAGTTTGCCAAAAAGTTAACATTTCCGTTGGCGTTTACGGTGTAACTAAAATTGGCAGTACATTGCGCAACAGTTTTTCCCGAATTTAACATAAACAAGAAGCTAAGTACGAGAGACAGATAAGTAATAGTTTTTTTCATTTTTTTATTTTTAATATTTTGCCTACTCTTTTTTGGGATCTTCGGCTTTCTCCCCTTCTTAACACACTTATACAACCAATTGTTTTAGTTGGTTGGGTTTATTTAAAATTATTTATAGGCCACACAAATTACAGCGTCAGCATTGGTCAATGTAATAGAGCTGCTTCCATTATAAACCGTACAACTGAATTTAATATGTAATTTTTTTGTTACCTCATTATTATCATTTTTTTGATAATCTTCTACCGATACAATTGTAAAATAACTTGCGGCTGGCTGTAATGGATCTTTTGAAGTATAAACTGTGCCGTTAGCATCGGTCCAATTTATAACAATATTAGAGAGTCCTAAAGTATTTGGCGTTGCATTTACCGAAGCAATTGTATAATTGGCGGCACAAGAAGAAAGATCGGTTTGCGTTACAAAATTATAATTAGCGTAAGCCACTTTGCCCGTATTATCTGTTACCTGTAATGTTACAGGATAACTGCCAACATGTAAATATGTGTGGTTGGGATTTGCTGCTGTTGATAAAGCTGTACCATCTCCAAAATTCCATGAATAAGAATAAGGTGGCGTACCTTGCATATTATTTGCAAAAAAACTGGCACTATTACCAAAAGAGCTGGAGTCGACAATAGTTGTGCGAAAACCGTTATTTAAAAAACCAACATTCTGAAAAGTATTTATATTACTTACACAAGAACTAACACCGTTTACGGTTAGGCTAACTTTATACTGCCCGGCTTTTTTATAAATGTGATTTGTACTTGATAATGTTGAAGTAGAGCCATCACCAAAATTCCATAGGTAAGAAGCGGCAGGTTGGTTATAACTTGATTGAAATTGAGCTGTAAAGTAAGAAGCTGATGAACTTGCTAAATAGTTGTAGCTACCTGGAAAGAGAGCTGAATCAATTTGCGTTTGGGCGTTTGCGGCACTTACTTTAAAATCATTTATCTGTATTTGAATACTGTTGGGACAATTGCTGCAATTAGCTTGTTTTAAGCCGGCAATAAAACCATACACATTATTCGAATCCTGCTGATAAGAAGAATACATATAATAATTATTTACACCCGCCTCAAATGTGGTTGGGTTACCGTTGACATTCATACTGCAGTTAAAAACAGGAGTGCCTTCTATTGATGATAAAGGATACTCTTTCTTCTTACAAGAAGCTAAAATAATAAGTACTAAAAGTATTGTATAATTAAATGGTCTCATTTTTTAAATAAATTATAAAGTAAAGTAAGTTTTAAACCAACATTCTTTTCTTTTACGTTAGAGTTAAAGAAAGCGTTGTCTTTTATGTCTGCAATACCATACATAAATTCGGTGTGCAACCAAAGATCTTTAGTCAAATTTCTCCTGTAAAAAAGAGATAGTTGTGTGTCAATTGATTTAAAGCCCTGCGTGTAACCAGAAGTTTTTAAAACGGTAGCGTTACCCTTTTGGTTGGCTTTTTGACTGTACAATTCTACATTACTATTTAAATTAAATAAATAACCAACATTACATCCAATGCCAAAAACATTTTTAGTGTCAATAGCATAACTCGCCCTGATAGGCGCAACTAAATAATGCATGGTGGTTGGTGTAAAGATCATCACATCGCTTTCTTCACCAAAATTATAACGCGTTGTGGTTACAGTATGACTGCTGTACGAAAGATTACGCACCATTGTGTAATGAATACCAAATGAGATCGTTACTTTTTTGGTAAGGGCATTTGAATAATTTAAACCAACAACCGGATTAAAACCATTCGCATCTTTTTTGCCCGGGTTGTTCCAACCAAATAAATAATTTGTTCCTGTTTCAAACGAAATAAAATGTATTGGCTCTTTTATAAACGGTTTTGGTAACGAATCTTCTTTAGGTGTTTGGGCAATTGCAGCTATAGTTTTTACTGAATCGGTATTGTTGTTGGTTAGTTCCAAAGTTGGAACAACTATTTCAGGTTTAACTTCCGCAGGATTAGCAGTGGTTTCTTCAACTTTTACCGGAGTTGCTTTTATTTCTTCTTGAATATTCTTAGTGATCGGCGTTTCATCTTTATCTGTTGTTGTTGTTACCGAAACTCCTGCATCATTTTTAGGAGTTATATCTTTTTTCTTTCTTGTTTTAGAACCTCTATTTACAGATTTGGAATTTATTTCTGTGGTTTTTACAATTTTTTCATTGTCAGTAAAAATCCTTTCAACTTTTTCTGTTGCAGTATTTTCAGTTTTATTTTTTGTTTTTGCAATTGAAGTATTTTCAGTTAAAAGCAGATCTGTTTCTTGTTTCTTTGCTTCTTGTTTCGAGTTTTGAGTTTCTTTTGTTTTTATTTCTGCATTTTTTGAAACGATCTCTTTCTCAGAAATACTTTCAGTTGGTTTTAAAATATAAAAACCAATAACAGATAGAAATAATAATATGCCGCTTAGAATAAAATAAAATAACGGGCGTTTTTTCTTTTCTTCACGCGTAGCATCGAGCATAGCGCTAGCCTGTTCCCAGTTGGCTTCATCAAACTGAAACTGCTTTTCATTCAATTTCCCCTTTAAAGCATCTTTAAAATCTTTTTCACTATTCATGGTAGATCATGTTTATTTCGTGTAAATCATTTTTTTTTAATAGTTCCTTTAATTTTTCCCTGGCCGAATTTAAATGCCATTTGGATGTGCCCTCTGTTATATCCAATAACTCGGCAATTTCTTTATGCTTAAATCCATCCACAAAATATAAGTTAAACACCTGGCGACTTGCCGGTGGTAATTGCGCAATGAAAGAATAGATCTGATCAGCATCAATTTTTGTAATGGCTT
>JAUXSA010000019.1 GCA_030681615.1 Bacteroidota bacterium
GCCGATATACTTTATAATAATGGAGCACATTATTATATAAAAAAAGGAAACAGCGCTGAAATGCAAACCATTTTAAATCATATTTTAATACTCATAAAGGAGAATAAATTATCGCGCCCAAAAAGGGAACACTTTATATTGAACACAAAACACTTAAATACAAAATAAAAAATGGAAAACACAAAAAGTGATAATTTAGCCAATGATTATGAAAAGATTGCTTCAGAATTAGCTATTGCAAATAAGAAGCTTGAACTTCAAAACCAGGAAATGGAAAAAAGAGCGGCCGCGCTAATTATTGCAAATAAAGAATTAATATTTCAAAACGAAGAGAAAGAAAAAAGGGCACATGAGCTTAGTATAGCCAACCAGGATCTTATTTCTTTTACATATGTTTCGAGCCACGATCTACAGGAGCCATTACGCAAAATTCAAAACTTTGTATCCCGTATCATGCAGGAGGAAGAAAAAAACCTATCTGAAAACGGAAAAACATATTTTCTCCGGATCACCAAAATTGCAGAACGTATGCAGGATCTGATAGAAGACCTTCTTACCTATTCAAGAACAAAAAGCACCGAACATGAATATCTTGAAGTTAATTTAAATGAATTGGTTGATGATGTATTAACCGACTTTGAAGAAGTTATAAAAACAAAAAAAGCAAAAGTACATGTTGAAACGCTTGGAAATTTTAAGATCATTCCATTCCAGATCAGGCAACTTTTTCTAAACCTTATAGGAAACTCTTTTAAATTTTCGAAAGAAAATACTCCGCCAGAAATTACTATAAAGAGTGAGTTGGCATTAGGGGCAGATCTGAGTTTCGACAAACTTCAGCAAGATAAAAAATACCTTCATATAATCATTTCAGATAACGGAATTGGCTTTGATCCAAAATATAAAGAACGGATCTTCGAGGTTTTTCAACGCCTGCATAGCTTTGAAGAGTATCATGGAACGGGCATAGGCCTTGCTATTTGTAAACGTATTGTTGAAAATCATCATGGTTTTATTGTAGCAAATGGTATACTGGACATTGGTGCGCAGATAGATATTTATCTTTTGGCGGACTAATCAATGTTTTTGTTTGGATATTAAAAAATAATGATTATATTTGTTTAACTTCTTATGAAGATTGTATCTCAATCTGATTTGTAACACATCAACTGCAATTCAATAATTTTACACTTTTCCTGGCGATAACGAAGACATATCTCTTTTTAGAGCAAAGAATGATTGTATAATTTAAAACGTATTAATGCCATTTCAATTTTAAACCCTTATTAAGCTATCGTGCTTTAATAGATGAAATGCGCTGATTTTCCATCACAAAAGAATAACAATAAAATAAATAATAAACCGCTTGCCACAAAGGTAAGCACAAAACAAAAACAACATGAATAAAGGAACAGTAAAATTTTTTAACGATGCCAAAGGCTTCGGATTTATTAAAGGTGAAAACGGACAAGAAGTATTTGTTCACGCATCAGGCTTAAAAGAAGATATACGCGAAAATGATGAAGTAACATACGATACGCAAGAAGGTAAAAAAGGCCTTAATGCCATAAACGTAAGTTTAGTATAACAAACAAGTTATTAAGAATAAAATAAATAATAAACCGCTTGCCA
The DNA here is from genome assembly GCA_030681615.1 of Bacteroidota bacterium. Taxonomy (GTDB): domain Bacteria; phylum Bacteroidota; class Bacteroidia; order B-17B0; family Aurantibacillaceae; genus Aurantibacillus. The sequence goes on from JAUXSA010000019.1 coordinate 1,633, forward strand.
TAAAGGTAAGCACAAAACAAACCAACATGAATAAAGGAATAGTAAAATTTTTTAACGATGCTAAAGGCTTCGGATTTATTAAAGGCGAAAACGGACAAGAAGTATTTGTTCACGTAACAGGATTAGTACATGAGATTCGTGAAAATGACGAAGTTACATTTGATACTGCAGAAGGCAAAAAAGGCCTGAGCGCGGTAAATGTTACCCGTATTTAATATAAAAACAAAAAGCAAGCCAATTGGCTTGCTTTTTTTATACCCAGTAACATTGACTTTAATCAATGAAGATTTTTTAAGCAGTTTGGCTATTAAATGATCAGCTTTATTCTTAAACAAAATATAAAAGTTTAGATAAGAAAAAAATAGTTTAAAACGTATTAACTCAATTTCCTTCAGATTTGTTATACATCAAACAAACCACCATCTTTTTTCCAGATGCTTTTACCAAGATGTTTGTATGCTTTTTCTGTAGCCTCACGGCCACGGGGTGTACGTGTTAAATAACCTTCCTGTACTAAAAATGGTTCGTAAACTTCTTCGATCGTTCCGGTTTCTTCGCCAACAGCAGTGCTAATAGTACCAATACCTACAGGCCCGCCTTTAAATTTATCTATAATGCATAATAAAATGCGATGATCCATTTCATCCAAACCATTTTTATCTACATTTAATGCTTTTAAAGAATAAGAAGCCATCTCAATATCAATAGAGCCATTACCTTTTATCTGTGCAAAATCTCTAACCCTTCTTAATAATGCATTGGCAATACGGGGGGTTCCCCTACTCCTTCTTGCAATTTCATAAGCGGCTTCATCTTTAATGGCAACATTTAATATTTCTGAACTGCGTTGAATGATACCTGTTAATACTTTACTATCGTAATAATTTAAACGGCTGTTAATACCAAAGCGCGCCCTTAATGGCGATGTTAACAAACCACTGCGGGTTGTTGCACCCACTAATGTAAAAGGATTCAATTTTATTTGTACTGTGCGCGCATTTGGACCACTATCGATCATAATATCAATTTTATAATCTTCCATAGCAGAGTATAAATATTCTTCAACTATAGGACTTAAACGGTGGATCTCGTCAATAAAAAGAACATCAAAAGGCTCTAAATTGGTAAGCAAACCAGCAAGATCGCCCGGCTTATCTAAAACCGGACCACTAGTCACTCTTAAATTTACTCCAAGATCGTTTGAAATTATATGGGCCAAAGTAGTTTTACCCAAACCCGGAGGGCCATGTAGCAGAACGTGATCCAATGCTTCGTTCCGCTGTTTGGCCGCAGCAACAAACACGCGTAAATTATCCACCACAGATTCCTGTCCGCTAAAATCTTCAAAGGCAACAGGCCGCAAAGCCCGCTCTATATCCTTATCCGTAGTATTTAGGTTCTCACCATCCGGGTTTAAATTGTCGTTCATAGCATAAAGGTAAATTAAAGATCAATGGCACCTTGCTACAAATTATAGAATAAAACATATTTCGTCCCTACGGGACTTAAAATCTTATGTTCGACTTGGCTACAGATATCTTGTCCCTACGGGACAAAGAACAAATTAAAAGCAAATTAAAATCCCTTTAGGGATTAAATATCTGTAGAAAAACTATCATCTATGAAAACCTAGTCCCGTAGGGACGAAACAATAAACCGTTTCCGTTAACAATTTCTCGCAATTCTTTGCTGTACTTAAAGTGCTACTTTAAGTAAAAATGCTATTTTTAGGTTCAAATTCAAAGATCATGTTGTTAAACAAAATTAAATATATGGCCATTGGTGTGGCTATGACTGCAGGTGTAGTATTGATATACAATAACCGCGATGTTTTTAAGAACCTTACGGGCAGTAATAAGAACGGTGGTATTACCAATAAAATAAACCCCGAGTTTGCCAGCTATATCAGTGCGTTCACCACTGGTTATATTTCAACCGGATCAACCATTAAAATTAAACTCAGCAGCGAATTTGCCAATACAACACAATTAAACACGCCTTTAAAAGAAAGTTATTTTTCTTTCGATCCAAAACTTGAAGGAGAAGCCGTTTGGAAAGATGGCCAAACCATGGAATTTAAACCTACGGGTCGCCTGCAACCAGGCCAGATCTATAAAGCTACTTTTCATCTCAATAAATTAATGGAAGTAAAAAAAGAACTGCAGGATTTTGAGTTCCAGTTCCAGGCCATTAAACAATCTGCGCAATTACAGGTAAACGATCTTAAATGTTACCATTCTAACGATGTTGACTTTTACAGTCTGGCCGGTAACATTTCTACCGCCGATTTTGCGGATGGAGGTCTTGTTGAAAAAGCACTTGATGCAAAATTGGATAGCAAAAACCTGAACGTTAAATGGGTTCATAATGAAAAAGGCACTTTGCACAAATTTTTAATTGATAGTATTGAACGTCCGGGAAGCAGCGCAGGTAAATTAAATCTTAATTGTGATGCAAAAGCGTTAGATGTTACTTACACCGCAAAACAAAGCTATGAGATACCCGCAAAGGGAGAATTAGTACTTTTAAACACGCGCGTTATTTCAGCAGATGCAGATCCTTATGTGTTGGTTAATTTTTCAAACCCTATCGATCAGAACCAATCTTTAGAAGGCCTTATTACCATTGCTAATTTAACCGAAACAAAATATATTGTAAACAATAATCAGGTCTTAATTTATCCTGCAAAAGCTAAAAGCGGTTCTTACGTTTTAAAGGTAGAAGGCGTTAAAGATACCAAAGGCCAGTACTTAAAAGAGGCTTCAGAACACAATATTGTTTTTACAGAAGTAAAACCTGCGGTTAAATTTTCGGGAACCGGTAATATTTTACCCTCTTCAAATAACCTTTCAATGCCTTTTGAAACTGTTAATCTTAGAGCAGTTGATGTTAAGATCATTAAAATTTACGAGAACAACGTATTACAATTTTTACAAACCAATGATATTGACGGTAACGGAAATATTGCTCAGGTTGGAAAAAAAATAATTGAGAAACGTATTAACCTGGGCATTACTAACCCGGCCGATTACGGTGTTTGGAAAAAATTCTCTTTAGATCTTGGTAGCCTTATTAAATCTGAACCGGGCGCTATTTATAAAGTGTATTTAAGTTTCAAAAAGGCCTACTCTACTTTTCCTTGTGTTGGAAATGGTGGCGACGATAAATTCGAAATGGAAGAAATTAAGGCGCCCGAAGATGAAGACAACACTTCTTACTTTGGTTATTATTACGATGAATATTCTTACAACTACGATTATGAATACGAGGGAGAATATGGCGGCGATGGCGATGCAAGCGATGAGTACAGTTGGAGCAACCGTGATAATCCTTGTAAAGCTGCTTATTACAGACAATACGGACGTAGCGTATCAAGAAGTATCTTAGCTTCAGATCTTGGTCTTACTTTGAAAAAAGGAAATGACGGCAGCCTGTTTGCCGTTGTAAACGATCTTGTTAGCACTAAACCTATGAGCGGTGTTGAGATAGAACTGTATGATTATCAAAAACAACTCATTATTACTTCAAAAACAAATTCAGATGGCCAGGCATTTATTTCCCCGGGTCAAAAACCATATTTCCTTGTTGCTAAAAAAGATAAACAGCGTGCTTATTTAAAATTAGACGATGGTTCAACCCTTTCTTTAAGTATGTACGATGTTTCGGGTGATGCTATTAAAAAAGGTGTTAAAGGTTTTATTTATGGTGAGCGTGGCGTATGGCGCCCGGGCGATTCGTTATTCCTTAATTTTATTTTGGAAGATAAACTAGGCTCTATTCCTGCAAACCACCCGGTACAGTTTGAGTTAATGAATCCGCAAGGTCAATTATACAAACGTATTTTAAGTAACAAAGGTGTTGATGGTTTTTATAATTTCTCATGTGCTACCGATAAAAATGCGCCAACCGGTTTATGGAACGTGGATATAAAAATTGGTTCCATGCACTTTAGCAAAAGTGTTCGTGTAGAAGCCATTATGCCTAACCGTTTAAAAATTGAAATAAATGTTGGCGATAACAAATTATTAATTGGCACAAAAGATAATATCGTTAAACTGCACACCAATTGGTTAACCGGTGCTATGGCACGTGGACTGGCGGCAAACATCAATGTATCATTAAGTTCATTAAGAACTGAATTTCCAAAATATCCTGATCACAATTTCGATGATCAAACTATTCGTTTTGAAGCACAGCAAATAACCATTTTTGATGGTAAGGTAGATGAGAACGGAAACGCCAATTTTCCTTTAAAATTAGATCTCGGTAAAAATGCTCCCGGACTTTTAAAAGCTAATTTTAATACACAGGTATTTGAGCAGGGTGGCGCTTTTAGTGTAGACCGCTTCTCAGTTGATTACTCGCCTTATGCCTATTACGCGGGTATTAAAATGCCGGAAGGCGAAAAAAATTCAGGAATACTTTACACAGACAAAGAACATTTTATTGATGTGGCAACGGTTGACGCTTTGGGTAATCCTGTATCGCGCGGTAATTTAAAATTTGAATTGTATAAGCTGGAGTGGCGCTGGTGGTGGGATCAATACCGTGATGAATTGGCGAATTACGCATCGGATGATTATCACCGCAGCATACAGCAAGAAACTTTTTCTTCTAAAAATGGTTCTGCAAAAATTAAAGTAAAGATCAAGCAGAACGAATGGGGCCGTTATTTGGTGCGTGTTATAGATCTTGATGGCGGACACTCCACCTCACAGGTTGTTTATTTTGACTGGAGCAACTGGATGGACCGCGATGGCGGTAGCGATAACAAGATCATTTCGAACATGCTAAGCTTTACAACCGATAAAGCAAAATATAAAACCGGAGAAGAAGTTACCATTACTATTCCTTCACCACAAAACGGTCGCGCTTTGGTTTCTATTGAAAATGGCAGTCGTGTTTTAGAAGCACATTGGTTAGAGACAGAAAAAGGAAGTACTTATTTTAAATTTAAAGTAACGCCAGAGATGGCGCCAAATGTATATGTACACGTATCCTTAATGCAACCACATGCAAGAACGAACGATCTTCCAATTCGTTTATATGGTGTGGTGCCAATTAGTATTGATGATCCGGAAACACATTTAAAACCGAACATCAAAATGCCTAAAACAATTGTGCCCGAGCAAAATTTAAGCATTACTGTTGGCGAAGATAACGGCAAAGAAATGGCATTTACTTTAGCGGTTGTTGATGAAGGTCTGTTAGATATTACACGTTTTAAAACGCCAAATCCGCATTCAACTTTCTACGCTAAAGAAGCATTGGGTGTAAAAACATGGGATGTGTACGATAATGTTATTGGTGCTTTTGGTGCAGAACTGGAACGCATCCTAAGTATTGGTGGTGATGGTAGCGATGTGGGCGACGATGGCGCAAAAGCCAACCGCTTTAAACCAATGGTTAGATTTTTTGGTCCTTTCCACTTAAATAAAGGTGAGAAACGCACTATTACTTTTAAAATGCCAATGTATGTTGGTTCTGTGCGCACTATGGTAATTGCAGGCGCTAAAGGCGCTTACGGTATGGCAGAACAAACCACGCCTGTAAAAGCGCCGTTAATGGTATTAGGCACATTACCCCGTGTATTAAGTGTTACCGAAGAAGTAAAACTTCCTGTTTCAGTTTTTGGTGGCGATAATAATATTGGCAACACAACTGTAAAAATAGAAGTTAACGGTTTACTGCAAACCGTTGGCAAAAATTCAAAATCGGTTAACGTTGGTAAAAACGATGAACAATTAGTTGTGTTTGATATTAAAGTAAAAAATCTCACAGGTATTGCCAAAGTAAAAATTACAGCAACCGGTGGCGGCCACACTGCTGTTTACGAAATGGAACTGGATGTAAGAAATCCAAATCCATACCAGACAGATATTAAAGATCTTTGGGTAGATGCAGGTAAGAGTATAAAAGA
>JAUXSA010000192.1 GCA_030681615.1 Bacteroidota bacterium
TTTTCTTTTTTTGCTTTAATAATATCGATCTTATCAATTGTTTTAAAAGCAGGAGTTTCTAGTCTGTTTAGCATATTATAAAAGAGATGTTTTTGTAATTGATTCAATTAAAGGATAAAATGTTGCAGGGATAACAAAATTAACGCCTTTGCCGCTTAATTCATGTATTTTAATATAGTTTAATTTAAACTCCACTTCCTGTTTATCAATGTTCCAAATAAATACAACAGCGCTAAATCCATTTTTAGGAGTTACACCTGTTGTAAGTTTAAAATATTTTGTTTCGCCACTCAGATCATCGGCTAACCAGTTTAAAGGTACACGTTTAAAATAGATCTGCTCCTTTTTTTCATTATCGATACTAAAAACTATTTGTCCATTAAATGGTTTTGGCAATTTTTTAAAGTTCACACTTACTTCGGCCTCCAGGCAATTTCCGGAGCTTATCAATTTATCATCAAACCTTAAAAATTCAAAAAATTCTTTGTTGCCTGTATAATTGGTTGGATTATCGGTAACTGAGACTATCTCTTTTTTTTCAATTTTTTCTTTACGTTTTAAAAGTACCCTATCCCATGTTTTATCTTCTCCTATTTCATCATAGAACTGATCATAATATGGCTTTTCTCTTTTCATAGCATAATAATAATCGCAGTTCATAGCCATTTGTTCAGAATCGTCCATATGATTTAAAACAGCGCCGCCACGGTAATTTAAAAAAGCATAATTCAATTCGCGAACACGATGACCACCAACAGTGAAGATCTGGTTTGTTTTTTTATACTCATCGGTTAGTTTATCAAAAAGTGCTTTAGGCATAGTGTGATAATATAGCGAAGTAAAATCCTTAAAATTAATGGTTGTAAAAAAATGAAAACAGGAAGCCAATAACATGCAGGAAGCAACAATGTTTGCAGGTATTTTACCAAGTTGATCAACTAAAAATGCAAAACTTAAAACGAGCAATAAATAGAAGAAAAGTCCTGTCCTGTCTTCAGGAAAATTAACATTTAACATTATTTTTTGTAAATAAAAAGCTAATGCACAGGTAACAAAAACAACCGGAAAAAATAAAGTAGATGAAAAAATATTGAATACAGAAACGGGTTTTTGTAAAAAGAAAACAAATGCAAATAGCACCACAAAAGTTATAGCAGTTATGCTTATAATTTGGATCCATAACTGGTCTGTACCAAATAAAAATAAGATGAGTGTTTTAAAGGTTACTGTCCAGTAATTACTGCCAACACCATAATCAAGCATACCTTGTTCCTTATAAAAGAAAGAGAATTTTATCCAGAAAATAAGTAATGATACATTTACAAATTGTAATACAATATTCTTTAAATTAAAAAATATCTTGTTCTTAATTTGAAAAACAAAGACATAAAAAAGTAAAATAGTTAAAACTACTACTAATATTAAGTTAGCGGCGAGGGCTAGTTGCCAGCAAATAGAGAATAATAAAATGTAACTAAAGTCTTTCTTTAAAAAATGATCGAGTAAGTATGAAAGTCCTAATGTCATAAAACCAAAAGACAAGCCATAACCACGGCATACCTCAAAAAAATCAAGAAAATTAAAGGTCAATAAAAAAAAGGTGATCAAAATTAATTTAGAAGGAATGGTTTTTAAATGTCTGAACAACCTATAAATACCATAACACATTACTAAAAATGCCAGCAGATTCGGGATCCGCAACACAAAACGGTGCGAACCTAAAATATGATAACAGACATTTGAAAGCGCACTGTTTAATACATGATTATTTGTGTACACATGGGCATTATAAGGCAAATAATTATCACTCTGAACATAAAAGAAAAAGGTGGCGGCCTCATCGTGGCTAAAAGGAATAAGGAAAGAACGAAGTGAGATAATAATAAAAATTACAAAGCAAAGTAAACCAAAAATTTTATTGAAATTTTTTTCTAAAACCAACATCTGTTAATCCAATAAATAAGATTGATGTTTGTTGTATTTTTCTAAAGTTCTAATACCTGAAGAACTGATGTGTTCAAATTCTTTATCGCAGAAAATATTAATGATCTTTATTTGTGGCATTAACTCCTGGATATAACGGTATTGATTTTGTTCGTATTGAAAATCGGTTGAGTTTCGCAAACCACGCACAACAATTACATCGTAGCCGTAAGATTCAACATGATCTGTAAGCAATCCTGAGTATTCTGTCAACTGACGATTTTTAATAGAATTTGGAATATCCCAGGTTCTTTCTTTTTTATCAGGATTTTTTCCAAATGAAATAATTACTTTGTCAAAAATGCGTTCTGCTTTTTGTAAAACATTAAAATGACCTTTATGAAAAGGATTAAAACTGCCGCAAAAAAGACCGATTAACGGTTTACGATGAGCAACGTAGTCAATTAGAGCATTTAATTTTCCGTTCACATTTAAACTCTTTAAAACCTCAATACGTTTTGGTTGATATACTTTGTAATCAACAAATTGGTATTCTTTAAAGATCTGGTGTTCGTATTCAATTAATTTATCAAGAGGTTGTTCTAAGATATTCAGATCGGCTTTAATTAAGGTCTGAGATCTATCGTTTGATGGTGAATGTGTTTTTGTATCTAATATTAATTGATGGATAGAATCTTTTTGTGCTTTAGAAAGCTTTGTGCTTTTTGATTCTTCTAAAAATAAAGCGGAAGACCTTTCTTCATTATCATTTGCTTGTGGATCATAAACAGCATCATGGTAAACGGCTGCTAAAAACAACTCATCATCAAAATCCTGCACTTTTGAAAGTTGCTGAACAACATCCAACAAATGCGCAGTTGTATGATAAAAGCGTTGATGTTCTTCATACCTTTTTAAAACTGAATCGGAGAGTCCCAGTTTTTGTAAGCGGTTTGAAATATAGTTTTTATCTATCATTTCTTAATTGTATTTGATCTTAACCAACTTTCAATATTATCAAAATCCTTTTCACCTTTTGTGGCAGAAATTATAAAATCATATAATGTAGTTTCATCAATATTCAATTCTAAGTTGTGTACTGATAACATAAAAACCATTAAAGCAAATGCTGTCCGTTTATTTCCATCTACAAAAGGATGATTTATTAAAACGCTTTCAAAAATGGCACTTGCTTTCTTAATCCCATCTTCATAAAGATCTGTTCCGTCAAATGTAGCAAACGGCCTATTTATTGCAGACTCAAGAAGATTTTGATCTCTGACTCCTTTAGATCCACCATGATTTTCAATTAAATTATCATGGATAATTAGTACAAAATCTATTGAGATCATTTTGCTAATTTGCTAAGAAGAGAGCTATACTTTGTGTTTAATTCCCTTAAAAAATTCTCAGAATACGATTTGTTAACCTGAGATTGTAACTCTTTTAAATACTCTAAAACCAGTGAAAGAGAGTTCTCAGGAACTGTTTCAATAATTTTATTTATTTCTGTTTTTATTTCTGATGTTCCCATACTCAAATTTACAAAAAATATCTATTTTTTCTTAGCTAAATAATATAAAGTAGTACAATTATTTTCGTCAATAATTATGTTGGCCTGTTCTTTAATTTTTTCGGCAGTAACTTTACTGTAGCGTGTTATTTCTTCATTGATCAATTCAGCATTGCCTAAAAGTTCTGATATAGCTAAATTGGTTGCTTTTGTCAATATATCGGTTTCACTAAAAGTTAAACTCGATTCTACTTTATTCTTACACTTTTGTAATTCAATTTCGCCAACCAATTCTGTTTTTAATTTTTCAACTTCATCAATAATTGCTTGTTCGGCATCTTCCATTTTTACTTTATCCGGAATTTTACCGCTAATAACAAAAACACCTTTGTCAAGATCGCCCATTACGTAAGCGTTAATATCGTTGAACAATTGTTTTTCCTTTATTAACGTTTTATATAAGCGCGAAGAATTTCCCCTACTTAAAATATCAGAAATAATATCTACAGTGTGATACTCTTCGTCAACACGCGCGCACATATGATATACTTTGTAAATAGAACTTGCAGGCACATCCCTTTCAACCGTTAAACGTTTTGGTTTTGTTTGTTTTGGTTCAACCGGTAAATTTCTTACAGGTTTATCAGCTGCAGGAATTGGTTCGAACCATTTTTTTGCCAATTGTTTTACCTGGTCAACATCTACATTTCCGGCAACAACCATAATGGCGTTACTAGGCGTATAATGTTTTTTAAAGAAACCTCTCACATCATCCATGGTAGCATTTTCTATATGCGAGATCTCTTTACCAATAGTTGCCCATTTGTATGGATGTTTTTCGTAAACCAAAGGACGTAATATCAACCAAACATCACCGTAAGGTTGATTTAAATAACGTTGTTTAAATTCTTCAATTACCACATTACGTTGCACTTCCAGACTTTTATCTGTAAAGGCCAGGCTCAACATACGATCGCTTTCCAGCCAAAACATGGTCTCAATATTTTCTGCAGGAACAGTACAATAATAATTGGTAAGATCGTTTGTTGTAAAAGCATTATTCTCGCCACCAACCATTTGTAAAGGCTCGTCAAAACTTGGAATATTTACACTTCCTCCAAACATTAAATGTTCAAACAAATGCGCAAAGCCCGTTTTATTCTCGTCTTCGTCCCTTGCACCAACATCATATAAAATATTTAAACAGGCCAGTGGCGTGCTATTATCTTTATGAACTATTACCCGTAAATTATTCTCTAATGTGAACTTTTCAAACTCAATCATACCCTCTTAAGATCAGTGTTTATCTGTTAAATATCAAAATTACTTCTAAAAAAATTATAAAGCTAAAGATTTCATAGCTTCAATTGTAGCTTTAAAATCGGTCATTATTTCATCTACAATTTGCGCGGCCGGTTTAATTTCTTTTATGGCCGAACTCACTTGCCCAATTTCCAATTCACCTTCATTAAGATCCCCTTCAAACATGCCTTTTTTAGCTCTTCCCCTACCTAACAATTTTTCGAGTTCTTCTTTAGAGGCGCCTTCTTTTTCGGCTGTTTCAACTTGTTCAAAGAATTTATTTCTAATTAATCTAACCGGCGTTAATTGTTTTAAGGTTAAAACAGTATCACCTTCATTAGTACTAATAACTGCGTTTTTAAAATTCTGATGAGCACTGCTCTCTGGTGTAGCAACAAAGCGACTTCCAACCTGAACGCCTTCTGCACCAAGTGCAAAAGCTGCTGCCATCTGGCTTCCAGAGCCAATACCACCGGCTGCTATTAAAGGTAAAGTAACTGCTTTTCGTATCTGCGGTATTAAAACAAGGGTAGTTGTTTCTTCCCGCCCATTGTGTCCGCCGGCCTCAAAGCCTTCCGCAACAATAGCATCAACTCCGGCTTCCTGGCTCTTTAAAGCAAATTTCACCGCGCTTACCACATGAACCACAGTAATACCATGGTC
>JAUXSA010000193.1 GCA_030681615.1 Bacteroidota bacterium
CGGTGGCCCAAGTAGAGTACATGTAGATACTGTGCCACCTTTTTGAAAAAGATAAACTGCATCTTCAGTTACATTATCAAAAACAAAAAACTGTTCATGGGTAAACGCCACATCTATTATTGGTTTGCCATTAAGATCAAAATAACCGTAACTACCATTTTTCCACACTTTTATAGCTCTCTCCGGGATCCATCCATCATCTATACTATCATACTCAAGTGGGATGATAATTTTACCTGAAAGATCTGCAGCACCCCATTTATTATCTTTCTTTAGAAAAACAGGAAAAACAGAAACGCTTCTGTTATGCATGTTAAATGAAGAGTCGCTGTAACTATGTCTTTTGTATTGTTCTTTTTCCGAATAATATAGCATAAAAATTATTTTATCATATATAACCGGCAATATCTCTTTACCGTTTGGCTCAACAATACCAAATTTACCTCCGGTGATTTTTTTGTTGTATTGAGCATATTCAATTTCTTTTTTCATGATGCCATTTCCGTTCTCATCAAAGGCTTCAATATCTACAGAGTCTCTTGCGTTACTAACATATTCTGTTATAACGCCGCCATGGTTCCATAAATAGCCTAAAACACTGGCCCAGCCGTGATTGTAATTTTCGTAGACCAACGGTATAATGTTGTCTCCATCCATGGGATGTAAAAGATCTCCTTTTCCATTGCTAATCCCAAATTTTCCACCAAGCACTTCATCATTATATTTTGAATTTAAGAAACTGCCGTCCTGGTTTACTATAAAATTAGGAAGGTAATGATTAAGCACGTCAACATGTTTACGAATCGGCTCTATAAGATCAAAACCGGGGCCATGTAAAATATTTTTTACCGAATCAATAAAATAATAATGCTTGCCTACTTGTGTGGTGTAAACAAATTCGTTGGTTTGATAATTCCGAATAACGTTTACAACACTATCAAAATAAGGAAGCACGCGCCAGGTGTTTTTTTGCAGACTATAAACTCCCCACTTGCCATTTTTTTTAACTTGTAGCGCGTTTTCGGATTCGCGCCCTTTTACTTCATCAAATTCAGTCTCAGTTTTATTATGGCCTAAAAAGCGATACTTATTATTTATAAAATACATTGGGGTGTCAAAAGTACTTGCAAGAGAATCCGCAAATATTGTTTTATTTACAACAAAATTGGTATCGGTAAAAAAATATTTCCCCCCACTTTTAACAGCTGCTATGTTTGAAAGATTAATGATTGTATCCCATTCACAGCTTATCAATTCTTTTCCCCTGTAATTAATAATGCCATATTTTTTCGCATTACTTACAATAATTTTTTCGTTCAGTCCTTTCCCTGAAAAAGATCTAAAGGTGTCATATTCTTTGCCAACTTTATTCATTCTCATGTCCAACAATTGTTTTTTATTGGCTTCAGTGGTAACTAAAATGGTACTGTCGTTATCTTTATCTTTTGCAGTTTTATTAAACGGTGTGTTTATCCATAACTCGTAATTTTTATTTAAGATGAATTTTTTTTCTTTTTGAAAACCCACAACAAAAGCGCATTCCGGCACTTCTAAAAAACTTCTATATATTCCGGGAGGGACTACTAATTTTAAAGGGTTAAAACGATACACCGCTTCGCCTTCTTTTGAGGTGACGATATACATATTTGGGTTTACAGAGCTGGTTCTGATAGCTGTAATATTTTTGAGTAATAAATTGCCATTAAGATCATAAATATCAAGCAAACTTTTTGCATTCCTTATCTTTATCATATTGTTTGATATTTTTGGCTCGGCTTTATTCTTTGCGGGAATAATAATTTTTCCGGACTGATCAATAATGCCAAAAAGGTTTTTTGATTCAAATAAAAAAAGTATGGTATCTCTTTTATAATATAAGGCTTCAATAGTAGTAAGAGCCATTGAAACCGGTTTTAATTTTTCATCTAAAATAAACAGGCCTTCTTTTTTTTCGCCAACTAAGTATTCTTTTGCATCACGGTTATTTTCATCAATAAAATAATGGAATTTTAAATACTCTGTTTGTCCTAACAGATTTCCTCTTTTGTCGTAAATATCAGTTGTTTTTGAGTTGTTATTACGTGCAAAAATGTAATGCACAGATTTGGTCATTTCATCATAATTAGGTTCAATAATTACTTTATCATTTTGTTGGCAGGCATATTTATTTTTTGTCGCATCACGATAAATGGTAATATTGGGAAAGCTCCGCCCTTTTTTTGAGAATACTTTGCCGTTTGAATCAACACGCCATCCAAACTCATCATTGAATAAAACGCTTACTTTTGCCTTTGCAGCGCTATCGGATAGATCCTTGCCATAATTTACTGCAATAATATTTTCGTTAAGAATTGGCTGGCCCTTGCGGTTATATAAATTGGACATGGGTGATCCGTTTAATTTATTGTGATCACTAACATAGATGCATTCGTTGCTAAGGAATTTGTAACTTCTGTTATCTGGCCTTACTAACCAATTACCTTTAATATCAATAATTCCGGTCTTTTCGTCTTTATCCTGATGGCTAAAAAAAAGTTTATTCTGTAATGAATCGCTTTTAGATACCTTAACAATTAATAGATCGCCAGATTTAGTAATTACATCGTAAATATTACGTGCAACTATGTTAGCTGTTTCATCGATCAGTATATTTTGTTTGGAATTTGAAAATAGAAAAAAGCGTTTGCCGTTTAAATTATCTACTAACTCGGTATTACTTGTATAAGTGTCGGGTTTAATTTTTTCTCTGCCTAAAGAATCAATTATGCCACGATAATCTTTAAAAAATACGAGATAACAGTTTGGCGATAAGTATTGAATACTTTGATATTTAGGCTCGCAAATAATATTTGGATAGTTAGGACGGACCAGGCCAAATTTTTCGTTGATCTCAATAATACGGGTTTGTTGCCCAAAATTAGATAAGCATAAAAACAGGTGCAATACAATTAAGTAAACAAACCTCATGATTAAGAATTTTTAATGATAATTAAAATAACGCTAAATATTTGAAATAAACAACTAAGCATTATTAGAGGTTTTAAAAGCAAATTACTCTTTGTTCTTACTGTCTAAAATAATTGTTACGGGTCCATCATTAGTTAGTTCTATCTGCATATCGGCGCCGAATTGACCAGTTTTACATGCTTTACCAAGTAATTTCTCAGTTTCAGAAATAAATTTTTCGTACAAAGGTATGGCAACTTCGGGTCTGGCGGCTTTTATAAATGAGGGCCTGTTGCCTTTTTTTGTGGACGCATGTAAAGTAAACTGGCTCACAACTAAGATCTCTCCATTTATTTGTTTTATGTCAAGGTTCAATTTGCCTTCTGCATCTGCAAAAACACGCATGTTGCATACTTTGGCGCATAACCATTCAATATCTTCGCTGGTATCATCGCTCTCAATTCCCACAAGGATCAAAAAGCCCTCGTTAATAGAAGCGTGCAAAGCATTATGTATTGATACAGAAGCTTTTTTAACTCTTTGTAAAACCAACCGCATAAATTTTTAACTTTAACACAAAAATAACTAAAATGAAGAACGTTTTAATTACCTCATTGTTTTTATTGCTGTTTATTTCCTGCAAAAAGAAAGAAACTGTTGAGGAAGAAGTAACACCTGAGCCAACTCCAGCCGTAAGTTGCCCAACATGTAATTTTCCTGATACGGTATGGACCAGCACAGCTACAGGACCTAAACTTATATTCAAATTTAAATTCGATAGTACTCAACAACGATTAGACAATTTTGCGATGCCTGCCACAGTGCCAAGCACTAACGCAGCACAGTCTCCAAAATTTAACGGTATGAGTGCGCATTATATTGAAATGGCAAAGTATGATACCACGCAGGTTGGAAAGGGAAGTGTTTTATACAGGGCAGAAGAAACCATGTGTGGTGGCAGCAATGCGATCGTGTTTTGTAAATCGATAGTAGCTAAGGATGGAGATGTTTTCTTTTCGGTGCCTATTGCAAGTGTAACGCCAGGAACCTATAAATGGTTAAGAGTATCTTTAGCATATCAAAACTATGATGTAAAAATAAAAACAAATTCTACAGGCACTATAAATGGTACAATTGCCTCGTTTGTTGGATTTAATACTTACGTTTCTAAATACAAAATGCACGGTGCGGTAATGACACCAACTTTAAATGGCGTAGGAAATAAATTACAAGGTTATTTTGGATTTTATACAAACTACGCAAATACAGATGTGAAACTGGAGGGACAAGCACCAAAAACAACAGTAGTTAACCCAAATCCAAGTTCTGCCATACCTCCTGGAAGTTGTTTGGTTACCGGAACATTTGTAACAACTGCAGCGCCTAACGTATCCGCACCGTTAGTAATTACTGGAAGTGAAACATCAGATGTTATTATTACTGTCTCGCTTTCTACCAATAAAAGTTTTGAGTGGAAAGAGTTGACCTTTGATGGATTGTTTCAGCCGGAAATTGGCGAAACCGTTGTAGACATGGGCTTAAGAGGCTTGAAGCCGATGTATTAAAATTAATCCTTTGGAGTAAAATTTATTTTGCCTTGAATTTATTAATAGCATTTACTGTAAATTCAGAAAGTACTAATGTTCCGCTCATACCTGCGCGTTCAATTAATAGCTCATCCCAATTCTCGGTGCCTTTCCACATTACTTTTTTAAGCATGGCCATTGCCTCAGGATTACTGGTGGCTAATTTACCTGCAAGTGTTTCAATACCTTTATCCATTTCTTCTGTTGAAGAAAATAATTCGGCATACAAACCTTTTTCTTTTGCCCATTGCGCGGTTTGCCATTCTGTTGCATTAATAGTTAACTGACAAAAAGCAGAAGTTCCAACTTTGCGTTCAACTGCAGGGCCAACCACAAACGGACCAATTCCAACTGCGAGCTCGCTTAGTTTAACGGCAGCGGCATCAGTTGCAAAAGTATAATCGGCGCTAGATGCGATGCCCACTCCGCCACCAACAGCTTTACCTTGTACACGTGCAATAACAAATTTTGGTGCTTTGCGCATAGCATTAATTACCGCAGCAAAACCTGAGAAAAATTTTAAACCTGTATCAATATCTTTAATGGCAATTAGTTCGTCAAAACTAGCGCCGGCACAAAAAGCTTTATCGCCTTCACTTTTAAGAACAATAACTTTTGCAGAATTATCTTTTCCGAGTTTTTCTATTTCTGCTGCAAGGTTACGTAATTGTGTTCCAGGCATTGAGTTACTTTGAGGATGAAAAAAAGTAATTGTTCCAATCCCGTTCTTTATTTCTGATCTAACAAATGCTTCCATAAAAAATTAAATGAACATCATTACGGGGTTCTCAATAAATGTTTTTAATGTTTGCAAAAAAGCTGCTCCTGTTGCACCGTCAACACTTCTGTGATCGCAGGCTAAAGTAAGCATCATTGTATTTCCGGGAACAATTGCTCCGTTCTTTACTACCGGAACCTGGCGAATAGCGCCCACAGAAAGTATACAGGCTTCAGGCGAATTAATGATAGATGTAAATGATTCTATGCCGAACATTCCTAAATTAGAAACGGTAAATGTATTTCCTTCCCAATCCTGCGGTTGTAATTTTTTATCTTTCGCACGTTTGCCAAGATCCTTTGTTTCGGCCGCAATATCTGAAATTGCTTTTCCATCTGCGAATCTTATAACCGGCACTAATAAACCGTCTTCTACTGCAACCGCCATTCCAATATGTATGTGATGATTGATACGGATCTTATCGCCCATCCATGAAGAATTAACGCGTGGATGTTTTCTTAAAGCTGCTGCACATGCTTTAATAACCAAATCATTGAATGATACTTTTACTTCGCTAATTTTATTGATAGCTTCTCTGCTCGAAATTGCGCTATCCATGTCCACTTCAATATTCAAATAAAAATGCGGCGCCCCATTCTTGCTTTCAACTAAACGACGGGCAATTGTTTTGCGCATTTGTGATGCAGGTTCATCAGTATAACTTTCTACACCAACAAAATTTGATTTGGCATTACCACCTTTGTAATTTTCAATATCTGCTTTTGTAATTCTTCCATTCTCAGCAGAACCTTTTACTTTACTAAGATCAATTCCTTTTTCTTTTGCTAACGCTTTTGCAAGCGGAGAAGCTTTTATTCTTCCGCCATTGGAAGTTGTAGTATTAGAAGTTTCTTGTTTTTTGCTCGTTGTTTCTTGTTTGTTAGATTCTGTAGACTGCTTACTGCTTGCCGTTTCCTGTTTACTGCCCGCTGAAGCCTGCTGACTAACTGAACTTAATACAGCCTTCATGTCTTCATCACCTTTACCAAGTATTGCTAAAACGCTGTCAACGGGTACACTTTTTCCTGCATCAACACCAATGTGCATTAACACACCATCCTGGAAAGATTCAAATTCCATAGTGGCTTTATCTGTCTCAATATCAGCTAAAAGATCGCCACTCTTTAC
Organism: Bacteroidota bacterium; assembly: GCA_030681615.1. Taxonomy (GTDB): domain Bacteria; phylum Bacteroidota; class Bacteroidia; order B-17B0; family Aurantibacillaceae; genus Aurantibacillus. Next base: position 6,439 of record JAUXSA010000193.1, read on the forward strand.
TTTATCACCAACCTTTTTATGCCATTTTGCAACAACACCATCTGTCATTGTATCACTTAGTTTAGGCATACGCACAACTTGTATGGTTGATGGTAAAGCGGTTTCTTGTTTCTTTGTTTCACTTACAACGTCTTGCTTCTTGTCGTCCTGGCTTTTGTTATCTTGTTTCTTTTCTTCAACTTTTCCACCAGAACTTCCGTTCAACAAACCGCTGATATCTTCACCTTCTTTACCAAGAATTGCAATTACGCTATCAACCGGAACGGCTTGTTTTTCCTGTACACCAATGTGCAATAACACGCCGTCCTGGAAAGATTCAAATTCCATAGTTGCTTTATCAGTTTCGATATCGGCTAATAATTCGCCGCTCTTTACTTTATCACCAACTTTTTTATGCCATTTAGCAATTACACCATCTGTCATGGTATCACTTAATTTGGGCATTCTTACTATCTCCGCCATAATTTTTTCAAGTTATTAATGTTGAGTTTTTAGTTTTTAATACTAAACCTTAATATTATTTTTTAAATTTTCTTGTGAAGTTTTTACAATCTTAGTTAAAATTTTCACTAACTCATTTGACTCTGATAATTGTTCTTTTAAGTCAACATTATACCATTTCGAATCGTTTAATAATCTTAACCAATAAGAGGTTTCCCTCGCTTCTTTGGATGCGATTGACATTTTCATCACAAAATCTCTTTTTGATTGTCCTGCGCTCGCTTCATTTACATTTGCACCAATAGATGTTGAACTTCTCAAAAGCTGTTTTAATATTGGATTGTTATCAATTTTAGAAAGTTGTTTATATAAGGCAATTATAGATAGCGAAAACTTAAAAGATTTCTCCTGAATGATGCTTTCTTTATATGTTTCTACTTCTTGCAATTATTAAAAACTAAACACTAAAAATTAAAAACTACTCAATAATGTAAGGATAATTCGGTTCTGCATAAACATCTTTATACAATTCCTCCGGATCTGGATATGGACTATCTTCCGCAAACTGAACTGATTCATCAACCATCGCTTTTACTTTTGCTTCTATAGCTTCAATGCCTGCATCATTTATCCATTTATTTTCTTGTAAAGTAGCAAGTACTTTTAGGATCGGATCTTGTTGCTGATATTCTTTTACCTCATCTTTTGTACGATAAGATTGTGCATCACTCATACTGTGACCTTTGTAACGGTATGTTTTCATTTCTAAAAATGTAGGTCCATCACCTCTGCGGGCGCGAGCTACAGCTTCTTCCATAGCTTCATGTACTGCTTCAACAGTTAAACCATCAACCGGTTTGCTTGGCATATCATAAGCCAATCCTAATTTCCAAAGATCATGTACGTTACTTGTACGTTCTACCGATGTACCCATTGCGTATTGGTTATTTTCAACTATAAAAACCACAGGTAATTTCCAGGTCATTGCCATGTTAAAAGCTTCGTGCAAAGCACCCTGTCTAACAGCACCATCGCCCATAGAACAAACACATACATTATCAGTACCTAAATATTTTTCCGCAAATGCGATTCCTGCACCTAATGGAATTTGTCCGCCAACGATGCCGTGGCCTCCGACAAAACCATGTTCTTTACTAAAGATGTGCATGCTACCACCTTTGCCTTTGCTGCAACCGGTGATCTTGGCGTACATTTCGGCCATTACATATTTTGGATGCAGGCCCAGGCCAATAGGGTGAGCATGATCGCGGTATGCCGTAATATGCTTATCTCCTTTTTTAGTTGCACTTACTGTACCTGCAACTATGGCTTCCTGGCCAATGTAGAGGTGACAAAAACCTTTTATTTTTTGTTGTACATATACCTGTCCGGTTTTCTCTTCGAACTTGCGCATCAACAACATTGATTCGTACCAGGTTAAATAATGTTCTTTAGTGAACTTTAATTTTTTTTCAGTCAACGTTTTAGCCATATGCCAGAATTTGTATGACACAAAAATAGCAGAAAAATGCACAAAAAGCACTTAAAATTAAGATTCAACTACTTTTATTAATCTTTACTTAAAATAGATTGGGCAAAGTTTTATTCTTTGCATATTTTTACAGGAATTGACACTAAAAATCAATGCTATTAAGCTATAAAACCTTTGTTTTAGAATATAAACATCCTTTTGGAGTATCCTCAAATACAAGGACTTCCACCACATCTGTGTTTATTAAAATTGAACATCAGGGAAAAACAGGTTATGGCGAGGCCTGTTTACCGGTTTATTTAGGCGAAACTTTGGAGGGTACCATAGCTTTTTTTGAAAAAATAAAGCCTTTTTTAGTTCAACATGCATCTTCATCTTTTTCTGAAATTATAAAAACCATTGATGAATTTTCAAAAGAAAATAATGCAGCTAAAGCAGCAATTGATATTGCATTGAACGACCTTGCCGGAAAAATTGAACGAAAACCCTTTTACGATCTAATGGGAATTGGTAAAAGCGATTCGCGGTTAACTTCTTATACAATTGGAATTGATGCTGAGGAAATGATCGGACAAAAGATAAAAGAAGCCGGCGATTTTTCTATTTTAAAGATAAAAGCAGGAACAAAAGATGATAAAGCATTAATAAATTTAATTAGAAAGTATACCGATAAGCCTTTATACGTTGATGTAAATCAAGGTTGGAAAAACAAAGAACAAGTTTTGGAAATGTTGCATTGGCTGCACGAAAAGGACGTGATCCTGATTGAACAGCCAATGCCTGTAACAATGTTGGATGAGATGGCCTGGGTAACTGAACGCAGTCCGATACCAACCATTGCTGATGAAAGTGTAAAACGTTTGAAGGATTTGGATGCGTTGAAGGGTTGCTTTACGGGAGTAAATATTAAGCTTATGAAAAGCACGGGTTTGACTGAAGCTTTAGAAATGGTGAAGTACGCGAAGCAAAATAATTTACAGATCTTATTAGGTTGTATGGCCGAAAGTTCATGCGCTACATCGGCTATGGCTCAGTTGATGCAATTTGCAGATTATGTAGATCTTGACGCGCCTAATTTATTAAAGAACGATCCGTTTACAGGTGTGCAATATAAAAACGGTAAAGTGTATTTAAATGATCTGCCGGGAATAGGGGTAGAGCCAGTAAAAGATCTGTTTAATTTATAGCCACAGATTTCACAGATAATGCAGATTTTTAAATTATTAATTTGTGTGAATCCGTTGAATCTGTGGCTAATTTTTTTCAGCTAAAGCATCGCCAACAACAAAAGTACTTCCGCCAATTAAAATAAGATCATTTTTTTTATACGCTTTTTTTGCTGCAGCAATTGCAGTTTTTACATCGGGAAAAGTTTTGCCTTTTAGTTTTATTTTTTGTGCCTTCTCAAACAATTCTTCTTCATTTAATGCACGCGGAATATTTGCTTTTGTAAAATAATAGGTTGCTTCTTTTGGCAATAATTCTAAAATTTTTGAAACGTCTTTATCGTTAACCGTTCCAAAAACAAAATGCAAATTAGTAAAGCTGATACTTTTTAAATTGGCAATTACATTTCTTATTCCATCTTCGTTATGCCCGGTATCGGCTATTATTAAAGGTTTTTCGCTTATCGTTTGCCAGCGGCCTTCGAGCCCTGTAGTTTTAATAACTTGTTTTAACCCGCGTTTAATATCTTCAGGTTCAATAATAAATCCGGCTTTTTCAATAAGTTCAAGTGTATTTAAAACGCCCAGCACATTTTTTAACTGGTAAATACCTGTAAGATCAAGATCTAAATTTACTTTACTATTTGTTATTTTATTTAAGATGGTAGTATTTAGAAGACCATCTACAATTTTATGATCAATTACTTTATAATTCTTATCTGCAAATTGTATGGGCGATTTTAATTCTTTTGCGATGGCGTTAAATAACGGTCCGGTCTCACTTTGGTATTGACTAACAACAACAGGAACGCGGGCTTTAATAATGCCGGCTTTTTCGGCGGCTATTTTTTCTAAAGTATCACCTAAAAAAGTCATATGATCATAACTTATATTGGTTATGAGTGAAACTTTTGGAGTGATAACATTTGTTGAATCTAATCTTCCGCCTAAACCAACTTCTATGACGGCAACATCTACTTCTTCTTTTACAAAATAATCAAAAGCAAGCCCAACGGTCCATTCAAAAAAACTCGGTTCAATTTTCTCAAAATCCTCTTTGTATTTTTCTACAAATTCGGTAATGTAATTTTTCGGGATCATCTTCCCGTTAATTTTTATACGCTCTCTAAAATCAATTAAATGAGGCGATGTATAAAGTCCGGTCTTATAACCTGCTTGTTGTAAAACAGAAGCGATCATGTGACTGCTGGAGCCTTTGCCATTGGTTCCGGCCACGTGAACGAATTTTAATTTTTGATGAGGTTTGCCAAGCAGCTCAATGATCTTATTGGTATTATCTAAATTGGCTTTGTAGGCAGCTGCTCCAACACGTTGAAACATTGGTAAACGCGCGAATAAATAATCAAGCGTTTGTTGATAGGTCATTTTTAATTAAATGAAAAAATTATGGTGATCGTTCCGCGTTGCTCTTCGAACTTACCTTCAACATTAAACTTAGTAGCTAAAGCAGCTTGTTTTGCTTTGGCTTTTAATAAAGCGCTGCTGGTGGTTGTACCACGGCCGTTTGGATTAGCCTCTATTACATTGCCTTCGCTATCTACTGTAATCTCAACTACAACTTTTCCTTCTTCTTTAGTATCTTTTGGTAATTGCGGTGGTTTAACAACTGCTCTTCCTTTTAGATCAATACCAATTTTTCCTCCCATACCAGGACCTTTTCCCGGGCCCTCACCCGGACCATCCCCATCCCCGTTGCCTCCGCCATTGCCGTTACCTGTTCCGCCATTTCCATTTTTATTTGGATCGCCATCTGGATCACCGTTTTGCCCGGCTGTTTCATTATTACCTTTGCCACCACCATCTTTACCGGTATTCTTTTTAAATTTCTCTGCTAATTTTTCTGCCGCAGTTTTTTCTTTAACTACAACAACTACTTTTTCTTTTACAGGCGTAATAACTGTAGTGTTATTTTTTATTTCAGGTTTTGTTTCATTTATCTGAACGTTCTCACCGTTTTCATCTGTAACAATATTTTCTTTTGGCGTTTCTTTTTCTACTACTACATCAGTAACTTTTCCTAACGATCCGTAATCAACATCATCATTACCAACGCTCATCATGCCCAGGGCAAGTTCTTGTCCACCGCCACCGCCGGTTTCAGGGAAGGGTGGGTTAGGCGTGATCAATTTAAATAAAATTAAGAACAAAAGTAACAATGTAAAGATCGTGGATGTAATTATCCCCGAAATAACCCTGTTCTTATTTTCTTCTGCCCTTGTTAATTCCATTTTATTTATTTGTTTGTTGCAGCAGTTGCCAAAACCGTTTTGCATTTTAATTTGTAACAAATGGTCATAATATCAATCTCATCCTGTATTGAAAGTTCTTTATCCAAATGCATAACAACAGTTGGTTCTAATTGCGCACTTGATAAGGCAGAGATCTCTGCTTCAAGCGTTGCAACTGAAACCTCTTTACTGTTCACGAAATATTTTTTATCTTTTGTAACAGCTAAGTGAATAGGCTTCATTTGATTGTTGATCGTTGTTCTTACATCCGATTTTGGTAAGGCCACTTTAATGGCATTTGGACTTACCATTGTAGATAAGATCAAAAAGAAAAGTAATAGAAAGAACATGATATCGTTTAACGAATCTGTGCTAACTTCTGCTTCTCTATGTTTTTTTCGTAAAGCCATATTTTTTGAAATTATAAATGTTAGATGATAAATTTTAAATTATTCCATAATTATCATGCAACATTTAGCATTTTTGATTAAAAATTTATTTTGTTGGTTCGTTAAGCATATCTAAAAATTTGATCTGCGTATCTTCCATTCTGTGCGCTAGCTTGTCAAGGCGAGCGTTTAACCAGTGGTAACAAATAAAAGCTATAACACCTACTACTAAACCGCCCGCAGAGGTTACCATTTTTTGGTAAAGACCTGTTGAGATAATTTCGATCTCAACGGTTTTTGCTAAAGAGATATCGTAAAAAATAGTAATAACACCAATGATGGTACCTATAAATCCAAACATAGGAGCAATACGGCCAATGATGTTCAATACATTTAGATTTTTTTCGAGTTTGCCGATTTCGTTAGAGCCACTTTTGTTCATAGCTTCTCTTATTTCTTCAACCGGTTGCCCAATACGAGAAACGCCTTGCTCTAACATCGAACTTTCTGGCGTGTTCATATTCTTACACATGCTGCGCGCGTTGGCAATATTGCCACTGTGGATCATTTCTTTTAAACTCAAAACAAGATTCTCGTTTTTCTTCGATGCCTTACCTATAACCAATAAACGTTCTACTAAAATATAAATGCTAACCAGCAATAATATTGCTATTGGCAACATAATAGGACCGCCTTTTGCAACCATTTCTATTAAAGAAATTTTTGTTTCAGTTATTTCGGGTGTTGTGGCGGCTGTTTGAATACCGGTTACAACATTTGAAGAGTCGGTTGTGGTTGCCAGGGTTGCAACAGAAGCACCTGTTTGTAGAATGAAATTTAACATTGCTAAAATAGTTTAGTTGATACGAAATTAACTTTAATAGAAACAGGTAAATACGCTCAAATAAATGATTTTAAACAGTGTTATGTTTATTATAACTTAAAAAGTGGGGAAGGATACAAAAAAACTAAAGTCTTTTGCTGAGGGTAAGCGTAACGTGCTTCTCTAATTCAGATCTTAGTGTGTTAACCTGAGAGATCTTAATGCCAAAAAGATTGATCTTAGCCACTTCATCATCGTTGTAGGAGATAAAAAGACTTCCTTTTTTAATAGCGCCCACCTTTTTAACATCTACAAAAAACAACATTTTATTGCTAAAAAGTGTGCGTTTTATCTCTAATTTGTCATCAAAAAGCATAGCATAAGGTGTTAAAAGTAGCCAAATCGTTTGAAAAGACAAGAAAACGGCGGGGATGAGCAATACAAATCCCCACGGATTAAGGTCTAAAATAAATGTATATGCTAAGTAATCCAAGATTGTGCTTATACCTATGGAAAGCAATAGTACCAAGGGGTTACGGTCGATGTTAATAAGGGCTATTTCTTCTTTTTCTTTGATTCTCACAGTACAAAGTTAAAAATTAAAAAATCTTTAACATCTATTAATTTTAAATAATAATTATACTTGTATATGATTGATATTGCTTTTTTAAAATATTAATTTTAAATTGTAACGTTTTTAAGTATTTACCGTTTAATAATTATATACAAGCTTTGTAATCAATAGAAACATGGGTTCACTAAAAAAATATTGTGTTTTAGCGTTTATATTAACGAGTGCATTTGTAAAAGGACAAACATATGGGGTAGACGATCCTATTGCAGCCATGCTGGATAGTTTGTCTTCGCAAAAAATGTTTGAAACCGCTTTTTCAAAGCCCGTTTTTCCAAAGAACAATAAATACAAATTTGGTGTAGACAGTATACCAAAATACGATGATTATACTTACCAGGCCCGTTTAGCTAAATTAGATGCTAATTCGCCATTTGATCTTGTATACAATGAGCATGTAAAAGGTTTTATCAATATGTACGCTTTTCGCAAACGCGAGAGCGTGAGTCGTATGATGGGTGTAGCACAATTGTATTACCCAATGTTCGAAGAAGTTTTTGATCGTTATAATATTCCTTTAGAATTAAAACATTTAGCAGTTATTGAAAGCGCTTTAATACCTTATGCCAAATCAAGAGCTGGTGCAACAGGTCTTTGGCAATTCATGTACCCAACCGGTAAAATGTATGGTTTAAATGTTACTTCTTATATCGATCAGCGTTGCGATCCCTATAAAGCAACTGTTGCAGCCGCAGAATATTTAAAATCACTTTATGGTATGTTTAAAGATTGGCAAATGGTGCTTGCAGCTTATAATGCAGGTCCCGGAACAATCAGCAAAGCCATCAGAAGAAGTGGTGGTAAAAAAACATATTGGGAAATTAGACCTTATTTACCTACAGAAACACAAGGATATGTGCCTGCATTTATCGCAGCTAATTACGTAATGAGTTACGGGCCGGAACATAATATTTATCCTGCAGTGCCACGAAAAACTTATTTTGAAGTAGATACGGTTGTTGTAAAAGAGCAAATGAACTTTGAACAAATTTCACAGGCATTGGATATAACAACTGAAGAGATCTTATATTTTAATCCACAGTACCGTAAAAATATTATTCCTGCAGGTGGTAATGCTATGTGTTTACCGAAAAATAAAATTGGTATATTCTTAAATAACGAACAGGATATTTACGCTGCCATTCACGCGCAACAGAAAGAAGGTTTGATCGTTGAATCGTTAGTTGAAGTAAAAAAGGTGCACACGGTTAGATCAGGAGAAAAATTAAGTACAATAGCAAGAAAATATGGTGTAACCGTTTCTGATCTTAGAAATTGGAATTACGTTGGTAAAAAGGGTGTAAAGCCAGGTAAGAAAATAATTGTGTATGTTAGAGAAAAACCAAAATCTAAAGAGCTTGAAATTAAAGCTGACTCTAAGAATGATCAGAACATAGCAGCTAACAAAGACAAGGATGGAAAACTGGTTGCGGAAAACAATTCCTCTACAAAAAGTGAATTCATCTGGCACAAAGTAAAAAAAGGCGAATCTTTATTCAGTATTGCTCAAAAGCATGGCGTTGAAGTAGTAGATATTAAATCTTTAAACAATTTAAAATCAAATAATCTAACTTTTGGCCAGGTATTAAAAGTAAAAAGTAAATAATCTCTGCAACACATCCTATTGCTCTAAAATGCCCGCAAAACGGGCATTTTTTATTTAATGAACTTTATTAATTGAGTAAAATCTTATTTCTTTTTGCGATAAATGCGAAAAAAAATATTTTATTTACATTTTATACTACAAGCCTTAAAAACCAATAAAATACTTTTGATAAAAATTAAAGACAAGTAATCATGAAAATTAAACTATTTGTATTAGGTCTTATTTGTTTATCGAATTTATTTTTTGCGCAGATAACACAAACCGTAAAAGGTAAGGTGGTAGATAAAGTTACTGGCATTGGTTTGCCGGGAGCAATTGTTCAGTTAAAGTCTTCAGCACTTAATTTAGTTGTAACTGCAAATAACGACGGTTATTTTAAATTGACAGGTGTACCTATTGGCCGCCAGTCATTTTTATTTTCTTACACAGGTTATAAAGCGGTTCCGGTAAGCGATGTAATTATTACATCAGGAAAAGAAATGATTTTAAATATTGAGCTCGAAGAAAGTACGGTTGATATAGCTGAGGTAGAAGTAAAAGCATCTAATGATACAGATGTGGTAAACACCATGCAGTCGGTGAACATGAAATCTTTTAGCATCGAAGAAACAGAACGTTATGCTGGTTCACGACAAGACCCTGCGCGGATGGCTCAAAATTTTGCCGGCGTTCAAGGTACTAACGATTCAAGAAATGATATTGTTATTCGTGGTAACAGTCCGGCAGGTTTATTGTGGCGTTTAGAAGACATTGATATTCCGAATCCTAATCACTTTGCTGTTGCAGGCTCTGCGGGCGGACCAACGGCTATTATCAATAACAAATACCTTTCCAATAGTGAATTTTATACAGGTGCATTTCCAGCAAATTATGGTAATGCTTTGGGAGGTGTGTTCGATCTTAAAATGCGAAACGGTAATAACGAAAAACACGAACGCACTTTTCAGTTCGGTATTTTAGGAACAGAAATATCATTAGAAGGTCCAATTAATAAAGCAAAGGGAAGTAGTTATTTAATAAACTACAGGTACTCTACATTAAACATGTTGTCGTTCTTAAATATACGATTAGGTACAAGTGCAGTACCCGAATACCAGGATGGCGCTTTTAGATTTAATTTCCCAACAAAAAAAGCAGGGGTATTTTCTTTTAGTGGTATTGGAGGAGCAAGTACAATTAAAATTATTTTAAGTAAACAAACTACAAGGCCAAAAGAGTTGTATGGCGATCAAACCCGCGATCAATACTTTACTTCAAAAATGGGTTTTACAACAATAAACAATGTATATGCTTTAAACAGCCGAACTGTGATGAAAACAAGTCTTGCGTACGGCGTTCAGACCTTGGATGTTGATCATTATTTGGTTTTACGGGACGATAATTTTAAACCTAATGATACCATTCCACAAATTTTAGGTTACGATTTTTACGAAGGAAAAACAACTTTAGCCTGGTATATTAAAAGCAAATTAAATCCTAAAAATAGTGTAAAGGCCGGTTTTTTTGCCAACCGTATTGATGTTGATTTTTTTGATAAGGCAAAAATAAATTCTTTGTATGATACGTTGGCGTTGCCAATTGAAAATAAGGAGTACAAAACCAGGATCAACTCAAAAGCCAGTTTTTATTTGATACAACCTTATGTTACATACGTACATAAATTTAACGAGAAGCTAAGTGTAAATACAGGCGTCTTTACACAATACCTTACATTAAACAATAAATATACTATAGAGCCACGTGTCAGTTTGCGTTATCAATTTAAACCAAACCAGGTATTAAGTTTGGCTTACGGCTTACATAGTCAGATGCAATCAACTTATTTATATTTTGCAGTGCCGGATAGTATTGTTAATCCTGGAACAGATCCTAACACAGGTGTTTTAGTTGCCAATACAAATAAAACGTTAAGCAATAAAGATCTCGATTTTACTAAGAGCCAACATTTGGTTTTTGGTTACGATTATTTCGCTACAAAATATTTAAAATTTAAAACCGAATTGTATTACCAGTATTTGTGGAATGTGCCGGTGTATGCTGTTCCTTCAAGTGTTTCTACACTTAATCGTGGTGCAACGTTCAATCGTTTCTTTCCAATTTATACGATGGTGAATAACGGAACTGGTTACAATTACGGATTAGAGTTTACGGTAGAAAAATTATTTCACAAACATTATTTTTTTATGTTCAGTGGAAGTTTGTTTGATAGTAAATATACAGCCAGTAATGGAAAAACAGCCAACACAGATTTTAATGGAAATTATATGACCAATTTACTGGCTGGCTACGAACTAAATGTTGGAAAAGATAAAAGAAATGCCATAAGTTTTGGAGGTAAAATTACCTATGGCGGCGGCAAACGTTATTCGCCTGTGAATTTAGCTGCAAGTAATGCTATAATGGATGTAGTTGCGCAGGATGATAAGGTGAATACATTGCAATTTGCGCCATACAATCGTTTAGATCTAAAAATAGCATATAAAATAAATGGTAAAAAGGTAGCTACCGAAATTGCTTTAGACCTTGTAAATGTTTTAGCAACTAAAAATATTCTTGCATTGAGTTATGCGCCCGATCCGGCTGATATCAATGCAGACCCTTTGATCAAAAACTACCAGTTAGGTTTTTTACCTTTATTTTATGTAAAGTTTGATTTTTAGCATGCCTGAGCATTGTTGCGCTATAAATAAATGTGTTTTTTGCCGCAGATTTCACAGATAGTATGGATTTTATTTTGTGCTAATGCAAATTAATTATCTGTGAAAATTAGCGTAATCTGTGGCTATATTATCTACAAAATAGTAATTTTGTTCCTGTATGGTTAAAATTTTAATAATAGGAGCAGGACGCTCTACTGTTTCGTTGATAGATTATTTGTTGAGGAACTCTTCTGCTCACGATTGGAAAATTACTGTTGCAGATGTTGATATAAAACTAGCGGAGGAAAAAGTTGGCAGCCACACAAACGGAAAAGCGATTAGTTTTGATATTAAGAACGAAGAAAAACGCAGGCTTGTAATATTAGAACACGATCTTGTGATCTCTATGCTTCCGGCATTTATGCATGGCGATGTGGCCAGGGATTGTGTGGAGTTTGGAAAACATTTGGCAACTGCAAGTTATGTAAGTGCTGATATGAAAGCCCTGGATAATGAAGCGAAGAAAAAAAATATAATCCTTTTAAATGAATGCGGGCTTGATCCGGGAATAGATCATGCAAGTGCTATGAAATTAATTGACGAGATCAAACAAGAAGGTGGAGATATAATTTCTTTCAAGTCGTATTGCGGTGGTTTGGTTGCTCCTGAAAGCAATGATAATCCATGGGGATATAAATTTAGCTGGAACCCACGTAACGTTGTTTTAGCAGGACAAGGCACAGCACAATATTTAGATGGAGGCACATTAAAATTTATTCCGTACAACCGTTTGTTCACACAAACTGACGTTATTGAAATGGATGGCTATGGAAAATTTGACGCCTATGCCAACCGTGATAGTATAAGTTACATTGAATCTTACGGACTTGAAAGTATAAAGACGATGGTAAGGGGAACTCTTCGTCAGCATGGTTACTGTAAAGCCTGGAATGTTTTTGTGAAGTTAGGTTTAACTGATGATTCTTCAAAAATATCCAATGCTAATGATCTAACATATACTTCTTTGCTAAGTTCTTTTTTACCTATGGGCAAGGGAAATTTAAAAGAAACGCTAAAAGAATTTATGGGCGCGGGCTGGGATGCTGAGATCGAAAAACAAATGGATTATTTGGAATTATTCTCGGATAAAAAAATTGTGATTGCTGAAGGAACACCTGCACAATTGTTACAAGCTTTATTGGAAGAGAAGTGGAAGTTAAAGCCAAACGATAAAGATATGATCGTGATGCAGCACCAGTTTGAATATACTTTACCTGCTAAAGGCATTCAAAAATTAAATTCGTCGTTGGTTGTTATTGGTAAAGATGAACATCACACAGGTATGGCGCTAACAGTTGGTTTGCCTTTGGCGATAACCGTAAAGAATTTTTTGGCCAAAAAGTTTAGTTTAAATGGTGTGCAGATCCCAACAAAAAAAGAGATCTATGTGCCGTTATTAAAAGAGCTTGAAGAAAATAAAATAATATTTAACGAAAAAATAATAGCATAAAAAAAGCCCTTCATTTACGAAGGGCTTTTTTGTTTTAATAAATGACTAATTATTTTTCTTCTTTCATTGCTTTCATTTTATCCTGCATTTCCTTATAGCTCATCATTTTATAACCTTCGGTGCTAACATTAAAAATAGCATCATCCACTGGTGTAGTTATAACTTCAGTAGTTGTAACTAAAATTTTCATATCCATACCTTGCTGGCTTGCGCTCATTTCCATTTCTAAGGGAACGCCTTTAAGGTCGCCAAGATCTAATGACATACCACCTCTTGAGCTTTTTTTGCCTTGAGATTGAGCAGATTTAAGTCTTTCGGTAACCCAAACTGTCATTTTATTGTCTTTTTTATCTTTACCTACAGTAGTTAAAATTGCTTTTGTACACTCATAACCTGCAATAGTTTTTTTATCAGTTGTGTATTCAATTTTTGGTTTTGATTCTGATTTTTCGGCTTTTTCAGCTGCATCCAATTCTTCTTTTGTTGCAGTGTAGCCTGATTTATTACCCATTTGCTCCTGGATAGATACCATATTTTTTCCGTCAAATGCTGTAACAGAAGTTAACATCATGCTCGACACTTCACTTTTATATTTATCACCTTTAACGTAATTCACCATTTCCTGTTCGCCAAAGCCTGCGTACTCAGGAGGCAACCCTTCGATCTTCATGTTCATTTTAATGGTGTAATTATCTTGTGCATAGCTAAAGGCAGAAACAAGGATAAGGGCGACAGATGTGATTATTTTTTTCATTTTAATTATTTTAAAGTTTGTTATTGTAGTATTCAAATATAGTACCAAGTTAAAAATAATTTGGTGTTAAATTTATGTAAAAGTACGAAAGGAAATTATTATTGAAGATTGGCAAAAAATTTGGCCATTTCTTCTTTTGAAACGATCTTCATAGAGGCAGGGATCTCAAAAGTGTTCTCAGGAACTTCTACTTTTTTAATTGATTTGGCAATAAAATGCATTTCCAGGCCCATTTTTTTTACGCGGTAATCTAAAAGAACACCTTTAACCTGTGAGTATGGATTTAAGCTATTGCAGTCCTCCATTCCAAGATCTTTAGTGTACCATGCATCAAAAGTTATGGTTGGATTGTTGGCCATTGTTACTTTAATTTTGTGCGCTTTTAAGCCAATGATCTTTTTGGTTTCTTTTGTTTCTTCGATATTTAATGCAAAATCAAGGTTATCAGTAATAATATCTTTCTCGTTCTCGATACATGCTTGTTTAATATCCATGAACTTAACGGTTTGTGCAACGGTCTTTGCTTTCGTATCACCAATAATGGCAGTATTGAACATGCCCATTGTACTCATTTCTATGGCAAACTTTTCTTTTTTGTATTTTAGAGTTGCTGAGCTTGGTGCCAAACCATAAAGCGGGTGTTGTTCATCAATAGCCTTTGTTTCAAATTCAATAATACCTTCTTCATTACCGCCCGATTTATCAGACACGCATGAATTAAGAAACAACACTGCTGCAAGAACAGTTAGGTACTTAGATATAAATTTAAATGTGGTCAAAATTATAGTCGGCTAATGTATAAAATAAAATTAAGATTAAAAATAAAAGCTTTTCTTTTCCCTAAGGATTTAAACTAAAAAAAATAGCCCTGTTTAGGAAGGTGAGATTTTAACCGGGAAACTTATCCGGCAATAATTTAATTGGAAAAGACTTTTGCCAGTTCTTCTTTACAAACCATCTTCATAGATGCTGGTACCTCAAAAGTAGTTTCGGCTACCTCTATCTGCTTGCGAGACGTGGCAACAAAGTGCATTTCCATGCCCATTTTTTTTACCCTGTAATCCAGTAAAACGCCCTTTATTTGCGAGTAAGGGTTAAGGCTGTTGCAATCGGCCATACCCAGTTCTTTGGTATACCAGGCGTCAAAGGTCACATCCGGATGATCGGCCATGGTAACCTTTATTTTGTGGCTTTTAAGTCCAATAATTTTTTTTGTTTCGTTGGTCTCTTCAATTTTTAAAACAAAATTAAGGTTATCGGCTGCAATATCTTTTTCGTTCTCAACGCATGCCTGTCTTATATCCAGAAACTTAACGGTTTGGGTAACCGTTTTTGCCTTTATATCACCAATGATAGACGTATTGAACATGCCCATGGAGGTCATTTCGAGGGCAAACTTTTCTTTTTTATACTTTAAGGTAGCAGAACTTGGTGCCAGGCCATATAAAGGGTGTTTTTCGTCAACTGCAGCGGCAGAAAACTCAATAACCCCTTCTTCGTCTAAGGTGGTAGTTGATTCGCTTTGTTTACACGAACACATTATTACTGCAAATAGCAGTAAAAAAGTTCTGGTTATAAATTTAACTGTGATCACAAATTGGTAAGTACAAGATATACATTAAAATTTAATAAAAAAACAAAAGCTACCCTTTTTGTGGATAGCTTTTTAAGAATATAGAATGATAATTAGTTTTATTTTAATGTAACGGTCTTTTCAGCCCCTTTACCTTCTTCAAGCTTAATAATACCGGTACCTACAAGAGTACGGGTACTTGGCGAAGGTAATATTACTGTAGCCCTGATATCATAAATAGCGGGTAATTTAAAGGTAAATTTAACCTGGCCACCGGCATCGGTTGTAGCGTTTGCTTTAAGGTCAGCAGTAACGGTGCCGCCACTAGAGGTCTTAATAGTTGCATATAAAAGTACGGCTGCATTATTAACCGGTATACCTAAAGAATCCACACAATTTATAGTTGCTTTACAATCTGTGTTTTTAACACATGATGTATTGGTTAATAGGAATGTGGAGATCAAAAATCCAGCAAGAATTATTGCAATTGGTTTCATATGAAAAATTATATTGATATTAGCTTAACAAATATAAGCAAACTATTTTAAATGAGAAAGATAATTAGCCTAATTTTTAGCTTAAATGTGGTTTTAGTTACTGTAAATGCTCAAACCCTGAGTAAAGAAACCATCTTAATAGAAACAAATTATGGTAAAATGAAAATAAAATTATTTGAAGAAACCCCTTTGCATAAAGCTAATTTTTTGAAGTTAGTAAATGACAAGACCTTCGATTCTCTTTTATTTCATCGCGTAATAAATAGTTTTATGATCCAGGGTGGCGATCTTTTAAGCAAAAAGGCAAAGCCTGGCGATTCTCTCGGTCATGGCGATATGGGCTATTCTATTCCTGCAGAGTTCAATCCAAAGATCATTCATAAGAAGGGCAGGCTGGCCGCTGCCCGCGAAAGCGATGATATAAACCCAAAATTCGAGTCCAGTGCATCACAATTTTATATTGTAATGGGCAAAAAAAGAACCATGGAAGAACTTACAAAATATGAAGAGCGTATCAACAAAACCCGCTATATTAATTGTGCCCGGGCCTTTATGAAAACCGATGAGGGTAAAAAATTAAAACAAACCTACGACCGGTTAAAAGCTGAAAATAAAACCGACAGTACTGTATTTGTTAATGCTCAAATCGAAGCCTTTATAATGACCGAGAATATGAAAGCGCCGCCTTATAAATTTAATAAAGAGCAAATTGATACTTACACAACGGTTGGTGGCACACCTCACCTGGATGGCACTTATACTGTTTTTGGCGAGGTAATTGAGGGTATGGACGTTATAGATAAAATAGCCGCTGCCAAAACCGATAAACGCGACCGTCCGCTTGAAGATATTAGGATGAAAATAACACTCTTAAAAAAATAAATTAGCAATATCGATTAAACCTTTTTATCTTAGATAAGTCAAAAAACAAAAATATAAACATGAAAAAAATAATTTTATCGCTTGCTTTAGTTACAGGTTTAACTATGGCAGGTAACGCACAGGATGCTACAACTGCAACACCAGTTAAAAAACAAGAAAATAAAAAAGATCTAACTCCTGAAGAGCGCGCAAAAAAGGGTGCAAATTGGGCGGAAAAAAAACTTGGCCTTAATGCTGAGCAAAAATCAAATTGGGAAGTTGCAGCTTTAAAACGCATCATGATAAATCAACGCCATCGTGAAACATTAAAAGGATCTACAACTCCTGAGCAAAGAAAAGAGCTGCACAAACAAGTTAAAGAGAATATGGATGCTTTTGATGTTAGTGTGAATGCTTTTTTAACCCCTGAACAAAAAACAAAATACGAGGCTATCAAAAAACAAAAGCAGGAAGCTCATCAATCTAAAATTAAATCTGGTAAAGCACCTGCCGATTCGGTAGATGATAATATTGAAGGATAGAATTTAAATAAATAAAAAACCCCTTTCGGAAACGGAAGGGGTTTTTTGTTATAAGTTTTTTTTTGCTTCGGCAATAGTGCTTTTTGAATTACCCACAAATATTTTGTCTTTTATTAAAATTACCGGCCGCTTTAAAAAAGTATACTCTTCTAAAATATATTTTTTCATTTCCGCTTCAGTCAATACTCTCTCATTTAGCTTTAATGCCCTGTATTTTAGAGCAATTTTACTGAATAAAGCCTCATATGAACCTGTTCTTTTCTTTAACTCTTCTAATTGCGATGCAGTTATTTTCTCGGTTTTAATGTCCTGAAACTGGAAACCTTTTTCTTTAAGTCCAAGTTCGCTAATAATTCGTGCGCAAGTACTGCAAGTAGAGAGATAAAATA
>JAUXSA010000195.1 GCA_030681615.1 Bacteroidota bacterium
TTTTCTTTTAATAATACCGTTGTGCCCGGAAACATGTGAATG
Source organism: Bacteroidota bacterium (assembly GCA_030681615.1). GTDB lineage: Bacteria > Bacteroidota > Bacteroidia > B-17B0 > Aurantibacillaceae > Aurantibacillus. Next base: position 43 of record JAUXSA010000195.1, read on the forward strand.
GTGCAGTTCTCCTGTACATTACAGCCATCCTCAATTATAATTTGTCCCCAATCGCCTCTAATGGCGGCGCCCGGACCAACATACACATCTTTTCCTATAATTACATTTCCGGTAACGGTTGCGTTTGGATGTATGAACGCGCTTTTATCTATAACCGGTTTGTATCCATTAAATTCAAATATATTGGCCATGCACTTGTATTTTTTGTAAAATTAATTTTTTTAATCTACTTCTTTTAATGTTTGTTGTACGAATATTTTTAAATTAGGCCAACAGACCGATTTCGACGAAAATTAAATGTAATATACCAAAAAACGCCCTCTGTGGATATAATTTTTTGATTAATAAGTAATTAGAAAAAAAGACTATCTTTAATGCCTATTTTAAAATTTATATGTTTTCGATGGATAAGGTTCCTAAAAGAACTGTTTACTCTTTTTTGCTTTTTTTTAGCGCCTGGTTTTTTACCAGCGCTCAGGAAAGTAATAAAGATGAATTAGTTTCGGGCTATATAAAAGTTTTAACTACGCTCTGGGAAAGATCTAACACAAAAACATTTGATAATTATATTGTTGATTCAACTTTAAGTATAAAGTCAGAGCCCTTTAAAATAGTAAGCGATTCAAATAGCCAGCAACAACAAAAAGAACAATTGCTTCGCCTTAATAAATTACAACAAGCCATTAATAAAAAAGATGTTGGATTAAAATACACTTTAAATTACCAGGAAAATTTTAATTCGCCGGTGGCAGACCCCTTGGAGATAGTTGTGTTTAAACGTAGGGCCGTAACGGGTATTGACTGGGATATTTTAAAGGGTGGCATTTTTGACAACCGCACAAAAAATAAAATACTAAAACTAGAGTACGAGGCATTAGAAAAAAAACAATACACAACCAGCCTGCTTGCTTTCCAGGCAAAAAATACTGAACAGCTTATTCGTCACTTTAACGCAAAAAAAATAGAGATACTTGATTCGCGCAAAAAACTAAATAACGAACAAACAGTAACCGTTGAAAAACTCTGGTCTATTAAACACATTACAAAAGATGATTATTTAAAGGCTATTCAAAACACAACCGATATTAATGCGCAGTATAATGTTTACAGGAATTATAATGAAGCCGAATTAAAGAACAGGGAGAGTTTTGATTTCGACCTTCCTATTTTAGATATTGAGCTTGCCAAACTTTTTCAAAGTGCCGATGTTATCTCAACCGATACTTCTGTGCTTGGACCAAACAGTGAGATAGCAAAACTAAAATCTTTATTTATAAATGAGGTTAGTTTTAGTACTTATGCACGATACAGTTATTATGATGTATATAACAGTGTTCAACCTAACAGAACATTTATGTCAGTAGGTATGAACCTTGCCGTTCCGTTAACTTTTAATCAAAAAGAAAAAAGAGAGTATTACATGTTGCAACGGCAAATGGCTGATCAAAGAGATGAAGTGGTCAATCATGACATTCAAATAAATCTTTTAAATTATTATTACGAATACCAATATAAATTAAAACAGTTTAAAAATCTTTACCATAAACGTTTGGTGTTTTTAGAATTGTTGCGTACAGAACGTGTTAAGCATGAACTCAACGATATGGAGTTTAATCCAAACACCGCTTTGTTTATTTTAGATGATTACTGGAGTAATGCTATAGAGTTGTTAGATCTTAAACAGGATATGTACAAGATACTGTTAACACTAAAAACTAAATTGCCAAACGTAAATATAACCGAATACACCAAACCGTTAAACTTAAACAACCTTAATATTGCATCATCCAACCCGCCATTTAAAGCGGTGTATGTTTGGAGCGACGCTTTTAAAAATCATTCACAAACTGTTATTAATGAATACTGCAAAGTAAACGAGTTTAATCCTATACTTATTTCATACAACACAAACAAAATTTATTTACAGGATGTTTCGGAATTTATTTCTAATAATTATACTTCCAATATTCATTTAATGCTTGGTAGTAATAAACTTTTAAAAACGGGCCTTAGTGGTTATTTAGATACTTTAAAGAACAACATAAAGCTTTCTTTTGTAAAAGGCATTCACCTCGATCTTGAGCCGCATACGGTACCGGGCTTTAAAGAGAATAAGGAAGCTTCTTTTGAGAATTACATAACCGTACTTAAACAGGCTAAAAAATTTGCAGATGATAATAAATTAGAATTATCTGTTTCCATCCCATTATCTTATCCTGAAAATGTATTGGAAGAAATAAATAAGAATTGTAACACGGTTTATTTAATGGCTTACGAAAATGTTGCGCCCGATTTTATAATTAAAAAATCTACAGAAGAAAAAGCAATATTAAAAACAAAATGTGTTTTAGCCCTTCGCACAAAGGATTTTGATAACAGAACTGATATGGACCAGCAATTTAAAAAACTGGGTTTCGAAAAAACAGCTTACCACGACCTCGATGACCTTATAAAATTTGACAATACAAGTATTAACGTGAAGGACGACAACAAAAAAGAAAAATGAAAAGTGTAAACTTTCAAAGAAATAAAGCATTAATAAGAGTTGTTAACGAACAGCATATAAAAAAACAACGCAACTGGGACAGGATCATGTACCTTGGGTTGCTTGGTTTTTTCCTGATCTTTGTTATTTATTATGTTGCTTCAAAATATTTATTCATACACGCATACGGACATGTGATAATTGAGAGCACGCGTATACGACTTACTGATGATGCCAGGATAATTGAATTTTTTGTACAAGAAGGCGACCGGATAAAAAAGAACGATACACTTTTTTCTTATGCGTTAGACCGGGATGATGACATTAGCGGAAATTCTTCTTATGCTCAGTCAGTAAACATTGGCTCTATTATGGGGGGTTCGCGTGATGACTGGTGGGTAAAAGAAATATACGCCTTAAAGAAAAAAATTGCGCTCAACAATATTGATATGTCTGAGAATGATAATTTAGTATCAGGATACAAAAAAGAAATTAAACGCGTATCAAACGAAGTTATTTTAGATGTGTTGCCAAAATCGCGTTTAGAGTTTCTTCAAAATGAAATTATTACCTTAAATACAGAAAATAAAAAACTGGATAAAGAGAACAGGGAATTAAATTCATTAATGAAAACCCTTGGCCCTTCCAAAAGTCAGAAAAGTATTAATGGGGTAAATATTCGTTCAAGAAAAGGCAATGGTGTTGGGGACAAAGAAGGGGTGAGTAAATTAGATTTTAGTGAAGAATTATTAACGCAGGCAAAATATTTTAGATCGCCAATGAATGGTATTGCTACCCGCATTTATATACACGGATACGAAACAGCTTTAAAAACCGAAGAGATAATGGCTTTACATGAAGCGCAACCCGCTTACATTAAAGCCTATTTTGAACAGGAAGACCTGCGCTATTTTAAAGAGGGCGATCTTTTCTCGATCGAATTTCCGGATGGCACTGTTAGCAAAGGTATCTTAAGGCGTTTTTATATTGCCACTTATACCTTGCCGGAAGAGTTCCAGAAAAAATATGAACCAACAACCAGAAGTATTGCTGCAGATATTTACCCATTGGATACTTTAGAAATTAAAAAATGGAAAACCTTCTACAAAATGAGTGTAGACATTTCTAAATTAAAACTTTAACCAACGATGGACGCGTTAGTAAAAAATAAATTTGAGTTTAACAACAATGTATTAAATTTTTCTAATAAATCATTTTATTATTTAGAAAGTTTTAGTGCGATGAAAATTGATGCGCTAAATAAATACGACGCCATTATTCTGGATGCGCGTGATGTTGAGTTTGCGAGGATCATTCTAAAAAAATTCAGAAGCTCGTCTAATGTTGAATTTTATTTAAAGCCCATTTTTTTAATTAACGCCAAAGCAAACGAAGATCCATTATTAAAAGAATTAATTGACGGCATTATTGTTTCTTTCGATCAAATTCCTGAAACAATAAACGATATTAACCAGATAAGCATAAAGATCGCGCAGCTGGAAAGCTCTACCTCTAATTCGTTTGAAGTACAGTTATTTAAAAAAGTATTGAACTTTATGTTCACGCGCGAAACAAATACCTTTACCCCCTACCCCGATATTCTTTCGTCTATTGGTTATTGTTACCCAACCATATCTGTAAATTTTGAAACCTTTGAAGAAGCAAAAGTTTTAGAATTATTGGAGTGGGCCGAAAAAGAAAATTTGATATGGCCCGATTTTTTAGACCGCGTTTATTTGTGCAGCAACTGTAAGAACGGGCATTTATCATATAGAGAGATCTGTCCTAATTGTGATTCGGCAAACATGCGTTCTGAAGATCTTGTGCATCATTTCCCTTGCGGGTATATTGGGGCCATTAGCGATTTTAAAAATAATGTAGATACGGTTTTAAATTGCCCTAAGTGTACAAAGAATCTACGACACATTGGAGTGGATTACGATAAACCTTCAATCATCAATCACTGTCAAAATTGTAACGAGGTTTTCCAGGATTATTTGGTAAAAGCAAAATGCGCGCATTGTAAAACGGATACGGATGTACAATTCTTACTCTCAAAAAACATTAACGTTTATAAATTAACCAAAAAAGGAAGAACGGCTGCCGTTGGTGGAATTTCTGCTTCTGATTTTTCGTTAAGCAACGAGGTGTTTGGCACCGTTAATTTAAAAACATTTGCTACCATGATGCATTATGAGCAGGAGCGTATAAAAAACAATCCTGCATTAAATGCCAATGTTGTAATTATTTATATTGAAAATATTTTTGATCTCTATCGTAAAATTGGAAAGTCGAAAGAGCGTGAGCTTTTAGCGGAGTTCGTAAATATTGTAAGAGATAATATTACGCCGGCAGATTTTATTTGTATCAATAATCCTTCTGTTTTAAGCGTGTGTATTAATGATACCCCTTTACAGAACGCGCAAATAATGGTAATGAAAATTACCGATAAGCTGGAAGAATTAGTATACAATAATTTTGACCGCTTTGCTTTAAATGTATTTACGCAAACTGTTGAGTTAAGTAAAGAACAATCTTTTGATAAACAACTTCACGTGCTTATTAAAGAAATAGTTGAGAAAGGATGATAGACGCGTTTGATGAATTTTTAAATTATATTACCACTGTTGGTCCGTTAAAACTATTACGGATCTTTTGGTTCTTTGTTTTTTTTGAATTTGCGCGTTTTTTTATTTTTGAATTAGCTGTTGTTATCGTTTGGAAATTAAGAGAGCCCGTTCGTAAAAAATTATATGCAAACGCCCGCAGAAGATTGTTCATTGAAAGGCCGCTGGTCTCTATAATTGTACCGGGCAAAAATGAAGGACTTCATATTTACAAATTAGCCAACTCGCTTAAAGAGCAAACCTATAAGAACTTTGAGTTTATTGTTATTGACGACGGGTCGGATGATGATACCGAACGTATTTGTAAAAGTTTACAAAAGAATGGTTTCATTGATCTCTTTCTTAGAAATGAAGTACGTGGTGGAAAAGCTTCTGCCGCAAATTTAGGTTACCGTTTTTCGAAGGGAAAAATTATTGTGCATTTAGATGCCGATTGTAGTTACGATAACGATGCGCTTGAAAAAATTATTATTCCTTTTTATTTAGATGATAATGTTGGTTCTGTTGGTGGAAATATTTTAGTAAGGAATTACAGGGAGAATCTTTGCACTACTTTACAAGCCATAGAATATTCAGATACCATTTCTGTTGGAAGGATCACTTCCAGCGCGTTAGGCATTTACCGTGTGGTATCTGGCGCCTTTGGTGCCTTTAAACGCGAAGCTTTGGATCGTGTTGGCGGTTGGGATATTGGCCCTGGTTTAGATGGCGACATTACGGTTAAATTAAGAAAGTTAGGATACAGAATTGTTTTTGAACCCGAAGCAATTTGCCAGACAAGCGTACCAAATACATTTAAAAAATTAGTGAAACAGCGTTTGCGTTGGGATAAATCCATCATTCGTTTTAGGGTACGTAAACACCGCGATGTGTTTTATCCAAATGCTACTTTTAGTTTTTCTAACTTTGTTTCAAGCGCCGAAAACATTACTTACAATTTATTATTGAATATAAAATGGTGGTTGTATCTGGTAGATATGGTTATGAATTATACATCGCTTTTGTGGTTTATTTTTCCATTTAATATTTTATTGTACACCATAAATAATTTTTTAAAGTTCCTTGTGTTCTCTTTATTTAGAACCAGGAAGAACGCACCGGTTATTTATTTTGTGCCTTATTTGCCCTGTATGGTTATTTATTTTGGTTATTATTTACGACTGGTTAGATCGGTAGCATACATACAGGAATTCTTCTTTAAACGTTCTTATAAAGATGCCTGGAACCCTCCTAAATCGTCGAGTCACGCAAAAGAACTGGGAATTTAAATTAAAACTACCCCGGTTTGTCTATTTTACCTGCGGTTAAACGATCTCCGCTTTACTCGTACCATTATATTGTATCACTAAATTGTGTTCTTCTTTTTTAATTTTATTCTCGCTTGAGAAAGTGGCGTAATTAAAATTCAAAGGTAAAATAACGTAACGGTATTTATGGTGGTTTAATTTGCGCTGTTCTATTAATTTAAATTTATCGCTGTGGTTTATTTCTTCTAAAAATAATTCTTTTGGTTTTACTTTAAAGTGCAAATAATAGTCTACCGCAATTAATTGTTTAATTACAGGGTCGTTATTGTATTCTTTATCTACAAAAGCGGTCATAATATCAAACACATCGGTTAACGAATATTTGTGGTAATCGCGCTGGGTGCCAAAATAAATACCAAGGCCTAATAAAAAATCGAAAATGCTGTAATGCGTTGCAACGTATTTTAATGTGTTCACTGCTTTTTTGCCGTTCCAGTAAATTTCCAAAGCGTGCTCTAATTTTACAATATCTGCTAATTGTTCTTTAGTTAAATAATTGCTTTCAATAATTTGGTAGGGCGGCATTGGATCAAATACAAAACCATGTTCTTTATACTTATCTCTAACAGGTGTGCCTTTTAAGAATTTTAAAAAACCCAATTGCATTTCGGGTGCAAACAATTTAAATACTTCTTCAATACTGTATTTAATATCGCTCCATTCATCTAGCGCTAAACCAACAATAAGATCAAGGTGCATTTCTATTTTATAATCCAGCTGCTGAATAATGCTTTTTGTTTTTTCGAAACTTTGTTTACGGCTTACCTGCAGGTTTGCTTTTTGGTTTACGGTTTGTATGCCAATCTCAAAACGAAATAACCCTTTAGGAACAAATTCGTGAATGAACTTTATAATATCCGGATGTAAAATATCAGCCGTAATTTCAAACTGAAAAACATTTTGCGGACGATGGTTCTCTAAAATAAATTTAAAGATATCGATCGTAAAATCGCGCTTAATATTAAAGGTGCGGTCTAAGAACTTTACCACCTTGCCGTGTTGCATCATAAACAACAAAGTTGCTTTAATGCTTGCGTTTGGTAAATAACGTACTTTATTATCGAGACTTGCTAAACAGAATTCACATTTATAAGGACAACCGCGAGAGGTTTCTATATATAAAACTTTATTGCCTAACGATTCAACATCATCAAACTGGTAAGGCATACTGTTCTCAAAATTCTTAAGATCGAACATGGGCGCTTGTGCATTGACAAGCACTTTTCCTTCAACCTTTCTTACAAGGCTGGGTACATTTTCAACATTTGGAAATGAAGTTATAAATTCTTTAAAAGGTGTTTCGCCCTCGCCTATTATAATATAGTCTACTTCGTTTAAAGCAATTACATCGTTGTACTCGTAACTTACTTCGGGGCCGCCTAATAAAATTTTTGTGTTAGGGTTAACCGCTTTTATTTTTTTTATTACCTCTAATGTTTGCGTAATGTTCCAGATATAACAACTAAATGCAACAATATCAAATTGGGCGCATTCTTTGGCAATATCTTCTTTGGGTTCTTTAATGGTAAATTCTTTCCATTCAAGTCCTTTATGCGCATGGTTTAATTCATACAATAATCTTATTGCAAGATTTGTATGAATGTATTTGGCATTAAGCGTTGTAAGTAGTATGCGCATCCTACTGTAAAGATACGGTTTTAGGATATCTAAAATAACTAAATGTTTAATTGTATGAAACTACCGTATTGTGAGCGGTAGGCTAAAATTTCTTAATTCCTTTGACAGCAAGGCTTTCAAAGGAGTATTTAAAGTTTAAACGCATCATTCATCTACAAAAACTTTCAAAATCTTACATGTGTAGTTTTGTTTTTGCCATTTGATTTTAAGGCGCTTACACCCTGCCTACCTTTACACTATGGAACCAAATAAAAAATACATTATGAAAAAAAACATTTACACTATTGTGCTAAACGGTCTACTGCTTATCCCAACTTTAAACTATAGCCAAACAACCTCAAAAGGGTTTGCGATAAGTTTTAATTCATATTTTTCAAAAGGAGAAGGGCCCGCTTATTTTACCCCAATAAATGCGCACACAGATACATACACCATCAATTTATTAGGAACGCATACATCTTTAAATAATGGGCTAATCGGTGTTTCAGACACAAAAGAAAAAAATAACCATTTTAAAGATCTTTCGGTTGCTTCAATAAATTCTGACAAATCATTAAGTGTTATCTTTTTTAACTTCAATGATTTTGATCTAAAAGAAAGTACTACTACTGAGTTAGATCATATTGCAACTGCTTTAAAAGAATCACCATACACGCACCTCGAAATTTCGGGACATGGAGACAATATTGGTACAGAAAAATATAATTATGAATTAGCACAAAAAAGAATTGACGCTATTTTAAGTTATTTTAAAAAAAATCCAGCGTTTGATGAAAAACGTATTGTTGTAAAAAATTATGGTGAAACCATTCCGCTTGCCGGTAACGAAACAGAAAACGGTCGCGCTTTAAACCGCAGGGTAGAAATAGCCATCAAAACCAAGCTTTCATTTACAACTAAATAAAATATTTGGTGTATAAGGTAGGAGCCGGTCTGTTTTTAAATAGCCGGCTTTTTTATTTAAATAAAAAGGATTGTTTTGTACTTATATTTTTACACCAATGATGCAAACGTCGTCAACCTGCTCTAACTGACCTCTCCAGTTCTCAAAAGCATCTTGTAATTTTTGCTTTTGTTGTTCCATTGGATCATCAACATTAGAAAGAAGAAACTCGCCCAATTGTTTGTATTTGAATTTTTTTCCTTTTGCGCCGCCAAATTGATCAGCAAAACCGTCTGTGAAGGTATAAACGATATCTCCTTTTTGAAGATCTATTCTTTGAAGCGTGAAAGGCTTGGTCTCATCGTGATATTTACCAACCGGCATTTTATCTGGTTTGTATTCAATAATTTTTTTATCGCGCACTAACCAAAGTGGGTTATTTGCAGCAGAAAACTCCAGAACCATATTTTTAAAATCGTATGCACAAAGCACACAATCCATACCATCTTTACTCTCTTCTTCGCTACCTTCGGGGTTTAGCGAGGCAATAATGCCTTTACGCATGTTATCTAGTATCTCATTTGGATGGATAAGATTTTTTTCGATAATGGATTCGTTAAGACGGGAAATACCCACCATGCTCATTAAAGCGCCCGGAACACCGTGCCCTGTACAGTCTGCAGTACACAGATAAAAAATCTCGTTTTCGCTTCCTGCAGGCTTATGCGATTGTGCATAATAAAAATCACCGCTTACAATATCCTTTGGTTTGTATAGGATAAAAAAGTTTTTTGTTTCAGTTGCTGTTTCCATGATTCTAAATTAAGGTTTTTTATTTAATTGTAATAAAAAAATTCAACGGTTAGGTTTTTAGTCGCCATCGCGCGTTAAATGCCTTGCCATATATTTTTGGGTTGGCAATAGCGACTGCTGGATGCGTTTGGCATAATGGATACTGGCTAATATGTCCTTATTTTTTTCTTCAATTAGCTCTTTCTGTTGCTCCGTTTCCTTGTTTTTAATTTCTATAAGTTGTTTTTGTTTGCGGGTAATGCGCAGGGTTCTAAACATAAATCCGGCAAATACAAACACCAGTATAAGAACACAGGAAACAAGCAGCAGAACAACGCTTTGTTTTTTACTTTCTGCGGCCGTAACGGCATCTTTTTTTTCTTGCTCTGCTTTGGCTAAGGCTTCTTTTTTTTCGAACTCGTAATTTAATTCATGTCGCGTTAGTTCTTTTGATTTTTCCTGGTTAAAAAGAGAGTCTGTAATGTTTGTTTGTTTTTTATAGTACTCCAGGGCGTTCTTAAAATCTTTCTTTGCAAGGTAAAGCTCGCTCAGGCTTTGGCTAAACTCCTTCGTTTGGTCGAGATAACCTATCGCTGTTGAAATTTCCATTCCCTGTAATAAATACTTTTCTGCTTCGGCATACTTTTTTTGGTCTAAATAAACTTTTCCAATACTACCATATATAGAAGCTACATAATCTTTTGCTCCCAGCTTTTCGCTTATTGTAAGGGCTTTGTAAAAGTTGTCTAATGCCAATTGGTATTGTTGTTGCTTATAGTTAACGGTCGCCATATTACTAAGAGAGGCGGCCTGGCCAGCTAAATTGCCAATTGCATCAAATATTTGTAAAGATTCCTGAAAATAAACAAGCGCTTCTTTTAAATTATTTTGAGCCAGGTAGATAGAGCCTATGTTAATGAGGTTACCAGCTTCGAGCATCTTGTTTTTTGTTTCTTTATTTATTTTAAGTGCCTTTAACTGATATTCGAGTGCTTTTTTATAATCTTTTTGCTCGTAATAAAGCGCGCCTATATTTCCCAGGTTCTTTGCCACACCTTGTTGGTCTTTTATTTGTTCTTTTGTTTTTAAAGCTTCCAGGTAAAACTTTAACGCGCTTGGGTGTTGCCCAAGGGCTTTGTAAATATTGGCAACATCGCCTTGCACAACGGCCTTCATTTTAGTAAGACTTCTTTTTTTGTGTGCCACGGTGTCGCGCTCATTATTCAGACATATTTCCAATGCCTCTAAATATTCTTTGAGGGCCTGGTTAAAATCGCCTGTTGCAAAATAGGTAGACCCAAGCTGATGATGGCCTTTGCATAAACCTGATGCCCAGTTTAGTTTTTGGGAAAGTTCAAAAGCCTGTTTTCTTATTATTTCTGCCGAATCATTTTTATAAACCTTTCTTAATTCCCAAACTAAAGAATATAAATTAAATATTTTGTTGGTGTCTTCTTTGTTTGTTTTAATCAGGGTTTTTATGGAATCGATATTTCGGCTTTGCGAAAATGTAATGCACGATGTAATGCAAATAATGCCCAACAAAAAATATTTATAGGTGTTTATCATTAGCTTTTTAAATGTCGTTCAATATATTTTTCTGTTGGCAATAAACTTTGTTGTATGCGCCTGGCATAATGTATGCTGTCTAAAATATCTTTGTTCTTTTCCTGTATTGTTGCTTTTTGTTCTTCTGTTTCTTTGTTCTTTATTTCAATTACTCTTTTTTGTTTACGGGTTATTTGCAACGATCTAAAAACAAACAAACCAAATACAAATACAAGAAACAAAACGCAAGACACTAAGATCAGAACAAATTTTTGTTTTTTACTTTCCGCTGCCGTTACAGCATCTTTTATTTCTTGTTTTGCCTTTACGGCCGCTTCTTTTTTCTCAAACTCATAATTAATTTCGGATCGGGCAAGGGCTTTATTTTTTTCATCGTTAAAAAGCGAATCGTCATACAGGGCTAATAATTTATAATGTTCAAATGCTTTTTTATAATCGCCTTTTGCATTATAAAGTTGGTATAAAAACAGTTCATGATCTTTTTGCAGATCAAGTGTGCCGAGTTGCGTTGAAAGGTCTATTGCTTGTAAAAGATACGCCTCGGCCTGCTTATAGGCTTTTTGCGCTGTGTAAAGCGAGCCTATATTGCCTAATTTTGTTGCTTTTCCCCTTGCGTCACCTGTTTCCTCATCCATTTTTAATGCCTTTAAATAATACTCTAAGGCTTTACTATAAAGTGAGTCTGGTTTATTTTCGGGCGATGCATTCTTAAGGGCGGTTGCCCTGAGTTCGTATAGAAGGCCAATATTACCCAAACAATTGGCAACCCCATCTTTTACATTAATTTCCTGGCTTAGTTTTAATGATCTAAAATAATATTCCTGCGCTTTATCATATTCTTTTTTATTCGCATATATAACTCCAACATTAGAATAATTCCTGGCAATACCCATCTTATCGCCAATAAACTCTTGTATCTCAAGCGCCCTTAAAAAATATTGTTGCGCTTTTTCGTTATCGCCATGATTGGCGTATGCAGCGCCGAGGTTGCCATAGGTAGCGGCAATACCCCATTTGTTGTCTAATTCCTCAAACAGTTTTAAAACTTTAAAGTTATATTCTATTGCTTTAGGATGGTTGCCCTGGTTCATATAAACAACACTTATGTTTCCGTAATCTCTGGCAATATATTTCTTTGCTCCTGTTTCCTGGTCAATCTTCAACGCCTCTTTATAGCAGGCTAATGCTTTTTGATATTCTCCTTTTATTTTATGAATGAGTCCTATTTTGGTAAGCGCGCCGGCAATGTTCCTTTTATCGTTTTGTGCAGTGGCATTTTTAAGCGCCAGATCGTATAAACTAAAAGCCCGGTCGTAATTTTCTTCTACTTCTTCGCAGCTTCCCATATAAAGGCAAGCCTCTGTTATTCCTCTTTGAAAATTAAGTGCGGTGGCTAAACGAAAAGACTCCTGTAGGTATTTTTTTGCCAATTCGTTGTCCCCGCTTCCATAACTTATTCCTAAATTTTTAAGGAGCTTTGCTTTCGAAGTATCCTCTTTTGCTGTTTTAAGTTGGGTTAACAGCGAATCAATAAACTTTTGCTGCGCCACAGATGGCCCAAAATAAATTAAAACAGAAAACAATAACACATATTTAAAAAGGATATTCATTGTTTTGCCATTTAAATAGCTCCTTCAAATATAAGAAAACGTACTATACAAGCCGGCTTTTTATATAAAGCAAAATACTATAAATCATAGCAATCAACGGCTACTTTGTGTAGTAATTTTACAACATGCAAAGGCAAATAGCGCATTTAGATCTGGATAGTTTTTTTGTGTCGGTAGAGCGCCTGAACAACAGCGCTTATATAGGCAAGCCGCTTATTATTGGCGGTGGTAGTAACCGCGGCGTTATCTCGTCCTGCAGCTATGAGGCGCGTAAATATGGTCTGCGATCGGCCATGCCTATTAAGCAGGCAAAGATGTTGTGCCCGGAGAATGTGGGGATATATATTAGTCCCGATATGGACGCGTACTCAAAACATTCAAAAATAGTAACTGAAATAATAGAAAATAAATCACCACTATATGAAAAATCAAGTATCGACGAACACTACATCGACCTTACAGGAATGGACAAGTTTTTTAACTGTCTTAAATGGGTCAAAGAACTCAGACAAACCATTATTAGAGAAAGTGGACTCCCCATCTCGTTTGGTTTGTCGGTTAACAAAACAGTTTCAAAAATAGCAACCGACCAAAGCAAACCCAATGGCGAGTTGTATGTGCCGCAGGAAAACGTTATTCCCTTTTTATCGCCTTTAGCTGTAGGTAAAATACCCATGGTGGGTGCAAAAACAGAAGAGCAACTAAAACAATTAGGCATTACTACTATACAAGGTTTGCGACAGGTGCCAATAGAATTATTGCAAAAGGTATTTGGCAAAAGCGGCGTTTCGCTTTGGGAAAAAGCACACGGTATTGATACCTCGCCGGTGGAACCGTATAGCGAACGCAAATCCATTAGCAGCGAAATGACCTTTAATAAAGATACCATTGATATTAAAATGCTGGATGAGGTTATTGCCGGTATGGTAGAAGAGGTTTGTTTTCAGTTGCGCAAAGAAGGAAAAGTGGCGGGCTGTGTAGTTATAAAATTGCGTTACTCTAATTTTGATACGCACACTGTTCAACAAAAGATTTCGCTTACAGCTTTCGATCATCAAATTGTTTCTATCGCAAAAGCACTTTTTAAAAAGCTTTATGAGAAGCGAATGCTGATCCGTTTAATTGGCGTAAAACTAACCGAGCTTTGCCAGGGCAACCAGCAAATAAATTTGTTTGATAATACCACAAGTCAAATAAGTTTATACCAAACGTTGGACAAAATTAAAAAACGTTTTGGCGATAATTCGGTCATGCATTGTCCGGGTTTATTGTTGCATCAAAAAGAGAATCCGAAAAATCCTAAGTCTAAAATTTTAGTTGCTTAACCTATACCATGTGGCTTAACTGTCATACTTTCTACAGCCTTAAATACGGCACACTATCTGTTGAGCAATTGCTTCAGCAGGCAGCACAACATGGCGCTGGAACTATTGTCATTACAGATATAAATAATTCTACCGGCGTTTTAGAAAGTCTTCACCATTGTAAAGAACATAAATTAGATCTTAAGCTCCTTGCGGGTATTGAGTTTCGCGGTAAAGAAGAATTTAATTATTTATACACCGGTATTGCCCGGAACCATCACGGCTTTTCTTTCTTAAATGAGTTTTTAACAGAGCATAATTTATCGGGCAAGCCCCTACCCGCTCAGCCGCCCCAAAGCGAACACGTTTACTGGATCTATCGCTTAAAGAATTTTCCTGTTGATCTAAAAGAGAATGAGTTTGTGGGCGCGGGATTAAATGATACTCTTCGGCTATATAGATACAAAAGTTTAGAAAATAAACTGGTCTTCTTTCATCCTGTTTCTTTTGCGGAGGCAGAACATTTTGAGGTGCACAAACATCTGCGTGCTATTTCGCTTAATACCCTTATCTCAAAATTAACACCCGAACAACACGCTTTTAACAACGAGTTTTTTATTGATAAGAAGGTTTTAGAAAAGCGTTTAGAGGGTTATGAATTTCTACTTGAGAATACCGGGACATTAATTTCTAATTGCAGTTTTGACTTTGAATTTAAGGGTAACAAGAATAAAAAGCTGTTCGCTAAATCCGCAGAAGCCGATACCTGGTTATTAAAACGCCTGGCCTACTCCGGACTTGAAAAACGATACGGAACGGGCGTTCCAAACGCAAAAGCGCGGGTCGATCATGAGCTAAAAATTATTAATGATATGGGCTTTGCCTCTTACTTTTTAATTACCTGGGATATTATTCGCTTTAGCATGAGTCAAAATATTTATCATGTGGGAAGAGGTTCTGGTGCAAATAGTGTGGTGGCTTATTGTTTAAAAATTACAGATGTAGATCCTATAGAATTAGATCTTTATTTCGAACGCTTTCTAAATCCTGAGCGTTCTGTTCCTCCCGATTTCGATATTGATTATTGTTGGAAAGATCGCGACACGGTTTTGGATTATGTCTTCGAAAAATACGGAGCAAAACACACCGCGCTGCTTGGTACCGTAACCAATTTTAAAGATAGAAGTATGGTGCGCGAATTAGGTAAGGTTTTTGGTTTACCAAAACAACAAATAGAAGCGCTGGTAAACATGCCGGAAGAAAAAGTAGAAGTCGCTCTAAAAAATAAAGAGTTCGATGAGATCTCTACCATGATATTTAAAATTGGCGCCAGCTTACAACACACTCCAAATTACCGGTCCATTCACGCGGGTGGAATTTTAATTTCCGAATTACCCCTCTCCTATTACACCGCTTTAGATCTTCCACCAAAAGGATACCCAACTGTGCAATGGGATATGCATACGGCCGAAGAAATTGGCTTCGAGAAACTGGATATTTTATCGCAACGCGGAATAGGGCATATTAACGATGCAACAAAACTCATTCTAAAAAACCAAGGAATTGAGTTAGACATTCACGACATAAAAAGATTTAAAGAAGATGCCAAAGTAAAAGAGCATTTAAAGAATGGGGACACGATAGGATGTTTTTATGTAGAAAGTCCTGCAATGAGAGGTTTGCTTCGGAAGCTAAAATGTGACACTTATATTATGCTTACGGCAGCAAGTTCTATTATCCGACCCGGAGTTGCAAGTAGTGGCATGATGAAAGAATTTATACGGCGCTTTCACGATCAGGAAAATATTCAATACGCGCATCCGATTATGAAGGAACAATTGAAAGAGACTTTTGGGGTGATGATCTACCAGGAAGATGTTCTAAAAATTGGTCACCATTACGGAGGATTAAATTTAGCCGAAGCAGATATGTTGCGCCGATTAATGAGCGGCAAGAAAAGGGGAGTGCAACACCTCATCAATATCAAAAAGAATTTCTTTAATAATTGTAAGGCTAAAGGTTATGATGAAAAAGTAAGCGAAACTATCTGGTACCAAATGGAAAGTTTTGCGGGCTTTAGTTTTAGCAAAGCACACTCTGCAAGTTATGCTGTAGAAAGCTACCAGAGTTTGTTTTTAAAAGCACACTATCCTTTGGAATTCATAGTAGCTGTTATAAACAATTTTGGAGGCTTCTATCGCACCTGGGTTTATATCTATGAAGCAAAGAAGTTAGGGGGCAATGTAAATTTACCCTGTGTTAATAACTCTGAGAATTTAACTACGCTTTTGGGTAAGGACATTTATCTGGGTTTTATACACGTAAAAAGCTTGGAGAAAAACACCGTGGAAAGAATAATAAAGGAAAGAGAGGAGGGGGGCGTTTATATAGATATTTCAGATCTCATTTCCAGAACCAAGATCAAACTAGAACAATTGTTGATACTAATTAAATCTGGCGCATGCCGTATTTTCGATAATAACAAGAAAACTTTATATTGGAATTCGTACTACATTTTAGGAAAAGAAATGGGTAAGCCAGAGGCCACATTAAAAATGTTCTCTGAGCCAGCCAAACAATTTTTCCTCCCTAAATTAGCCGGTTCATTTATAGAAGATCTGTTTGATGAACTGGCATTATTTGGTTTCCCAATTACAAACGACTTCTATAGTTTAATTAAAACCCCTTTCAGGGGCGATCTCTTAACGAAGGCTCTGATAGACCATACAGATAAAACGGTGCGCCTAATGGGTAATTTTGTGAATGAGAGGGTGGTTTATACCAAGAGGGGAGACCGCATGGCTTTCGGGACTTTTATAGACGCTGTGGGAGACTTTTTTGATACGGTACATTTCCCCGATGTATATTCTAAATACCGCTTTGAAGGAATAGGAATCTATTTAATAAAAGGAAAGATAACGGAGGAGTTTGGTTTCCCTATGCTGCAGGTTGAACAAATGGGAAAGGTAAAAATAATGAACCAGGATGATGCAATAGGGTTATTGGAGCGGTCTCCTAATAAAGCTTTTTTGGGTCCGTATATTCCGGCTTATACTACCTAATGTTCCACGTGAAACATTAAACTTTTTTAAACACATAAATAACGCTGGAATAATTATCTGGCGCTTTTGCTTTAATGTTAGATCTTAAACCCGTAATAAAAGCATTAAGGTATTTGATAGAGCCGGTCTTGTATTTTTCACTAAGCATACTCACATAAAAACTATCAAACTTCATGGGCTTGGTCTCAACCAAATTAAAATCGAAACGCTTTAAAAGCCTCTCAATAGTTTCCTTGTGGAAATGATAAAGGTGTCGAGGCACATCATAAGCTGCCCAGAATTTTTTATAATAATGTGCATCAAAACTGGTATGATTGGGTACGGCAATTATTAAAACACCATTAGGATTAAGCTTAGTTTTAAAGAAGTTTAGGGTATCATCAAGGTCGGTTACATGCTCTAAAACATGCCATAAAGTAATAGCATCAAACTTAAGTTCAGGGTTTATTTTAGTCTTATCAGAGAAGACGGTAAGCCCCATTCCAGATCCTATTTTGGCGGCACCTTCATCAGGTTCCATTCCAAAAGACTTCCATCCGTTATCTTGGCAAACCTTTAAAAACATTCCGGTGCCACATCCATAATCCAATATTGTTCCACGTGAAACATGTTTAGAAACCAACTGGATCTTCTTCTTTAAAGTATAGTTTCTAACGGCATGATATAGCTGAGAGATAATACCCTTTTTTGTATTGGAGTGCGAGATGTAGTCTTCGGACTTATAATAGTTTCCTAAAACTTCGTTGGAGGGTCTAGGGTTTGTAAATTCGAAATTACAGCTCTGGCATACAACGATGGTAAAATCTTCTTTGCTTACTGTAAAATCTTTACAGGTTAAAACAAGCTTAAAAGAAGTAGCATTACAAACAGGACAATTATTAAGAGTAGTCATATATTTAAAAACGTTCCTCGTGAAACATAAAAGTTATCTTCCTAAATGAACTAAGAGCACTGAAATATCTGCCGGATTAATTCCTGAAATTCGACTGGCTTGACCAATGGTGTGTGGTTTAAACTTCTTGAATTTCTCTATCGCCTCGGCCCCCAAACTTTTAATAGAATCGTAATTAAAAGACTCATTAATTACATAATCCTCCAACCGTTTTTGCTTATCGGCATTCTCTTTTTCCCGTTCAATATAACCTTCATATTTCATTAAGATCTCGGCTTGTTCTATGGTTTCAGCGTCATACTCAGCAAGGACATTTGCCAAAGCGGTATCGTGCAAAGCAAGGTCTTTTGCAGAGATATTTGGCCTTGAAAGTACATTAAACAAACGCGTTTTCTGAGAAAGTAGGGCAGAACCTATAGATTCAAGGAAAGGGTTAAGCACATTTGGCTCTCCACTAGTATTTTTAAAGTGATCAATGATCTTATTATAACCGGCCATCTTCTTGCTCACGCGTTCCATTCTATCGTTTGCGGCAAGTCCCAAAGCGTTAGACAACGGCGTTAAACGCACATCAGCATTGTCCTGACGTAATAACAAACGGTACTCGGCCCTCGAAGTAAACATGCGATAAGGCTCATCTGTACCTTTGGTAACAAGGTCGTCAATCAATACACCAATGTATGCTTCGTACCGATTTAAGATCAATGGCGCCTTTTCATTAACTTTTAAATGCGCATTAATGCCGGCCATCATACCCTGGCAAGCGGCCTCCTCGTAACCAGTAGTACCGTTTATCTGGCCCGCAAAGTATAAATTGTCAACCAATTTGGTTTCTAATGTAAGTTTAAGTTGTGTTGGCGGAAAGTAATCGTATTCTATTGCATAGCCCGGTCTAAACATTCTGGCCTTTTCAAAACCGGGAATTAAAGAAAGTGCCTTTTGTTGCACATCTATTGGCAAAGAAGTAGAAAAACCATTCACATAAATCTCAACCGTATTCCAACCCTCGGGTTCCACAAATAACTGGTGACGTTCTCTTTCGCTAAATCTTGTAATTTTATCCTCAATGCTGGGGCAATATCTTGGCCCAAGACCTTGTATTCGTCCCTGAAACATTGGCGATTTCTCGAAGCCTGTTTTTAATATATCGTGAACGTCTTGATTTGTATATGTAACGTGACAAGGAACCTGTTTTATTTTGCTGGCTCCAATAAAAGGCGAAGTATTATCTAAATAAGAAAATTTATCTGCCACCTCATCGCCGCCCTGAACTTCCATCTTCGAATAATCCAAAGATCTTCCATCAATACGGGGAGGCGTTCCGGTTTTCATTCGGCCACTTTCAAATCCTATTTGGACTAATTGTTCCGTTATTCCATGGCTGGCAGATTCGCCCGTACGGCCACCGCCCAGCTGTTTCTCCCCAATATGAATAATTCCGTTTAAAAAAGTTCCGTTGGTTAAAACAACAGCCTTGGCTTTAAACTCAATGCCCATGCCTGTTACAACGCCTTCTACGCGTTTTCCGTCTTTAGAGATGATAAGTGATCTTACCATATCCTGCCAGAAATCAACGTTGGGGCTTTGCTCCAGCATTTCGCGCCAAAGCGTAGCAAACATCATGCGGTCGTTTTGCGTACGCGGACTCCACATTGCGGGTCCTTTACTGCGGTTAAGCATACGAAATTGTATAGCAGACTTATCTGATACAATACCGCTGTAACCACCCATAGCGTCTATCTCGCGCACAATTTGCCCTTTGGCAATACCGCCCATAGCCGGATTACAGCTCATTTGAGCAATGGTTTGCATGTTCATGGTAACCAATAAAACCTTCGATCCCATGTTAGCGGCAGCGGCAGCGGCCTCACAGCCTGCGTGCCCGGCACCAACTACAATTATGTCATAACTGTTTTGCAATAGAGTGCAAAGATAGGGAAATATTTTTTCTCGTTCTTTTACATCCATAATAGAATTAACAGTAATTTGGTCAGAACTAAAACTCTTCATATGAAAACTATCTACACATTAACGATCGCCATTCTATTATCATTAAACAACCTCAACGCCACCATCTGGCATGTTGGCGCATCACAAACTTATACTATGCCCAGCCAGGTTGCTCCTTTAGTAAACCATGGTGATACGGTTAATATTGATGCGGGCATTTACAATTCGAATGTATGTGCCTGGAATAAAAATAATTTATTATTGCGTTGTGTAAACGGGATGGCGCATTTAAAATCAAACGGGTTAAGTCATGGCGATAAAGGTATTTGGGTAATACAGGGAAATAATACAACAGTAGATCATATCGAATTTTCATTATGTACCTCTACCTCACAAAATGGTGCGGGCATAAGGCAGGAAGGACAAAACTTAACAGTACGCTATTGTAATTTTCACGATAACGAAAACGGAATTTTAGCAGGAGCAATTACGCCTTGTAAAATAACAGTAGAATTCACAGAATTTAA
This sequence comes from Bacteroidota bacterium, assembly GCA_030681615.1. Classification (GTDB taxonomy): domain Bacteria; phylum Bacteroidota; class Bacteroidia; order B-17B0; family Aurantibacillaceae; genus Aurantibacillus. The sequence continues at coordinate 20,689 of JAUXSA010000195.1, forward strand.
TTTGAACGGCGCTGGTGATGGTTTCTCTCACAATTTATATATTGGCCATATAGATACATTGCTTTTCCGTTACAATTATTCGCATCACTGCAAAATTGGTCACGAGTTAAAAAGCCGTGCAAAAGTAAATTACATTTTATATAATCGTTTGGGCAACGAAGCCTCGGGTACAGCCAGTCGCGAAATCGATCTTCCAAACGGAGGTCTATCAATTATAATGGGTAATATTATTCAGCAGGGTACTGCCGGAACCAATTCGGGAATTATTGGTTATGGGATGGAGGGTCTTTCCAATCCAGCGCCACATAATTTTTATTTAATTAATAATACCATTGTTAACCAAAAAACAGCGGGTACTTTTGTGGCTATACAAAACGGAACAGCACTATATAAAGGTTATAATAATATTTTTGCAGGAACAGGAACTTTATTAACGGGAACAACCACTGTTTTAGATACTCTTTCTAATAAAAAATATACTATTGCTGCTGCGGGCTTTGTAAACAGTTCCGCTTACGATTATCATTTATTACCAACCTGTTCTGCTATTAATTCTGCCACTTCTGCCGGAACTGCCAGTAACGGTTATGTGCTAACACCAACTAAAGAATATTTGCATCCGGTAAACCAAAGTAATAAGATAATTCAAGGTGTATTAGATATTGGCGCGTATGAATATATTTCGCCAACATTTATACGAGAACAAAAAATAAGTGACGCTGTTTTATATGTAACAAACGAAACACTTGTTATAAAAACTTCCGAAACAATTTCTAGTGTTAAGCTGTATGATATAAGCGGGAAATTAATTTTAACTGAAAAAACAAAACAAGAAATTCCTGTTTCTACTTTTGTAAAAGGTATTTATATTGTTTCTATAATTACGGAGAGTGGAAATATAATAAACAAAAAGATCGTAATTTATTAAACACATTTTTGTACTAAATAAATTAGCAACCGCTAAGAAAAAGTAAAAAAAGCGCAAAATTTCTTTTGCGCTTTTTTATAATTATTATTCCATGGCTTCTTCCATGGCATCAATTTTATCTTCGCTGTATTCGCCGGTTTGCACATCTATTACTTTGCCGTCTTTATCCAATACAAAGATCCATGGAATTTTACGGTCGGTAACGCCCAGGCTTGCGGCTGCAGCTTTCATGTCTGACTTTTTTGTGTCCAATACAACGGGCCAAAAAGCTTTATCGGTACTTGCTTTAAACTCATCGGCTATCATTTTTATACCCCCAATCATAGGCACAAAAACAAAGTTAACGTCATAAACGGTTGACATATCTAATGTTTTTGCTTTTGATTTTACCATAAAGGTATTGTACAAGGGGTTCAACCATTTTTTTAATTCATCTTCGGCACCACGATGAAAAGCAACAGCAAGTATAGATACTTTACCGTTTTTAAATGGGATGCTTTTTTCTTTATCGTCTAATGTGGCTCCCTGTGTATCAGGAAAGGTTTTTCCTTTTTGTGCAGCGCCACTTAACGTTGCGGCTAATACTAATAATGTAAATGCTTTTTTCATAGTGTAGGGGTTTAGTTTTTAATATCTATTTTCTCAACGCGATCCTGGTGGCGTCCTCCTTCAAATTTCTCAGTTAAAAAAGCATCAATACATTTATGCGCTTCTTCAACCGACATGTATCTTGCCGGTAAAACCAAAATATTTGCATCGTTATGTTGACGTGCTAATGCGGCAATTTCAGAATTCCAGCATAAAGCAGCGCGAATGCCTTTATGTTTATTAGCTGTAATATTAATTCCGTTTCCGCTTCCACACATTAATATACCAAATTGTGCTTCTTTATTAATTACTGCCATTGCAACCGCGTGGCCATAGTCAGGATAGTCTGCCCGCTCTGCACTATAACAACCTTTATCAATTACTGTATTACTTTTTGATTTTAAATAATCAATTAATTGTTCTTTTAATTCAAAACCTGCGTGATCGGACCCTATGGCTATTTTTATACTCATAATTATTTGATATCACATTATAGAACTTAATAATACTCAAAAATACTAATCAACGTTAATTAACACTAATAAATTAACTAACTGATAATGAACTATACAATAATAAACAAATGAACATAATGAGTGTTAACTACACCAATCGGGAGTTAATAAGTATCAATACAATATTAGCGCAATATTAAATTAAAGTATCCGTTGTAATTTTTTTTACCAAATCCTAGCATAGTTATAATTTTAAGTGAGAACTTATAAGAACCATTTTGAGGTTGCTAACACTTTTAAAACAGCTAAAGTTATTAAGGCTAATAAGTACTAACTATTGTTAATAGTAGTTACTATATTTGATGTTCAGTACTTTAAAGTATTACCTTTGTTAATTACGTGTTAACTAGTATTAATAAGGTAAATAAACGACTAAATATTTTAATTTAATAAACAGTATTAACACCTTATATATACAATACATATTTTAAAATTTTAAAAATGAAAGATATATTATTAGATAAGGGCTGGTTAAATTTAAAAGTTGATCCAGCACTTGATTTGATCAAAGAAATAAATTATCTTAAGAAGAAAAAGAACGCAGTTATCCTCGCCCACTACTATCAAAATGCTGATATACAGGATATTGCAGACTACATTGGAGACTCTTTAGGTCTGGCCCAAGAGGCTCAAAAAACACAATCTGACATTATTTTGTTTGCCGGAGTACATTTTATGGCAGAAACAGCTAAAATATTAAATCCAACCAAAAAAGTTTTGATTCCTGATCTAAAAGCAGGTTGCTCGCTTGCAGATTCTTGTCCTCCTGTCGAATTTGCAGCATTTAAGGAAAAGCATCCAGATCATATTGTAATCACTTACATTAACTGTACGGCAGATATAAAAGCTTTATCTGATATTATTTGTACAAGCAGTAACGCTGTTCAAATAGTTGAAAGTTTACCAAAAGAACAAAAAATTATTTTTGCGCCAGATAAAAATTTAGGAGCTTACATTAATAAAAAAACCGGCCGTGATATGGTTTTATGGGATGGTGCCTGTATGGTACATGAAATTTTTAGTTTGGAAAAATTAATAAAATTAAAGATTCAACATCCAGATGCTTTGGTATTAGCCCATCCTGAATGCGAAGAATTAATATTAGAACAAGCAGATTTTATTGGAAGTACAACTGCTATTTTAAATTATTCAAAAAAGTCAGAACATAAAGAATTTATAGTTGTTACAGAAACAGGGATATTACATCAAATGCAAAAGAGTAGTCCGCAAAAAACATTCATTCCGGCTCCTCCTAATAATAATTGTGCTTGTAACGATTGCCCCTACATGAAATTAAATACTTTAGAAAAAATATATATTGCATTATTACACGAACAACCAGAATTAATAATGAGTAATGAAATGATAGAAAAAGCAAAAAAACCGATCTTAAAAATGCTCGAATTATCGGCAAGCTTTGGATTATAATTGCTATATTTAATGTGCTTCAATAATGAATAAAATAATTTTTAAAATATTTGTTTTACCGGTTCTGTTTTTATTGAATTCATTTTCTTTAATTTCTCAAACAGCGCAAACTAACAATCCAAACGGTTATAATAAATTTTATTATGATAACGGTGCAATTAGCAGCGAGGGTTATATGAAAGATGGTAAACCCGAAGGTTATTGGAAAAATTACCATAAGAACGGAAAATTAAAAATAGAAGGAAACCGAAAAAATTTTCAATTAGATAGTATTTGGAAATTTTATGATGAAAAGGGAAGAATTACAAAATCAATAAATTATAAAGTTGGAAAAAAGAATGGTGTTTTGGCTAATTACGATACTTTACAAAAAGTAGTAAATTCAGAAACCTACGTAAATGATATTAAACAAGGTTTTGTACGTAGTTTTTATAGATCTGGCAAAACAAAAAGTATAATGCCATATGACAAAGGTAAACCCGACGGAACCGCTTATGAGTATAGCGAAGATTCTTTAATTACAGCTGTTAGTGTTTATAAAGGCGGAATTTTACAAAGTTTTGAAAAAATAAATCAAGTTGATCCGGCAAATAAAAAACAAGGTATCTGGAAAGAATTTTATGAGAACCTGGAAGTAAAAAAAGAAATGAAGTTTAATGATGATTCATTAGATGGTTATGTAAAAGAATACGATAAAAAAGGAAATTTACTTTCAACAAAAAAATTCAATAATGGAAAACCGGTTTTAAATGCCCCCGAAATTGCCAATGTAGAAGTGTATACAGAACTTTTCCAGGATGGAACTTTAAAATATGAGGGCGTTTATAGTGATGGTATTGCTATAGGTACACATTTTAAATACAAACAAAAATACCAGTGCGATAGTAGCTTAATTTTAAAAGATGATACGTCTAACACATCACTTTCAAACCCGGTTTATATAAACAAATTGGTTTGCAGAAATGTGCCTGTACCCGATAGCGCCATTGAATATTTTGACGGAATAGTTACAGCAAGAGGCGCTGTGGATAGTGTGAGAAATAGAATAGGAATTTGGACAGAATTTCATAACACAGGCGAGTTTAAGGGTAAAGGCGTTTACAAGGAAGGTAACAGAACGGGTGATTGGGAATTTTTTTATGCATCAGGAAAGCTAGAGCAAAAAGGTAAGTACGATAAAAAAGGCAGGGCACAAGGTGTTTGGAAATGGTATTATGAAAGCGGGCAATTGTGGCGCGAAGAACTTTATGTAAATGGTAAGCGCGAAGGAGAAATAAAAGATTATGATCCACAAGGTAAAATAATTTTGCAAGGAATATTTGTTGAGAATAGAAAAGAAGGAAAGTGGATTTACGAAACGCCCGATTACAAAGAAATTGGAGTATATTCAAACGATGAACCAGATAGTGTTTGGGTAAGTTATTATATGCCAACAAAATTTAAACGTTTTGAAGGACGATTCAGTGCCGGCGATCCTATCGGCACACATACACAATATTATCCAAATGGTAAAAAAATGTATTATGGTAATTATATTAGCGGCATGAAAGAAGGCGACTGGTTTTTTTACGACGAGCTTGGAAATAAATATTTAACAATTACTTATAAAAATGATATTGAAATAAAATGGCAGGGCGATAAAATTCGTCCAACTTACGAAGAAGGTTTGCGAACCTATAATATTAAAATTGACGAAAATAAAACACAAACGATTAGAAAATAATTTATGCAATTGAAAAAAGGTCAATCTCACCAGGTTGATATAAATACTTTGGACCTCCTACCTATTGCAGTTGCTATTTTTGATAATAAAAAAATATATTTTGTAAATAAAAAAGCCATAGAGCTTTTTAGTATTTCAAAAGATCAATTAAAAAAGATCAATTCATTTTCTGTTTTTCATTTTCTCGATAAAAAATACCATACACGCATAAAACAAAATAACCTTAAGATCATTAAAGGAGAAGAGTTTCCGCCGGTTGACCTTGAATTCCAGACCTTCAAAAACAAAAATATTTTTATCGAAGCAAAATCCAATCGCGTTTTATTCGAAAATAAATACGTTGTTCAATCTTCTTTTATTGATATAACTTTATTAAAAAAGCAACAACAAGAGCTTATAAACTCTGACTTTCTTCTTCAAAAAATAAGCCAGAATAGTTTTGATGTTATTTTCAAATTTTCGTTCGATCCCGATAAACTAATTTTTATTAGTGAGTCTTCTAAAAAGGTATTAGGCTATACGCCCGAAGAGATCTATAAAGCAAAAGATCTGTTATTAAAAGCAACTCACCCTGATGATAGAGCGTCTTTTATCTTTAATAACAGGCAAAAAATAAAATCGAAACAAAAGAATAAAGAAGAAAAAGTAACTATTCGCTTCACACATAAAAAGGGCAATCTCATTTATCTTGAAACAGCCATTACACCTATTTACGATGATAATAATAAAATAACTGGCGTAATTGGAAGTATAAGAGATATTACAGAAAGAATTAATGTAGAGATCTTATTAAACGAAACAAAAGAAAAATTTGACCTTATTACAAAAAGTAGTAACGATATAATTGCTTTTTTTACATATCTGCCACACGAAAAATACACCTACGTAAGTCCCAATATAAAAAAGATACTTGGGTATGAGCCTAAAGAATTATTAAGTGATCACAATTTTTTTAATAAGCGATTAGTAGGCGATAAAGCAGCATTTTTAAAACAAGATAAATTAGCCAAAGGAGACCAAAGAAAGAATTTTAAAAGAAATTATTATTATACATACAAAGCTTTAAAAAAGAATAAAGAAGAGATCTGGCTCGAAAATAATTTAACACCAATTACAGATTCTAAAGGAAAAATAGCTTTCTTTTTAAATATTATTCGTGATATAACTGTACAAAAAGAAAAAGAGATCGAACTCCAGTTCCAGCATTTAAATTATCGGAACTTATTAGATAGTTCGCCTATTGCATATATTATTCACAAACAAGGTGTAACCGTTTTTTGTAATAAAGCCACACTAAAATTATTGCAATTAAAGAACGAAAAGCAAATTCTAGGAAAATTTGTTTTAGACTACCTGGCGCCCGAAGACCGAATGCGTGCCATGGAGCGGATAAAAGAGATGTATAATGGCGATGATAAAGAAAAATTAAATAGCTATACGGTAATTGACAGTAAAGGAAATGCGATAGAAACAGAAATGAAATCTATTGTAATTAAATTTAATAATGCCAATTGTATATTAACCCTTATCAATAACGTTTCTGATCAACGTAAATTCGAAAAAGAAAAATTGAAGGCAGAAATGATAAAAGTGAATAACGAATTTTTATTATTAGAGATCAAAGAACGCCAGGAAGCAGAAAAAAAATTACTCGAAAAAACAGCCCACCTTTCTTCTATTTTTGAAAGTTCTAATCACCTTATCTGGACAGTTAACAACAGGTTTGAAGTAACCTCTTTTAATAAGAATTTTTATAACGTTATACTTCAAAAACATAAAATTAAAATTCAAATTGGCCAGTGTGTTGCCGATCATTTAAAACAAGGCAAACAAGAATACATTGATTATTGGTACCCAAAATACAACGAAGCCCTTTTAGGAAAAAAAATAGAATTTGAAAAAGAAGATTTTACTACTGAAAAGATACACCGTAAAATATATTTAAACCCTATTTTTAACGCGCTTAAAGAAGTTACAGAAATTAATTGTATTGCCCACGATATTACAGGCTCAAAGGTATACGAACAAAAATTATTGAACCAAACAAGTAAACTACAGGCAATTTTTGACAGCAGCCATCACTACATTTGGACCATAAATAACGAACACAAATTAACCTCATTCAATAAAAATTATTTTGAACTAGTAACCGCACTTTATAACACCAAACCATTTTTAGGTTTTAAATTAGACAGGGGCGTTTTATCCAAAAATCAGGATTACGCAGGGGTTTTGGCTTATCATTACGATAAAGCCTTTAAAGGCATTGCTACAAATTTTGAAATTGAAACACTTGACAAGGACCATAAAAAAGTTTATCTCGACATTTTCTTAAATCCGATAGTTGAGAACGAAAAAATTGTGGAGGTAAGCGGTATTGCGCACAACATTACCGATAAAAAAATAGATCATCAACGCGTTGAACAATCTTTGAAAGAAAAAGATGTGCTTTTAAAAGAAGTGCATCACCGTGTAAAAAACAACATGCAAATTATTAGCTCTATCTTAAATTTGCAATCGTCGTACGTAACCGATAATTATACACTCGCTCTTCTAAAAGAAAGCCAAAACCGTATAAAAACAATGGCCTATATTCACGAAAGTTTATACCAGAACAAATCCTTTACCTCGGTTAATTTTTCGGAATACATTCAAACACTTTCAAAAAACATTATTCAATCGTATGTACTTTCATCAGAAAAAGTAGAACTTATTTTAAATCTTGAAAAGATAAATTTAAACTTAGACGTTTCCATACCTGCCGGCTTAATTGTAAATGAGCTCATAACAAATGCAATAAAACATGCGTTTCCTGGCGCAAAAAAAGGTAGCATTTATTTAAATTTGAAATCCGAGAACAATTATATACAATTGGAAGTGAAAGATAATGGGGTGGGTATTCCCCCCGGGATAGATCATAATAATACTAATACACTTGGTTTACAATTAGTTAACACTTTAATGGATCAATTAGACGGGGAAATAAAATTTAAATCAGAAAAAGACGAGGGTACCGAAGTTTTAATTAAATTTAAGATGTAATAAAATGGAAAAATTAAGAATATATATCGTCGAAGACGAAAGTATCGTTGCAAAAGATATTCAAAACAGTTTAGTAAAATTGGGATACGAAGTAGTTGGCATTTCCAATAACGGAAAAGAAGCGATCGAAAAAATTATTGAAACAATGCCAGACCTGATCCTCATGGACATCATGATAAAAGGTGATCTTACGGGAATTGATGTAAGCGACAAGATCAAAGAAAAAACAAAGATTCCTGTTATATTTTTAACAGCTTATGCTGATGAAGGAACGCTTTCTAAAGCAAAAGTTACAGAGCCTTACGGTTATATATTAAAGCCATTTAAAGAAATAGATCTTCATTCAACAATAGAAATGGCGGTTTACAAGCATCAAAAAGATGCGGAACTGCAAAAAGAACGCGATTTTTTATATTCTTTAGTTGAGAATAAAGACGATACAAGCAAAGACATTTTATTTGTAAAAGCAAACAGCCGTTTGGTAAAAGTGCTTTTAAAAGATATTTTTTATGTAGAAGCGTTAAAAGATTATGTGATAATAAACACGCAATACGCGCGTTACACCGTTCATAGCACCATGAAAGATATTGAGAAGAAGTTAGGCACTACCGATTTTGCCCGCGTTCACCGCTCTTTCATTGCCCGCCTTGACAAGATCCAAAGTATCGACTCCCAAAATGTAATTTTAGAGAACGAGAAAAAAGTGATTCCTGTTGGTGGTTCTTTTAGAGAAGAGTTAATGCAGAAGCTAAACACCCTTTAATTTTACTTACTACAATTAATAGCAAGCTATTGCGGTATTTCGCAGTAATTTTGTTGTTAGAGCCTGTTTGAATTTATATTATAAAATTGTTTATAGTTTATTTTTGAGCGAAACGATATTAAATTTTGCAGGCATAATGTTCCAATTTATGGCGAAAAATTTAAAGATGTTGTAGCCAAAAAGAAACATAAACAAAATATTATATAAATTTTAACAGGCTCGTAAATGTCTAAAACCAAAGTAACATTCTTTTGCCAGAATTGTGGCGCGCCCTCCGCTAAATGGATTGGTAAGTGCCCGAGCTGTAACGAATGGAATACTTATGTAGAAGAGGTAGTTCATAAAGAAAGTAAGAACGATCGCCTGCAATTATTTTCGGGAAACAAAAATCCAAAACAATCCAACAAATCTATTTTATTACAAGATGTAGGTCTGCAGGATTTTCCGCGCATTGCTGTTCCGGGAAAAGAATTAACCCGCGTATTAGGTGGAGGCATTGTTCCGGGGAGCCTTGTTCTGTTTGGTGGCGAACCAGGCATTGGTAAATCAACTTTAATGTTGCAATTAGCCTTACGTTTAAAAAATTTAAAAATACTTTATGTAAGTGGCGAAGAAAGTGAACAACAAATAAAAATGCGCGCAGAGCGTATTGGCGTTACAACCGATAATTGTTTTATCCTTCAGGAAACAAACACACAAAATATTTTCCAGCAAATTGTTGAGATAGAACCGCAATTGGTTATCATCGATTCTATTCAAACCCTTCACACCAGTTATATTGATAGTAGTCCCGGCAGCGTAAGCCAGGTTCGCGAATGCGCTGCCGAGTTTTTACGTTTTGCAAAAGAAACCAACACACCGGTTTTTATGATTGGCCATATAACCAAAGAGGGCAGCATAGCCGGACCAAAAGTGTTAGAGCACATGGTTGACACCGTTCTTCAATTTGAAGGCGACAGGAACCACATATACCGTTTATTGCGCGCCACAAAAAATCGTTTTGGCAGCACCAACGAAATGGGCATTTATGAAATGAACGGCGACGGCTTGCGCGAAGTAACCAATCCATCAGAAATTTTAATTACTGCCCGCGACACACCAACCAGTGGTGTGGCCATTTCGGCCACCATGGAAGGCAACCGCCCCATGTTAATAGAAACGCAAGCGCTTGTAAGCAGCGCGGCTTATGGCACACCGCAACGCTCTTCTACAGGTTTTGACCTAAGAAGACTCTCTATGCTTTTAGCGGTTCTTGAAAAACGCTGCGGTTTTAGGTTAGGCGTAAAAGATGTATTTATAAATATTGCCGGAGGAATTAGGGTAGAAGATCCGGGAATTGATCTGGCCCTTGTTTGTGCTATTTTAAGTAGCAACGAAGATATGCCAATACCACAGGACGTTTGTTTTGCGGGTGAGGTTGGTTTAACGGGTGAAATTCGTCCGGTAAACAGAATAGAACAGCGCATCAGCGAAGCAGAAAAATTAGGGTTTAAAAAAATCATCTTAAGCAGTTATAACTTAAAAGGAATAAACGTAAATTCATATAAAATTAAAATACTCTCTGCCGCAAAAATGGAAGAGGTTTTTAGTTTAATATTTGGGTGATGAAAAACGGTTTACTGATAGTTATCTTTTTATTTTCCCTCTCATCTTTTTCTCAGGACAAAAGAAAAATAGACAGTTTAATTAAAGTGTCCGAAACCGCAGATGATAGCGTTAAACTTAAATGTTATCATTTATTATGTGCTTTATATCAGGGGAATAATAATGATAAAGTTATAGAGTATGGAAGAAAAACACTTTCGTTAGGAATAAAAAGCAAATCAGAAAAACACATCTCAAGCGGTTATTTAAAAATTGGAAATTATCATTACCTTGAAAATAATTTCGATAGCGCCATTTTTTATTATAATAGAGCGGCCGTGGTTGCTAAATCAGCGGGCGTTTTACAAACAGAAGCATCGGCACATCAAAATTTAGGCCTTATGTATGCGGATATGGCTGAATTTACAAAAGCCATAAACGAAATGATTCTCGCGCAAAAAATTCACGAACAATTAAAAGATAATAACGAAAACGCAAATATTAAAAACGCTATTGCGGTTGTATATATAAACCAAAAAAATTACACTCAGGCCGAAAACTATATCAAACAAGCTATTGCTTTAATGGATACCACAAAACAAAAAGGACTTTTGGGCTATCCTTTCTTAAATTTAGGCATTGTTTACGAAAACAAAAGCCAATTTAAATTAGCGGCCGCCTATTATAAAAAAGCTCTGCGCGAGTTTGGTCAAACCGGCGATCTAAGCGGCGCCTCAAATTGTTATAATAATTTATACCAGAGTTTTATCAATCAAAATAAAATAGACTCGGCAATTTATTTTAATACCAAATTAAAAGAAATAGCTAAAAGCACAAAAAACAGAAGAAACGAATTTATTGCCAATTTAAATTTTGAGGGTTTGTATCAACGCTTTAAGCCAAACGCCGTTTTGGCTAAATGTTATTTAGATAGTTTGCAGACGGCAATAAGCGAATTGAACATGCCGGAATACGCATCTGTATTTTACCAGGAAAAAGGCACATATAATTTAAATTATGGCAATAAGGACACCGGATATTATTTCATTGATAAATTTTTGAACATTAAAGATTCTATTGTATCGCTGGAAAATACAATGGTCACCAATGAACTTCAAACTAAGTATGAAACAGAAAAAAAGGACCTGCTGATAAAACAAACAAATTCGGAACTTAATTTAGAAGAAGAAAAGAACAAACGTAAAACAATTATCATTTGGCTTGGTACAGCCGCGTTTGTTGGAACATTATTTTTCCTCATCATTGCTTTTGTAAATTATAGAAAGGCAAAAAAAGCAAACCTCATTATTAAAAATCAAAACCTTGTTTTAGAATTGCAGAAGAAAGAAGTAGAGGATCAAAAACATATTATTGAAGAAAAACAAAACGAAATTATTTCCAGCATCAATTACGCGCAACGTATTCAAAGCGCCGTTTTAACTGGTGACGAAGTTTGGAAAAAGATCTCGAAAGAATATTTTATTGTTTTTCAACCACGTGATATTGTGAGCGGTGATTTTTATTGGGCACACGTTTTATCTAACGGAAGAGCCGTGTTTGCGCTTGCAGATTGTACAGGCCACGGCGTTCCGGGTGGTTTTATGAGCATGTTAGGCAACAGTTTTTTAAATGAACTCGTTGTAGAAAATAAATTATTTAAAGCCGACGAAATATTAAATCGCTTACGTGATAAAGTTATAGCAGCATTATTCCAAAAGGGACAAACACAACAAAAAGACGGCATGGACATGATGCTTTGTGTTTGGAATAAAATGGACAACACGTTGGAGTTTGCTGGCGCCAATAACACGTTATATATTGTGCGCGATAAACAAATTACCGAATATAAAGGCGATAAAATGCCAATAGGAAGTTATTTGGAAGAGAACAAAAAATTTACAGCTCAAAAAGTTGCTTTACAAACTAACGATCTGATTTATTTAAGCACCGATGGTTTTGCCGATCAGTTTGGCGGCGATAAAGGAAAAAAATTTAAATCTAAACAACTCGAAGAATTATTAGTTGAGATTTCTACATTAACGATCGAAGAACAAAAACAAAAACTGGCCACTTCTTTTGCCCAATGGAAAAAGAATTTCGAGCAAACCGATGATGTAAGTTTACTTGGAATTAAAGTGGTGTAACTTATTGCCCTGTTTGCTTCCTTGCCTCATTAATATCCATTCGTTCACCATTCTTTAGCGCAATAACAAAACAATCTTTAAATCCTTTTTCGCGTAAACGATTTTGGTGACTGATCGCATCTTTGATCTGCGTAAAACTGCCTGAAGTATATTTTAAGATGTTCTTTACTTTGTAATAGTTTCCGTCTACAATAGCGTCAAATTTATTTTGTTTTAAATTTAATTCGGTTTCACTGCTGGCAAATTGTACTTTAAAAATTATCTCCGTTTTGTCAGCCTTTACAGCAGCATTTTTTTCTTTTTCCTCTTTTTCTTTCTTAGCCTTCTCCTCCTTTGCTTTTTCTTCTTTCGCTCTTTCCTCTTTCGCCCTTTCTTCTTTTTCTTTCTGCTCCTTTTTAAATTTTTCGGCAATTTCTTTTGCAATAGCACTCGAATCTGTTTTTGTATCTTTGGTTTTTACGCTATCCTTTAATTCGATGGTTACAAATTTGCCATCATCAACTTTGTTTTTATCGTCTTTTTTTACCTCCACTTTTGTTTCTTCTTCATCATCGTCATCTTCAACTTTTTTTTGTCCCGGAATATTTCCTGCTTTTATATTTTCATTCTCTAACGGAACCTGGTTCTCTATCTCATCATTGTATTCTTTTTTTGTTCCCTCCACATCATCCTTATATTTTCTTAATCCTCTAAAAATCGATTTTGCTAAATAATCCTGGCCATTGACGCTTCCTAAAAAACTTTCTTCAAGCGGGTTGGTTAAATAACCGATTTCCGTTAAAATGCTTGGCATAGCCGTTCGCCATAACACCCAAATACTTTGACGGTGTACACCTTTATCAATTCTACCCGCTTTTTTAATATATTCGTCCTGTATCTTCATGGCCAGCGAAGCGCTTTGTATAACATAAGCGGTGGTATAATTGCTCATGATAATATAACTCTCTTCACTTTCCGGATCAAAGCCAGCATATTTTTTTTCGTAATCGTCTTCCAGTAAAATAGCAGAGTTTTCGCGGGTGGCCACTTTCATTTTACCCTCTTCGTTTTTTAAACCCATTACATAGGTTTCTGTTCCAAACGGCACGGGGTTTGGTTTTTCAACCACCACATATTTCCCCTTTTTATTTTTATAAACCTTTGCGCGCTTTTTCCCTGTTTTAGGGTCTTTTATCATTACGGGTTTTCCAGCGGCATTACAATGTATAGAAATAAAAAGATCGGCCTTTGCTTTATTGGCTATCTGTGCGCGGTCTTCAAGTTCAACAAAAACATCGGTTGTGCGGGTATAAATTACTTTAACATCTTTTAGGTTTTCTTCAATTAATTTGCCAAGCTTTAAGGCCACAGCAAGCGATACATCTTTTTCTTTATGGAAAGCACCGCTGCAACCGGGGTCTTTACCACCATGCCCAGGGTCAATAACAATTATTTTAATAGAATTACTTTTGTCTTTTTTATAGCACGTAAAAGCTGTAAACAAGCCAATAACAGCCAATACTAAGGCAAAATATTTTAATTTTTTAACCATATCAAATAATAAATACCTATGCAATACCGTAAAGTATTGTAGCTTTGTAAGCCCTACATTGGTTGAATAAATTTATCCCATTCGGCTTGATAAAACCCCAACATAAAAAAGTAGTTCTCTTCTTTGGCTTGTTAATATCTTTGAGTATTACCGGTTTAAACGGCCAAATAGCCCAAAAGGATACGTTAATTAATGTTAGTGCCGATACGCTAAAGCCCGCGGAGGAAGGCGAAGATCTGCTCGAAAACCCCGTAATTTATACCGCAAAAGACAGTGCCGTTTTTTTAAGCGCCAGTAAGCAGGTTTTGCTTTATGGCAAAGCCCATGTTGAGTTTGGAGAGATGAATCTTGAGGCAGAATTTATTGAAATTGACTATTCAAAGAACATTGTTACCGCTTACGGCAAAAAAGATAGCTTAGGAAAACCCATTGGAAGCCCTGTCTTTAAAGATGGCCAACAGGAAATGAAGGCAGATAAGATCATTTACAACCTCAAATCAAAAAGAGGGAAGATCTTTAACGCGCTTACTAAGCAAGGCGAGTTACTGGTTATTGGTAATGAGATAAAAAAAGACAGCACAAACATTATTTACATGAAGGATATGAAGTGTATCCCATGTAAGGATGAAGACGCACGAACCATCTTTAGGGCAACCAGGGCAAAAATAATTCCTGATGATAAAATAGTTACCGGCCCAATGTACCTGGAAATTGGCGGAGTTCCAACACCGCTTGGGCTTCCTTTTGGTTATTTTCCCAATTCAAAAAGACAACATAATGGCATTTTAATACCAACCTTTGGTAATTCGGCAACACAAGGTTTTAACTTACGTAACGGTGGTTTTTATTGGGGTATAAACGATAAAACCGATATGACAATTCGAGGCGATATTTATGGCAATGGAAGTTGGGCGCTTAATACCACCAACAATTATAATGTGCTGTACAAAGCAAACGGTTATACCTATATTGGTTACAGCCAGTTTAATATTGGCGATAAGGATATACCCAAAGATTACAGTAAACAAAAAGCCTATGAAGTGCGTTGGATGCATAACCAGGATAATAAGAGCGATCCAACCATCCGTTTTAGCGCAAACGTAAATTATGTAAAGAACCAATCGTATAATCGAATTAATGCAGTTAACTCCGGACAATTTCTTCAAAACTCATTTCAATCAAACGTAAATTTTACAAAGTCATATAAATTAAGTTCTTTAAGTTTAAATGCAACGCATAGTCAAAACTCAATTTCAAAATTGGTTGAAATTACATTTCCGTCATTAACCTTTAATATAAATCGTTTTTATCCATTCAGAAGAGAAGGCGCGGTGAAACAAAACGTTTTTGATAAAATTGGAATTAACTATTTGGTTGAAGCACGAAACACACTCTCTGGAAAAGACTCAAGCATTTTTCTGGGAAGCCCATTAGATAGCTTGAGATATGGTGTTAAACATTCGTTACCCATTTCAACAAACTTCAACGTATTAAAATACATTACAGTAACCCCGGCTATTAACTTATCGTCGGTTATGTACACCAAAAGTTTTAGTAGGGAATATTCAACCGCGCCCACAACATTTAGTTATGTTATTAAATCACTCTCTCAGCCCCTGCAAGACTCTGTTATTTATAAAACATACGATATGCCTTTTATTGCAAATAACACCAACCGTAATTTTGTTGCCGGCTATGATGCTAATTTTTCTACAGCGTTAAACACAAAAGTGTTTTTTGATTACATGTTCAACAAAGGAAAAATTAAACAGATCCGCCATCTATTAATTCCAACCGTATCCTATCTGTATCGTCCCGATTTTGGAAAAGAACAATTTGGTGTCTGGAAAAGCGTGCAGGTGGACACACTCGGCAATAGGCAAAACTATTCCATCTTTCAAAACTCTATTTTTGGCGGCCCTGCACAAGGCGAGCAAAACACCATGTCAATTAATTTAAGTAATAACATAGAAGCAAAACTGAAACAAAGAACAGACACAGGAATTACTTATTCTAAAAGAATGCTTATGCAAAATATAAGCATGGGCGCCTCTTATAATTTTGCTGCAGATAGTTTTAATATGAGTTTAATAAATGTAACAGCGCGTACAAAACTGTTTAAATATTTTGATGTGGTAGGAAGTTCAAATTTTGATCCGTATGCTTACAACAAAACAACTAACAGGCGCGTGAAAGAGTTTAATTATAATAACGCCGGCGAGATTGCTCGTTTTACCAATGCTAATTTTGCCGTGAACACTTCTTTTGGAAGTAACATGATAGAAGCCGCAAGGAAAACAAGACAAGCGCCAAACATGACTAACGGTGCCGAGAAGGACGCAAAAAAGGATCTTAACGAAACGGATAAATTGCCATGGAACTTAAATATTTATTACAACCTTGCTTTAAATAATCCCGACGACAGAAAAGTGCATCCAACACAAAGCCTAAATTTTAGCGGTGATCTAATGCCAACAAAATATTGGAAAATAGGAATAACAAGTGGTTACGATTTCACAAACAAACAATTAAGTTACACCAGTTTTAATATTTACCGCGATCTTAAATGTTGGGAAGCGCGTATAGACTGGATCCCATTTGGGTTAAGAAAAAGCTACAACCTTACTATCAATTTAAAAGCATCTATGTTAAGCGATTTCAAGATCCCAAAACGTAGTCCGCCAATAGATAACTTTTAACCGGAAAATTTTCGCCGCAGATTGCACAGATTTTCACAGAGGAAATATTTAAAAAAATAATCTGCGCGAATCAGCGAAATCTGTGGCTTTATATTTTAGTAAAACGTTTTACGTTTTTTCCTTCAACGATAATTGTTTCAACAAACATGGCTAAAGGCCTTACCCACAAATTCTTTTCTTCTTTTTGATAGGTAGCTTTATAAACAACCATTTCTTCTAACGTTTCGCTGTGTTTGGCAACACCAATTACTTCGTAGATATTTCCTTTGTAATGTTTATATAATCCTAATTCTAAATTCATAATTTTAAACCACATAGATACATAGAATAAGATAGAAAATAAAATTTATGGATAAAGTTGCACATAGTGTTGAAGCGAAGCTTCAACTATGTTTGTCTATTTGTGCATTAAGGTGGAAAAAGAAAAACTATGTGCCTGTGTGCTTAAAAAAATTAGCTGGTGTGATCCGCCACAATAACCCATTTATTATCTATCTTTTTCCATAGCAAAGTAAAATGTCCACCGACAGGTTTTTCTTTTTCAAGTTCCCATTTGCCAATTATGTAAATGCTTGTTTTAGATAACTGTTCAGATGAAAGAATAGTAAATTTTAGAATGCCCATCGCCGCTTTATCTGGATAGCTTGTTATGTAATTATCCAATGTCTTTTGCCAACCATAAGTAAGACCTTTGCTACCAATAAATTTAAGGCTGTCACTTTTCCAGTAAAAATCCATAAAGCCTCTTATATCGCCATTGTTCCAGGCCAAAACCTGTGCCGACATAATGTTTGAAACTGTTTTTCGATCACCCTTAAGGTCTTTTTGTGCAAAAGAACAAAGGCAACAAATTGTAAAAAGAAAGAAAGTAGCTTTTTTCATATTTGTAAAATTACATAAAATGTATTATCTTTGACCTCAGTTCTTTAAAAACACTTATTAAGAAAAGCAGAGGGAAACGCCCTGTGAAGCTTTACCAACCCTTAACGAAATGTTAAATGAAAAGTGTTAGATTATAAATGAAGGTCATTTATAATTTATCATCCAACATTTATCATCTCTCAAGAAGGTGGGAATTCGTCTCGGAAAAACCGGGAAAAATAAGTCGGAAATATTAGTTAAAACATTTTACAAAACAAGTATAAAAACTAATCCCTTCCGGCGCAAGCCAGAGGGGATTTTTATTTTTAGTATAATTTATATGAGCACAATAGAACAGGAACTGGAAAAACGCGTATTAGTAATTGATGGCGCAATGGGAAGTATGATCCAACAGTATAAACTGGAGGAGAAAGATTTTCGCGGCAAACGCTTTGCAGATTGGCATAAAGATCTGCAAGGTAATAACGACTTGCTTTCAATTACACAACCGCAAATTATTAAAACTATTCACAAAGAATATTTAAAAGCTGGTGCCGATATCATTGAGACCAATACGTTTAGCGCTACTACTGTAGCCATGGCCGATTATGAAATGCAGGAACTGGCTTACGAATTAAATTACGAGTCGGCTAAAGTTGCTAAAGAAGCTATACAGGAATTTTATAAAGAGTATCCCGAGTTTGCCTCTGTGCCAAAATTTGTTGCAGGCGCATTAGGGCCAACCAATCGTACTTTATCATTATCGCCAAATGTAAATGATCCCGGTTTTAGGGCCATTACATTTGATGAATTAGTAATTGCTTATACCGAGCAGGTAAAAGGCTTGATTGATGGTGGCGCCGATCTTTTATTGGTAGAAACTATTTTTGATACGCTTAATGCAAAAGCTGCTTTATTTGCTATTCAAAATTATTGCGAAAGCATAGACCGCAAAATGCCGGTAATGGTTTCGGGTACAATTACCGATGCCAGCGGAAGAACATTATCAGGCCAAACAACCGAAGCGTTTTTAAATTCTGTTTCACACGTCAACCTGCTAAGCGTTGGTTTAAATTGCGCATTAGGAGCAAAAGACATGAGACCATATTTAGAAGAGCTTTCTGAAAAAGCGCCTTTTTATGTGAGCGCCTATCCAAACGCAGGTTTACCAAACCAGTTTGGTGAGTACGACCAGGACGCCCACGAAATGGGTCACCAGATAGAAGATTTTTTAAAAGCAGGTTTTATAAATATTGTTGGTGGTTGTTGCGGTACAACACCATCGCACATTAAACGTATTGCAGAATTAGCAAAACAATCCAAGCCGCGTAAAAAACCAGTTGCAGATTCTTTAATGCATTTAAGCGGACTAGAACCCTTAACCCTTCGCCCCGAAAGTAATTTTTTAAATGTTGGTGAAAGAACAAACGTTACTGGTTCAAAAAAATTCCTTCGTTTAATTAAAGAAGGAAATTATGAAGAAGCTTTATCAATTGCAAAAGATCAGGTAGATGGCGGCGCACAGGTAATTGATGTGAACATGGATGAAGGGATGTTGGATAGTGAGCAGGCGATGACCACCTTTTTAAATCTAATTGCATCTGAGCCGGATATTTCACGCGTACCTATTATGATAGATTCATCTAAATGGACAGTTATTGAAGCGGGATTAAAATGCGTGCAGGGAAAAGCAATTGTAAACTCTATTTCCTTAAAAGAAGGAGAAGAAAAGTTTATTGAACAAGCACATAAAATAAAACAATACGGCGCCGCTGTTATTGTAATGGCTTTTGATGAGGTTGGACAAGCAGATACATTGCAGCGCAGAAAAGATATTTGTAAAAGAGCTTATGATGTTTTGGTAAACAAAGTAAACTTTCCACCACAAGATATTATTTTTGATCCTAATATTTTTCCGGTTGCTACTGGAATGGAAGAACACCGATTGAACGCGTTGGACTTTTTTAATTCTACAAAATGGATAAAAGAAAATTTACCCCACGCAAAAGTGAGCGGTGGCGTAAGTAACGTTTCTTTTTCTTTCAGAGGAAATGATCATGTTCGCGAAGCAATACACTCAGCGTTTTTATTTCACGCTGTAAAAGCAGGAATGGATATGGGAATTGTAAACCCGGCGCAATTGGTAATTTATGATGATATAGATAAAACATTATTGGAATTAGTTGAAGATGTTTTATTGAACAGGAGAGATGATGCAACAGAACGTTTGGTTGATCATGCAGAATCTTTAAAAGGTGTTACAAAAGAAAAAACCGAAAAAGACGAAGCGTGGCGCAAAGGCACTGTGGAAGAGCGTTTGAGCTATGCATTAGTAAAAGGTTTGGTTGAATATATTGATGCTGATACAGAAGAAGCGCGTTTAAAATTAGGGCGTCCTTTACATGTTATTGAAGGCCCTTTAATGGATGGCATGAATGTGGTTGGTGATCTTTTTGGTAGCGGAAAAATGTTCTTGCCGCAAGTTGTAAAAAGCGCGCGTGTAATGAAAAAAGCCGTGGCTTATTTAGAACCGTATTTGCAGGCAGAAAAAGATGCCAATAAACTGGCAGGTATTGTGGGTGATGGAAGAAAAAATGCCGGAAAAATTTTAATGGCCACTGTAAAAGGCGATGTACACGATATTGGAAAGAATATTGTGGGCGTTGTTTTAGCTTGTAATAATTATGAGATCGTTGATCTTGGTGTTATGGTAAGCTGCGATAAAATTTTAGAAGAGGCAAAAAAGCAAAATGTAGATGTTATCGGTTTAAGTGGATTGATTACTCCTTCACTGGATGAAATGGTACACGTTGCAAAAGAAATGGAACGCCTTGGTTTTAAAACACCATTATTAATTGGTGGCGCAACAACTTCTAAAGTGCATACTGCCGTTAAGATCGCGCAAAACTATTCAGGTCCGGTTGTACATGTAAACGATGCCAGTAAATCGGTTCCTGTTGCAAGTAGTTTAATTTCAAACGAACTGCGCGATGCATTTATGGTTGACGTAAATAAAGATTACGCACGCGTGCGCGAACAGAATAAAAATGCACAAGGCCAAAATAAATTTCTCTCATTGAAAGAAGCGCGAGAAAATAAATTCCCGATAGATTGGAGTAAAACAGAAATTATTAAACCAACATTTATTGGTAACAAAATATTTACCAATTACGATCTGAAAGAAATTTCAGAATATATTGACTGGACACCGTTTTTCCATAGCTGGGAAATGAAAGGCTCGTATCCAAAGATCTTAACAGATCCTTCGCGCGGAACAGAAGCAACAAAATTATTTAACGACGCGCAGGCTATGTTAAAAAAGATCATCAGTGAAAAGTGGTTGCAGGCAAATGCAGTAATTGGTATTTATCCTGCAAATACAGTTAATGATGATGATACAGAAGTGTATGATGAAAAAGGAAAGAAGATCGCTACATTTTATTCTGTTCGCCAACAAACTAAAAAACCGGCCGGGCAATATAATATTGCATTAGCCGATTTTGTTGCACCAAAAGGCCAGGAAGATTACATTGCTTCTTTTGCCCTGACCACAGGAATTGGAATTGACCAACACGTAAAACGTTTTGAAGCTGATCACGATGATTATAGCGCCATTATGATAAAAGCATTAGCGGATAGATTAGCTGAAGCTTTTGCAGAATTAATGCATAAAAAGGTACGTAAAGAGTTTTGGGGTTATGCAAAAAGCGAAACATTGAGTAACGAAGATCTTATTAAGGAAGAATACGCGGGTATTCGTCCTGCTCCGGGTTACCCTGCGCAGCCCGACCACACAGAGAAATTAACTATCTGGAAGTTGTTGGATGTAGAAAAAAACACAGGCATTACTTTAACTGAAAGTTTAGCTATGGTGCCAACGGCAGCCGTAAGCGGTCTATATTTCTCACACCCGCAATCGCATTATTTTGGAATAGGTAAAATAAATAAAGAGCAGGCAGAAGATTATGCTAAACGCAAAAACTTAAGTATAGAGACCGTTGAAAAATGGCTAGGACCAAATTTGAGTTACTAAATTTAAAATAGAATAAAGTTATTTTACATTAATGAAAACCTTTGAAACAAATTCTTATAATATGGTCGTACACGACGACCTGTTAGTTGAGTTTAAAGTAAAAAAGAGTGTTAAGCTCCAGGCGGCTGACATTTGGGAGTCGAGGGATCAATCGGTTAACTATATGCCTGGAAAAAAATTCTTCGTCTTGTTTGAGGTAGACGAGAACTTTGACGTTTCGTTGGATGCCAGAAGGGCAGGAGCTTCTGAAGAATATTCAAAACACGTGGCCGCCGTGGCGCTCTGTAGCAATCGGCTTCACGAAAAAATAATTGGCAACCTGTTCCTAAAAGTAAACAACCCCATAGTGCCAACACGTTTTTTTGACGATAGGGCAAAAGCTATCGAATGGTTAAGGGAAAAGCAAAAAGGTAAATAAGCTTTTCAACCTTTTTAAACAATCCTAAAGTTTTTCAATTCTTAACTTATCTTTGCTCTTTATTTTTAAAAAAATGAGCAATTCTAAAACTATTAAAAGCGCACTTATTTCGGTTTATTATAAAGATAATTTAGAACCGATCATTAAAAAATTGCATAGCTTAAATGTTAAACTATATAGCACGGGCGGCACATTGTCGTTTATTGAGAAATTAAATATTCCGGTAACCGCGGTTGATTCTGTTACAACTTATCCCGAGATCTTTGGTGGTCGAGTAAAAACATTACACCCTGCAATTTTTGGCGGCATTCTAAACAGGCGAGATAACGAATCAGATAAAAAAGAAAAAGCACAACATAACATTCCGGATATTGACCTGGTGATCGTAGATCTTTATCCTTTTGAAGAAACGGTTGCCGCAAAAGCTTCAGAGGAAGATACAATTGAAAAAATTGATATTGGCGGCATTTCTTTAATTCGCGCAGCGGCTAAAAATTTTAATGATGTGGTAATTGTTTCATCACGAAACGATTATTCTGAATTATTAAATTTATTAGAAACAAAGAACGGAGCTTCTGATCTTGCCGACAGAAAACGTTTTGCAGCAAAAGCGTTTGCAACCTCATCACATTACGATTCGGCTATCTTTAATTATTTTAATCAAACCGAAAATATTACTCAGTTCAAACAAAGTGTTCAAAAAGGACAAACGTTGCGTTATGGTGAGAATCCACACCAACAAGGTGTTTTTTATGGCGATCTTGAAGCGATGTTCACAAAGCTGAACGGAAAAGAATTATCGTACAATAACCTTTTGGACGTTGACGCGGCGGTAAATTTAATTGCCGATTTTACAGAACCAACTTTTGCTATTTTAAAACACAATAACGCTTGCGGCGTTGCTTCGCGCAATACCATTCACCAGGCTTATGTTGATGCTTTAGCAGGCGATCCTGTTTCTGCTTTTGGCGGAATACTTATTGCTAATCGTCCAATTGATATGGCAACGGCAACAGAAGTAAATAAATTATTTTGCGAGGTGGTAATTGCACCTGCATATAATGATGATGCACTTGCCTTATTAAAATCAAAAGCCAATCGTATTATTTTAATTCAGAATAAGGTTGAATTAGGAAAAACATCTTTCCGTAATTTGTTGAATGGTATTATTGAACAAGACAAAGATCTTAAAACTGAAACGGAAGCCGATCTTAAGGTTGTAACCACAACGTCGCCAACCGCAAGCGAAATAAAAGATCTTTTATTTGCGAATAAATTAGTAAAGCACACAAAATCAAACACCATCGTATTTGCAAAGAACGGTCAGTTATTAGCAAGTGGCACCGGACAAACATCGCGTGTTGACGCGTTGAAACAAGCCATCGTTAAAGCACAAAGTTTTGGTTTCGATCTTAAAGGAGCTGTAATGGCAAGCGATGCTTTTTTCCCTTTCCCTGATTGTGTGGAGATAGCGCATAAAGTTGGAATTACTGCAGTGATACAACCCGGCGGATCAATAAAAGATAAAGAGAGTATTGATTATTGTAACGCAAACGGTGTAAGTATGGTAACCACAAGTATACGCCACTTTAAACACTAAGAAATAATAAAATGAGAATTGTTTTTTTCGTTTTATTATTCGGCTCATTATTTAGTTATTCTCAAAAAGTTGAAATTCTTGAACCTTCAGGGTTTAAACACAATTACGTTCTAAGTACTTTAAATTATATCGAAGATCTTAAAGATACTACACGCTTAAAATACATTTCTGTGCTACGCATGACCGGAGCCTTTAATCATGAATTAAGTATTGTTGATTGGCACGATCTTTTAAAGATAAAGGCCAAAGAGCTTGGCGCAAACGCTTATTGTGTTTTAAATTATATCGAAGCAGAAAGCAGTGCAATACTTAATGTAAAATTATTTTTTGCCGGCGAAAATGTTATAAAAACAAATAAATTAAAACGCAAAAAAAAACACTGCTCTTGTGTTTAGTCAAAACAAATTTGCAAAAGACAGTGCGTATTTTTATCTGGACAGTAAAAAAATAAATTTCAATCCCGCAAAATATTATGACCTGCCAATTACATTAAAACAAAAATATATTATTTCGATAAATAAGCTTGCCGTAACCTCTAAAAAGATCCAATTTAAAAAAGATAAAGATTCGCGGTTTTTTGTTTTGCCAAAACAAAAAACAAACGTTGTTTTTGTTACACCCCTTGTGTTAGGTCTTGCGGGCGGTGTTGCCCTTGCCATTAGCGCCAATTCGTTTCACGAATTAAAATACGAAACAGGAAGATTTTTAATGGAGATCTATAAATAGATTATTCTATTCGCTTTAAATTCAATTCTTTTGGCGGACTAATTACCATTGGAAATTTCTCGATCTTAACAGAACTGCTATCCAAACCAAAAGCTTTTGCCTCACTTAAACTCAAACGTTTTAAAATAAAGTATGTGTTTAAAATTAATTTCTCAAAGAATGGAAGATCGTTCTCGTACGATAAGAATTTTTCTAAAACAACAAATTTAAAATCACCAATTACATTATTTTTGTTGAGTGATTCGTAACGGCTGGTAATATCTACTTCTTTGTTCTTCACCATATCCGCAACAACTTTTCTAAACATTAAGTTAATGCGCGGTGCAATTCTAAAACCAATTCTAAAATCAACACGTATAATATCTTCATTAGCAATTTGCGTTACCTTGTATTCCATTCGGTAGGGCTCGTCCATTACATCCACATGTACAAACCAATAAATATCGGCTTTCTTAGGGCGTTTTTGTAAGATCGAATAAATAATTTTCGATTCGATCATAGAAGGATTGTTAGCGCTGGTCATATACACCAAATGCGTAGCATATTTTTGAATGGAATTATCAGTACTAAGATCAACCAGCATTTGTTTGTAATTATCTAAAGGCACAAGGTCCACGTAACGCTGCCTGATCAATTTGGCAATGTACCACGAGGCCATAATGCAGGCTAAGAACAAAGCAATAATAAGCGTGATGTAACCACCCTTCGGGAATTTTTCGAGATTAGCAACTAAGAAAGCGCCCTCAATAATAATATACGTTACGGCAAAAATATTTAAGAACCAATGTGGGAATTTTTTTAAGCGCATAAAAAATGCAAGTAAACGCGACGACATGATCATGCCTAAAATAATAGTTAAGCCATAGGCCGCCTCCATGTTCTTAGATTCTTTAAAGAACAATACAATGCCAACACAACCAAAATAAAGCATCCAGTTAATAGATGGAATATACATTTGTCCTTTGAGGTCGGTTGGGTATTTGATCTTGGCTTTGGGCCAGAAATTTAAACGCATGGCCTCGTTTATTAATGTGAACGAACCGCTTATTAACGCCTGCGATGCAACAACAGTAGCTATTGTTGCAATACCAATTCCAAACGGTAAGAACCAGGCCGGCATAATAGAATAAAAAGGATTGGCGCCACTAAGCGTTTTTCCATCCATAGAAACCAACCAAGCCGTTTGTCCCATGTAATTTAGCACCAACATACTTTTCACAAATATCCAGCTTATGCGAATATTCCTGCGGCCGCAATGCCCCATGTCAGAGTACAAAGCCTCAGCTCCGGTAGTACACAAAAACACGGCGCCCAATAACCAAAATGCTCCGGGATGATTGATCAATAAATTAATTCCGTAATAGGGATTTAAAGATTTTAAAACCGTAAAATCATTTGATAGGCCTATAAGACCCATTGTCCCAAGTGTTATAAACCAAATTAACATTACCGGACCAAAGAACCTGCCAATAAATTTTGTGCCAAACTGTTGTATAAAAAATAAACCGGTAATAATTGCAATTACAATTGGAATAGTAGGAATGTCGCTAAAACGAGGAATCAGTTTTAAACCCTCAATGGCCGAGGCAACCGAAATGGGAGGGGTAATGATGCCTTCACCCAAAATACAACAACCACCTATAATAGCTGGAAAAATGAGCCACTTTCTTTTTGCTTTTTTAATAAGGGCAAATAAAGAAAAAATGCCACCCTCTCCTTTATTATCGGCTTTTAAGGTAAAGATCACGTATTTGATGGTGGTTTGAAGTGTTAGAGTCCAGAACACCAAAGACATTCCACCGATAATAACGTTAGCGTTAATAGGTTTATCACCAACAATTGCCTTCATCACATAAAGCGGGGAGGTACCAATATCACCGTAAATGATACCAAGAGTTAAAAGTAAGCCTGCAATAGTTATTTTACTAGAGTGGCCATTCTGATGATTTCCCATGTGGGTGTTTAGATAAAGAGATCAAAATTAATACAAAAAGAAGTATCAAAATCATAATTGCGACTAATTATTTATTTAACCGCATGGTTTAAAAAAATACACGCATAAACAATAAAAAACAGAAGATTAACGTTAGATTATCGGAAATAACAATTTTTGTCAAAAAATGTAAACTTAAGCAGCAATAAAGTGTTTTTAACTATTGGGCGTTGTGGGTTTGAATTAAAAGGATTAAATTTATATAATAGATTTTTGAAACGTGAAAAGACTTTTAGTACTATTGTTTATATGTTTGTCTGTTTATGGCTTTGCTACGCACAACCGCGCCGGAGAGATCTTATATAAACGAATTGCCCCATATACTCAGGTGGTTGGTAATATCACAGTGCAGGTTTACACTTACTCAATAACACTTATCAAATATACAGATCATGGTAGCGGTGTTGCCGATAGGTGTGTAGATACAATTTACTTTGGCGACGGGCAAAGAGGTATTGCCTCAAGGATCAACAGCCACTCATCAGTTACCAATTGTGATTGTGATGATTGCGGAGAATTAATAATAAACAATCCGGGCTATGTGGTAAAAAAAAATATTTATACGATCATTCACACGTATGCAGGTTCTGGTAGTTATTTAATTCATTCATTTGATCCTAACAGGAATGGCGGCGTAATAAACATCCCCAATTCTATTAATCAACCTTTTTACCTCGAATCATTACTCATAATTAATAATTTTTCCGGGGCTAACTCGTCACCCGAATTTAAATACCCGCCAATAGATAGAGCCTGTTTTGATAAATGTTTTTATCATAATCCCGGCGCTTACGACACGGATGGGGATAGCTTAAGTTATGAAATTTCAACCTCGAGGGCAGAAAGCGGACAAACGGTTCCTGGGTATTCTTTTCCTGATGCGGGATCTGGAGGGGTTTATGGAATTAATCCTATTACAGGATTGTTAACCTGGTGTAAACCACAAGGGCAGGGCGAATACAACCTCGCATTTGTTGTAAAAGAGTGGCGAAAGAACACCAGCGGCATTTATCAGTTAATCGGTTTTGTTTTGCGCGATATGCAGGTAGTAGTAGGCGCTTGTCCAAATAACGACCCTCCGTTTGTGAATGTGCCAATTGATACCTGTGTGGAAGCGGGCGCATTAATTACCAAGAACATTGTGTATGGCGACCCAAACATTTGTACTGTTACTATACAAGGAAATGGTGGAGCCTTTTCAGCCCCTCCACCAGTTGCTACATTAAGCAATACAAGTTTTTCAACTTCCGCATCTATACAAAGCACCATTGCTGCTTTTTCGTGGCAAACAAACTGTGGCCATATTCGTTTACAACCTTATCAAACCGTTTTTAAAGTAGAAGATAATGGATTACCATCTATAAATTTTAACCCTATTAAACTGGTTAATTTTGCCACATACAATATCCGCGTTATACCGCCATCTGTAAAAAATGTAACCGCAACGCCGCAGGGGTCGTCTATGAACATTTCCTGGTCGCTTTCTTCTTGTAACCCTACAAACAATCCGATCATTAATTATAAAATTTACAGGAAGAACGATTGTACTCCATTTACATACGATCCCTGCGAAACAGGCGTATCGCCAAGCTCGGGGTTTACATATATTGGTCAAACAACACCTACCATTAGCACTTTTCTTGACAATAATGGAGGAAATGGTTTAGTGGTTGGACAGGATTATAGTTATTTAGTGATCGCGGTTTATAAAGATGGGTCTCAAAGTTATGGCAGCTCTTTAGTGTGCGCAAAATTAAAACGCGATATACCGGTACTTTTAAACGTTGATATTATGTCAACTTCTGTTTCTACAGGTTCGGTTTTTGTGCGTTGGGAAAAACCACTTACCAACATAACAAGTCTGGATACAATTGCATTACCCGGCCCCTATCAATTTAATTTAAAACACCGAGCAGGCTCATCTGGCACTTACACAACCGTTTTTAATTCTACAAGCCCTTTCTTTTTAAATCTTGCTACTCAGTTTACACACAGCGGTCTTAATACCGAAGCCACTAACCACGAATATGTGGTAGAATTTATTGCTAACACTACTACTGTTGGAACATCGCAGCGTGCCACCTCTATCTTTTTAACCACCACCCCGGGCGATAGACGGATTAATCTGCAATGGAATTCTTCTACACCATGGAATAATTATAAATATACAGTATTCCGCAAAGATCCGTCAGCAGCTACCTTTACAGCCGTTGCAACAACATCATTAACAAATTATTCTGACACAACAAATATTGTAAATAGTAACAGCACGCGCAGTTATGTTTATTGTTATAAAATTTTAGGAGAGGGACAGTACTCAGATCCGACAATCACCAAACCGTTATTAAATAATTCACAGGAAAAATGCGCAACGGCTACAGACCTTACACCGCCTTGTACACCAACCCTTTCTATTGTTGCCGATTGTCCAAGCGGAAAGGTAGAAATAAGCTGGACTAATGTAAAACCTATTTGCAGCGATGACGTGATACAGTATAATTTATTTTATAAACCAACTATTGACGAACCATACGCACAAGTTGCAACATTAAACGGCGCCGCTTCTACATTCTTTAATTACGATGGTTTAGAATTGATCTCGGGTTGTTACGCAGTACAGTCGGTTGACTCAAGTAACAACGTGAGTCCTTTAAGCCCTGATTTTTGTATAGATAATTGCCCGATATTTGAATTACCCAATATTATTACATTAAATAAAGATGGTGTAAACGATTTCTTTAAAGCCATTAGGGTGCGCCAGATAAAAGAAATAGATCTTGTTATTTTTGACCGTTGGGGCAATTTAGTTTATAAGACCACAGACCCTTACTTTAAGTGGGATGGTACTAGCCTGCAAAGCAAACAGATTGTGAGCGAAGGAACCTTCTTTTATATCTGCGATGTGTTTGAGCCCCGTTTAAAAGGTATTGTTAAGCGCAACCTGAAGGGGTATATGCAGGTGGTTAAGTAACTCAGGCCAAAAACACACGTTTTTCAAGAAAAAATTGTCAGGTTGCGGTAAATGCTCTAACTTTAATTAATGAAAAAAAGTTTAAGTATATTTTTTCTTTTTCTTTCTGCATTCACTTTTGCAACACATAACCGGGCGGGCGAAATTACATATAAACGAATTGCACCTTTCACACAGTTTATTCCCGGCGCGGGCAACTCGCCGATCTATAAATATTTAATAACTGTTACAAAATACACCGATCATAGTTATAGCGGGCACGAGGTGGCCGACAGGTGTGTGGATACAGTATATTTTGGTGATGGACAAAGAGCCGTTGCTTACAGGGTAAACGGAGGAAGTACACTTAATTGCGATTGCGCGGACGATGTGCCTTGCGGTGCTTTAATAATTGATGAGAACAATTATAAAGTAAAAGTAAATATATATACGGTTGAACATGTATACCCGGGCACAGGCACTTACAAAATACGCTCGTCCGACCCAAACAGGAATGAAGGGGTACACAATATTCCAAATTCTGATGATCAGTATTTTTATCTTGAGTCGTTTTTAATAATTAATAATTTTTCAGGCGCTAATTCATCACCTGAATTTAAATATCCACCAATCGATAAAGCGTGTTTTGGTAAATGTTTTTATCATAACCCGGGAGCTTATGATTCAGATGGCGATAGTTTGAGTTATATAATTTCTACTTCAAGAGGGCAGGATGGAAATACTGTTCCCGGTTATTTTGCGCCAAACGCAGAAGGAAGCATATATAATATTCACCCGGTTACCGGCCTTTTAACCTGGTGTACACCACAATTTCAGGGAGAATATAACCTAGCGTTTATAGTACAAGAGTGGCGAAAGAACACAAGCGGCATTTATCAACTTATTGGCACAGTGTTGCGTGATATGCAGGTTGTGGTTGGACAATGCCCTACAAACGATCCACCTTTTGTTACTGTGCCAAAAGATACTTGTGTTGAAGCTGGGGCAATAGTTAGCAAAAGCATTATTTATGGTGATCCTAATCCATCCTCAGTAATTACCCTGCAGGGCAATGGTGGCGCTTTTTCCGGACCTCTTCCCTTGGCAAATTTATCAAACACGAGTTTTGTAACTAACACTACAATTACAACAGCGCCCGCGGCTTTCTTTTGGCAAACCGCCTGCAGTCATATTCGTTTACAGCCCTATCAAACAGTCTTTAAAGCAGAGGATGACGGCAAGCCTCAGGGCATTCCAATCAAACTGGTATATTTTGCAACATACAACATTCGTGTTGTTCCTCCTTCTGTAAAAAATGTAACAGCTATACCGCAAGGCTCATCTATGAATATTAATTGGCAGCTTTCTTCTTGCAGCCCAACCAACAATCCAATTATCGCTTATAAAATCTACAGGAAGAACGATTGCTCTGTTTTTACATACGATCCTTGTGAAACCGGTGTACCCGCAAGCTCAGGTTTTGTAGAGGTCGGGCAAACAACACCAACCGTTTCAACGTTTATTGATAATGGTGGCGGCAACGGGCTAACCGTTGGGCAGGATTACAGTTATCTTGTAATTGCAGTTTATAAAGATGGTTCTCAAAGTTATGGCAGCTCAATGGTGTGCGCAAAATTAAAACGCGATGTGCCGGTATTATTAAATGTAGATGTACTTTCAACTTCTGTTACAACAGGTTCGGTTTTTGTGCGTTGGGAAAGACCACTTACTAATGTTGGAAACCTTGATACGCTTATTTTCTCGGGACCATACCAATTTAATTTAAAATATCGTTCGGGTGGCATGGCTACTTACACAACAGTTTATAATTCTGCAAGTCCGTATTTTTTAGCGCTTGCCACACAATTTACGCACACAAATATAAATACTGATGCAATGAATCATGAGTACCTGTTAGAGTTTGTTGCCAACACAACAACAGTGGGATCATCTCAACGAGCAACTTCTATATTTTTAACCACAACCCCTGGCGACAGGCGCATAGATCTGCAATGGAATTCTTTTACACCATGGAATAATTATAAGTACACTGTTTTTCGTAAAGATCCGTCATCAGCAACTTTCACAGCTATTACAACAACGTCTTTAACTAATTATTCTGACACAAGCAACATCGTAAATAGTAACGGCACACGTAATTATATTTACTGTTATAAAATTTTAGGAGAAGGGCAGTACTCAGATCCGTCAATTACCAAACCGTTATTAAATAATTCACAAGAAAAATGTGCTACCGCAATAGATCTAACCGCTCCTTGCACGCCAACGCTATCTATTAATGCCGATTGTCCAACTGGATTGGTTGAGGTAAGCTGGACCAATGTAAAAAATAGTTGTAGTGACGACGTTATAAAATATATTTTGTCGTACAAAGAAACTATTGATGATGAGTACAAAGTTGTTACTACACTCACGGGTCCGGCATCAACAGTTTTTATTTCAGATGGTTTGGATTTGATTTCAGGTTGTTATGCGATCCAATCGGTAGATTCCAGCAATAATGTGAGCGCTTTAAGTCCCGATTTTTGTATTGATAATTGTCCCGAGTTTGAATTACCCAATATTGTTACTTTAAAT
The DNA here is from genome assembly GCA_030681615.1 of Bacteroidota bacterium. GTDB lineage: Bacteria > Bacteroidota > Bacteroidia > B-17B0 > Aurantibacillaceae > Aurantibacillus. The sequence goes on from JAUXSA010000195.1 coordinate 52,813, forward strand.
GGCGACGGCGTAAATGACTTTTTTAAAGCCATCAGAGTTCGCCAGATAAAAGAGATAGACCTCGTTATTTTTGACCGCTGGGGCACTTTGGTTTACAAAACAAACGATCCTTATTTTAAATGGGACGGCACAAGCCTTCAAAGCAAACTATTAGTAAGCGAAGGAACATTCTTTTACATTTGCGATGTATTTGAACCCCGTTTAAAAGGCATCGTAAAACGTAGTCTAAAAGGTTATATGCAGGTGGTTAAGTAATTCTGTTTACATTTGCCTTTCTTTAAAATTATGAAACTCTATAAGAACCTTGTTAATTCTGTTGCCGAAACGCTTCAGGAAATTTTTGTAAAGAACCGTTATGCTGACAAGGCCATTGAAAAAGTTTTTAAAACAAACCCTCAGTGGGGGAGCAGAGACAGGCGCTTTGTTGCCGAAGCGGTGTATGATATAGTAAGGAATTTTCGTTTGTATTCTGAACTGGCGCAATCACAAAAGAATTTTTGGTTCATTACTGCCGTTTGGCTGGTTGTAAAAGAAATTGAGTTTCCCGATTGGCAGGAGTTTAAAGACCTTGACAGGGAAGCGATAAAAGCGCATAACGAAAGCTTAAAGAATAATTTACCCGTTTACGAATCGTATCCCGATTGGTTGTGGGAACTTGGCACAAAAGAGCTTGGCGAAGAGGCCTGGAAAAAAGAGGCTTTATCAATGAACCAGCAAGCAGCAGTTGTATTACGTGTTAATACACTAAAAACATCTACAAAAAAATTGGTTGAAGAGTTTACAAAAACAAATATTGCTTTAAAAGAAGTTGACGGAGTTGAGAACGCAGTGCAATTAGTAAAAAGAGAAAATGTTTTTCAAAATAATTTTTTTAAGTTGGGCTGGTTCGAAGTGCAGGATGCGGGCTCACAAATAATCAGCACTTTTTTAGACCCGAAACCAAACCAGTTTGTAATTGATGCCTGTGCCGGTGCCGGCGGTAAAAGCCTTCACATTGCCGCTCTAATGAACAACAAGGGCAAATTAATTAGTTTGGATGTGGAAGGATTTAAATTAGAGGAATTAAAAAAGAGAGCTAAACGCGCTGGTGTTTTTAATGTGGAGACGCGCGTAATTGAGGATTCAAAAACAATAAAGCGACTGGAAGCTAAAGCCGATAAATTATTATTGGATGTGCCTTGTAGTGGTTTGGGTGTAATAAAAAGAAACCCCGATGCAAAATGGAAATTAAGTGTTGAGGTAATTGAACGAACAAAAAAATTACAACAAAAAATTTTAAGTGAGTATTCACAAATGGTAAAAATTGGTGGTGAATTAGTTTACAGCACCTGCAGCATTTTACCAAGTGAGAACAGAGAACAAGTTGACGCGTTTTTATTAAACAATGTTAATTTCGAATTGGTAAAAGACAGAACAATACTCCCAAGCGAAGGCTATGATGGGTTTTACATGGCCTTGTTAAAAAAAACAGCTTAAACTTTACTCGTCAAAACCTTCTGTTAAGGCTCTTAATTTTATTATTACCTTTGATAGATAATTTTTGATCTTAGTAAGAAAATATTCAATACTCGAATCTCATCGCGGCCGTGCTTCTACAACAGAATTTTGGGATAATGGCATCATCTTTATTAAGTTGGATGATAATATGGAGGTTACACTTGAAGACTCTAAAGACCATTACGAATTTTTAAAAAGCAAATTCGACGGTAAAAATAAAATGAAGGTTTTAACCGAAACGGGTCGTTATACTACTATCACAAAAGAAGCAAGAGAATTCTCTACGCTTCCAGAAACAAACAAAATGACATTGGCAAGCGCAGTGGTTATAAAATCTCTGGCCCACCGCATCGTAATAAATTTTGTAATAAGTATTACCAGGCAACAAAATATGAAAATGCGTATGTTTGAAAGTAAAGACAAGGCCGTGGAGTGGTTACTTTCAATTGAGAATAAATAAACGATCTATGAAAAAAATAATTTCTCTTATACTAATTTGTTTTTCCCTTACAACGTTTTCGCAAGTAAAAAATGTTGACGCAACAACTTTTAAAAAACTTGTAGACGAAAAAAAACATGTTTTAATTGATCTGCGTACTAACGAAGAGATTAAAAGTAAAGGCATGATCAAAGGCGCAATACAAATTGATTTTTTAGGTAAAGACGCTAATACAGAGATAGATAAATTAGATAAAAATAAAAGTTATTTAATTTATTGTGCCGGTGGCGGAAGAAGCGAAGAGTGTGGTTTTTACATGCAAAAACAGGGATTTAAAGACGTGGTTAATCTTGAAAAAGGCTTTGGCGATTGGAAAAACAAAGGCTTTGAAATACAAACAAAATAATTTGCGGTAAAGTTCTAATGGACTATCAATCACTTTTAAAACTAGCCATTACCGCAGCGCTTAAAGCAGGGCAAGAGATCTTAAAAGTTTACGATACCGATTTTTTTGTTGAGACAAAAAGCGATAACACGCCTGTAACACTTGCCGATAAGGGCGCGAGCAATTCCATTATTAAAGACCTTGTCCAAACAAAAATTCCAATCATAAGCGAGGAGGAGGATGTTTTGGATTATGGGGTCCGCCAAAAATGGGAGCGCGTTTGGCTGGTTGACCCACTGGATGGGACAAAAGAATTTGTAAAACGTAATGGGGAATTTACCGTTAATATTGCTTTGATCGAGAATAATCAACCTGTAATTGGTGTCATTTATTTACCTGTTCACAAAGAACTTTATTTTGCCTGTATCAATTATGGTAGTTTTAAGGTTACACAGCAGCAGTTCCCGGAAATAAATAATGTACAAAACAACGTAGAGAACTTATTGAAAGCGGCTGTTAAATTACCAACCCAAAAACTACCAAAAAAATACACGGTGGTTGCAAGCCGTTCGCATCTTAGCAGAGAGCTTAACTTACACATTGATAAACTTATTAATGTTTATGGCGAAGTAGACATTACAAATGTTGGTAGCAGCATAAAACAATGTTGGGTAGCCGAAGGCAAAGCGCACGAATATTTACGCTTGGGCACCACTATGGAATGGGATACAGCCGCGGGGCAATGTATACTGGAGCAAGCCGGTGGACAGATAATAGACCTTGAAACGCAAAAACCCATGCGTTACAATAAAGAGAACATGAGAAACAATTTTTTTATTGCAAAGCACCGTGCTTAAGCGATAAAACAGGGAAAATAAAAAAGGCCACCGTCTTGGTAGCCTTCTCGTGATCCCGCTTGGTCCCGATATCTATCGGGACGAACAAGGACCGCAGGTTTAGAATAATATAAAAGAAAGATATTTCAAGATCACTGTAAAACGAAAAATCCCCTCGGGAATAACCAAAGAGGATTTTTCTGCTTTATGGTGATCCCGCTTGGAATCGAACCAAGGACCGCAGGTTTAGAAAACCTGTGCTCTATCCAGCTGAGCTACGGGACCAATTCCTTGAAAATAGTTGAATACAACTACTTTTTTGAGAATGCAAATGTAAAAAAAAAAATTATTTAAACAATTATAATTATTTTAGTGGACTAGCGTTTATCCTATCTGCAACTGTCTGTAATCATAGTTAACTACAACGTAAAGCACTTTTTAGAACAGTGTCTTTTTTCTGTCTTTAAAGCATTAAAGAACATTAATGCAGAGGTCATAGTTGTAGACAATAACTCTGTAGATGGCTCTATAGCGCTCATAAAGGGCAAATTCCCACAAGTAAGCTTAATTGCAAATACAACCAATACAGGCTTTTCCGTTGCCAATAACCAGGGTATAAAGATCGCTAAAGGCAAATATGTCCTTTTACTTAACCCCGATACTGTTGTGCAGGAGGATACATTTGAGAAAACCCTTGCATTTATGGAAGAACATCCCGAAGCAGGAGGGTTAGGGATCAAAATGCTGGATGGGAAGGGTAATTTTTTACCCGAAAGCAAACGTGGGCTTCCAACCCCGGCGGTAGCATTTTATAAAATATTTGGACTTGCAAAATTATTTCCCGGCTCTAAAAAATTTGGTCAGTACCATTTAACATTCTTAGATAAGAATAAAACGCACCAAATAGATATTTTAAGCGGCGCTTTTATGTTAATGCGTAAAGCAGCTTTAGATAAGGTTGGTTTGCTTGATGAAACTTTTTTTATGTATGGCGAGGATATCGATCTTTCTTATCGCATTACACAAGGAGGGTATAAAAATTATTATTTTGCCGATAGTAGCATTATTCATTACAAAGGCGAAAGCACAAAAAAAAGCAGCGTTAATTATGTAATTGTGTTTTACAAAGCCATGGCAATTTTTGCACAAAAACATTTTACACAAAATCACGCGCGCACGTTTCGCTTCTTAATTTACCTTGCCATTTATTTACGCGCAGCAGCAGCTATAACGGCTCGCTTCATTAAACAATGGTTTTTCCCGGCAATAGATTTTACGTTGGTTTTATTAGGACTTTATCTTTGCAAGACTATTTACGAGATCAACTTTAAACTTACGCCTAATTTTTATTCGCACGAAACACTCAACTTTTTCTTTCCCATTTATACTTTAGTCTGGATGTTCTTTGTATACCTAAGTGGCGGTTATGACGTGCCGTTACGCCTTACCAAAGTTGTAAGAGGAGTTTTAGCAGGAACAGCTTTTATTCTGATCGTGTATTCTCTTTTACCGGAATATTATCGTTTTTCGCGTGCATTAATTTTAATTGGTTCTGCTTATACTTTAGCAATTTATTTAGTAATGCGTTTAATTTATCACGGGTTAAAAATTAAAAAATTTAAGATCGGTGGTTACAAAACAAATGCACGAATTGCAATTATTGGCAGTGAGTTAGAGTTTAACCGCGTTAACGATATCCTTAAAAAAACAAACATAAAGTCAGAATTCATTGGCTTTATAAGTAACGAGAATAATGGCATTAAGAACGAAGCCTACATTGGCCACTTTCACCAGATCAACGAAGCGATTGATGTACACCAGTTAAACGAAATTATTTTTTGCGCAAGAGATATTTCTTCGCGGGAAATTATTGATAAAATGATAACACTGGTTACAAAAGGCGTTGAGTTTAAAATTGCCCCACCAGAAAGTCTTTCTATTATCGGCAGTAACAGTATTGATACAGCCGGCGATCTTTATGTGATAGATGTAAACAATGTGGGTAGACCTGAGAACAGACGTAAAAAGAGATTATTGGATCTTATTGTGAGCGCCACTGCCCTGTTATTCTTTTGGATCTTTCTTTTTTTGCAAAAAAATAAACTTAATTTTATTGCCAACGCTTTTAAAGTTTTAGTGGGCATTTATTCATGGGTGGGTTATGGTAAAAACCCTCGTAAAGATTTGCCTTCCATTCGCCCTTCCATATTAACACCGTCCGACCTTCTTGGAGAAAACATATCCGAAGACCGCATTAACAAAGCCTTTTTAAACTACTCTAAAGATTATAAAATTGAGAATGATCTTAAAATCATTTTCTCTCAAATAAGCAATTTAGGCAGATAATTGTTAAACTTTGTTTAGGCCGGTTGTGTAAGTAAAAAAATAGACCCAACTTTAAATAAACTTCGTAAATAATCAAACTGTATGAAAAAAATTATTTTACTTTTTGCAACACTATTTTCTTTTTTTGCTTTAAACGCACAACAACAAAATCCTATTACCTGGGTTGCTTCGTACAAATCAATTTCTGCAACAGAGGGCGAAATAATTATTACTCCCAAAATAGACAAAGGCTGGCACAGTTATTCTCAAAAAGTAACTGCAGACGGGCCCGTGCCAACATCTTTTAAGTTTACCCAATCAAAACAATATACATTAGTTGGTGCTGTTGAAGAAAGTAATGTACACGAAGAGTTTGATAAAGCCTTTGATGCGAAGATCTTTATAGTAACCGAAAAATCAGCTTTCAAACAAAAGGTAAAATTTGCCAAAGCAGGCTTTAGCGTAGCCCTTAAGATAGAATTTATGTGCTGCAACGATCAAATGTGTCTACCCCCCAAAACAACCGACCTAACTGTTAAGGTGCAATAAAAAAATAATAGTATTTTTACCTTGTCATCTTATTTTAAATATTTCATTATGAAAAGATTTTTAACGGTTTTGTCTTTTGTTATTATTGCATCCTGTTCTTACGGAGGAGATAAAAAAGTTGATGATTCAAAAACTACCCTCCCAATAAAAACCGTAACCGCTAATCAAAATAAACAGTACGTTACCTGGACATATTCGCTAAAGAAGATAAGCGCAGATGAATTTGAATTGACCTTTAAAGCTAAAATAGAACCAACCTGGCATTTGTATTCACAAATAGAAACACCAGACGGACCTTTACCAACTTATTTTGAATTTGAAAAATCTAAAGACTATAAATTAATTGGAAAGGTTATTGAGCCAAAACCTATTGAACATGCAGAACCGGTTTTTGATAACCAGGTGATGCGTTATTTTGAGAACAGCGCCACATTCAAACAAAAAATTAAAGCACTTACAAATAAACCATTTACAATAAAAGGATTTATTGATGGTATGGCGTGTAACGAAACGCAGTGCCAAAAATTTTCGCCAACATTTGATTTTAGTTTTAAAATAGAAGGTGCAGAAGTTACCGCAACGACTACGACAGAAACAACTGTTGCGGCAACAGAAACGCTAACAACTGATACCACTCAGCAAATTGCTGCAGTTGAAAATACGGTTGCCGTAAATAGCAATACTAATGAACCAAAAATTTCGGCCCCGCCAACTGAAAAAACCGAGAAAAGAACTTATTGGGGATTGTTTATTGCCGGCTTTCTTGGCGGATTAGCAGCATTGCTTACACCTTGCGTATTTCCAATGATACCAATGACCGTTAGTTTTTTTACAAAACAAAGTAAAACAAAAGCAGCAGGAATTCGCAACGCATTTATTTATGCTATTTCCATTATCGCTATTTACATTGCATTGGGCTTAGGTGTTACATTAATTTTTGGCGCCGACGCCATGAACAATCTCGCAACAAACGTCTGGTTCAATCTCGCATTTTTTGTTCTGTTAGTTGTATTTGCAATTTCTTTTTTAGGCGCATTCGAAATTACGCTGCCTTCGGGTTTTGTAAATAAGATGGATGCAAAATCTGATAAAGGTGGATTGATTGGTATCTTTTTTATGGCCTTTACTTTAGGTTTAGTTTCATTCTCTTGCACCGGACCCATTATTGGAACACTGCTTGTGCAAGCCGCCTCAACGGGCGCTTTAGCGGGACCATTTTTTGGTATGTTTGGTTTTTCGTTAGCGCTTGCTTTACCATTTGGTTTGTTTGCGGCGTTCCCGGGTTGGTTAAACTCTTTACCAAAATCAGGTGGTTGGTTAAACTCTGTAAAAGTTGTTTTAGGCTTTTTAGAATTAGCACTTGCTATGAAATTTTTATCGAATGCCGATCTTGTTGTGCAAGCAGGAATTTTAACGAGAGAATTATTTTTAGTTATCTGGATCGTGATCTTCGCTTTATTAGGTGGTTACTTAATGGGCTGGTTCAAACTATCGCACGACAGTGAAATGAAATATGTTTCGGTGCCGCGTTTAATGATGGCCATTTTAGTTTTCTCTTTTACCGTTTATTTAATTCCCGGTTTATGGGGGGCGCCTTTAAAATTAATTAGTGGTTTTCCTCCTCCTGATTTTTATAGTGAATCGCCTGAAGGTTTTGGTGGCAGAAAAGCAGAAGTAACTTCCGGAAATGCAACACATGAAGATCTGCCGGAACACGCGCATCGCGGACCAAACGGCATTCCTGCATTTGATGATTATGTTTTAGCATTGGCGCACGCCAAAAAAGTAAATAAACCGTTACTAATAGATTTTACCGGTTGGGCTTGCGTAAATTGTCGTAAGATGGAAGGACAGGTTTGGAGCGACTCGGATGTAAAACGGAAATTAAGTAAAGATTTTGTTTTAGTTTCTCTTTACGTAGATGATAAAAAGAAACTTCCTAAAGAGCTACAGGTTGAGGTAACATGGAATGGATCAAAACGTACATTATCTTCGGTTGGTGACAGGTGGAGTTATTTGCAAAACACAAAATACATGTCGAGCACACAACCACAGTATTGGATAATTGATGGCGACGAAAATCATTACAGCGATTCTACGAGCTACGATCCTGATATCGCAAAATACATTCAGTGGTTGGATAAGGGCTTGGAAAAGTTTAAGGCGAAGAAATAGCTTTTCCTAATTAATGTCACTTCTAGTAGCCGACATTAGGGCGCGTATCGAGACGTGTATTAAAAATGCAGTTCTCGATACAATTTTTTGCAAGAGGCAATGCAAAAAATAACTCGAACTAACAGGGAAGCTACTTGCCCAACAACTTCGAGAGAATATAATTCCCGTCAATTACCAATTGCTTAAAATCTTTTTTTGTTTTAATAATTAGCTGGTTGGTATTGTATTTTGTAATAGCGTAATCGTACTCAATAGCTTCTTTGCCTTTTTTCTCAAGCGCAATAAGATATTTAAGATCTTTATCGCTTAAAACAAAAGCCCTTTCTTTTTTAAATTCCCAGTAAGGTTTCTCTCTTATTTTTAAAGCGGAGAATTTTCTGTTTGGAAAAACAGTCAACGACGAGGCATAATAATTTACAGAATAATTATCTGCATTCTTTTTCACCACAAACTTTTCGGTAATGGTATAGCGTTGAGGTTTGCCTGTAAGTGTTTGTCCCGATGCTGTAGAAAGTTGTTGTACCGCTTCTTCTACATGACATTGGTAATAAGTAATAGAATCACCAACGTTTAAACTTTTTAATATACTGTTGTTTGGAATAACAATAGAATCATTCTGCGCCAGGAATATGGAACCAGAAACAAGAAACAATATCAGGAACAGTTTTCTCATTTATGAACTACCTCAATTTGTTTGGAGAGCGCAATCGCTTTTTCTTTTGTTTTAGTTACGTCAGAAGTTGTTGCATCGTTACATAATACAACTGCCATTCTTCTGTAAGGACGCGTTGTGGGTTTACCAAAAACTTTTACATCTGTATTTGTATTCTCTAACACTTTTTCTATGCCTTTAAAGTCCGGCTGCGCGCCTTCTTTACTCGCTAATACAACTGCAGAGGCACCGTTTTTTATCAATTCAATATTTGGAATAGGTAAACCTAAAATAGCGCGCGCGTGTAATTCAAACTCGTTATAATTTTGTGTGTTGGCTAAGGTCACCATTCCTGTGTCGTGCGGACGCGGAGATAATTCGCTAAAGTAAATGCCTTTTTGTGTAAGGAAAAATTCTATGCCCCATATCCCATAACCTGTTAAAGCCTTGGTAACTTTCTCGGCCATTTGCTGCGCTTCTTTAAGATCTTTGTCACTTATCGCACACGGCTGCCAACTTTCCTGATAATCGCCGCGCTCTTGCCTGTGGCCAATTGGCGGGCAAAATAAAGTGGTACCGTTTTTTTGAGTCACAGTCAATAAAGTAATTTCAGAATCAAATTTTACAAACTCTTCAATAATAGCTTCTTTGTAATCGCCACGCGAACCATCCATGGCATAATGCCAGGCTTTCTCAACATCGGTTTCAGTTTTAATAACGCTTTGCCCTTTGCCGCTGCTACTCATTAATGGTTTTACCACGCAGGGAATTCCAATTTTTGAAACAGCATCTTTAAAAGCTTCTAAAGTTGTTGCGTATAAATAATTAGCAGTTCTTAATCCTAATTCTTTTGCTGCAAGATCGCGAATGGCTTTTCTATTCATGGTAAAGTTCGCTGCCTTAGCACTTGGCACAACGGTTATGCCTTGTTTTTCGTAATCGTAAAAACGTTCTGTTCTTATCGCTTCAATTTCAGGAACGATCAGATCGGGTTTGTGTTTGGCTACAACCTTATCCAACGCATCGCCATCTAACATATTAATTACTTCAAAGGCTTGTGCCACCAGCATGGCCGGAGCGTTCTCATAACTATCAACGGCAATTACATATTGCCCTAAACGCTGCAAAGCAATTACAACTTCTTTACCTAACTCGCCGCTACCAAGCAGCATTACTTTTTTTTGGTACAACATAATTTATTTATTAAAACCAACATCCAAATTTTCAGGATATGAATTGTGAAATAACGCATATACACTATAGCCAATTACCAGGCCAATGGTTCCACCAATAACAGATTTAATTTTTCGCCGTTGCCGGGCCACACGCTCGTATCCTAAAATGTAAGCATCGCTTTCTACATTTTTAGGATCGCTTATGGTTTTTGCCTTTATTTTTATTTTTGGTAAACCGCTTAAAGCCATGTAACCATAAGGCGCAACTGGTCCCCAAAAAGTTCCTGTCATTCCACCAATTACACCGGCAATACCTGCACCAATTAAACAACCGCGGGCTTTAAATCCTTTTCGCGCATCGTTCTCACCTTTCATGTACATCCACATTTCGTCACGTGTAAACCAATTACTTAAAAGCGAATCTTGTTTGTAATAATAACGTTTATCACCATTTGCAAAGCGCACCATAAAAAGCTGGTCCCACTCGTAATGAATTTTTTTGCTTGGTTTTTTTGGATCTACAATTGTAATGGCACCTAAAAGTGTATCTATAACTTTTTCGCCAACCACCTGTCCGTTCATTAAATAAATAGTATCCTGTACTTTGGTTTGAGAAAAAGTTGGTTGAAACAAGAAACAGAAAACAAGAAACAGAAATCCCTTTTTAAGCATAGCCAAAGATAAAATTTTAATTATAAAGTTAGCCGATGGGGTTGTTAATAGTTAACCAGTTGCTCTTCTATATTTTCAGGAATTTCCCTAAACTCGTATTGTTGGTTGCGCAATTGCGGCTCGAAACCCGCTTCGCGAATAGCATCTTGTATAGTTTTATAAGTAAAACGATGTGGCGCTCCCGCTGCGCTTACCACATTTTCTTCTATCATAATACTTCCAAAATCGTTGGCTCCTGCCTGCAAACAAATTTGCGCGGTGGCTTTACCAACGGTTAACCAGCTGGCCTGTATGTTTATGATATTAGGAAGCATGATGCGACTAAGCGCTATCATACGAATATATTCGTCAGACGTAACTGTATTTTTTACACCTTTTACACGTTTTAATAAAGTGCCGTCATCCATAAATGGCCATGGAATAAATGCTAAAAAGCCCTTTGATGTTGCAGGTTTTTGCGCTTGCACCTCACGGATCCACACTAAATGCTCAAAGCGTTCGTAAATGGTTTCCACATGGCCAAACATCATGGTAGCACTTGTTGTAATATTTAATTGGTGACAGGCTTTCATCACCTCTAACCATTCGCGGCCGGTACACTTGCCTTTGCTAATTAAACGGCGCACACGGTCGTTTAAAATTTCGGCGCCCGCACCGGGTAAACTATCTAAACCCGCTTCTACTAAAGATTTTAATACTTCGGTATGCGTGCTTTTTTCAAGCTTGGTAATGTGTGCAATTTCTGGCGGACCAAGAGAATGCAGTTTTATTTGTGGGAAAAGCGATTTAATTTCTTTAAAAAGATTTACATAGAACGAAAGCCCAAGATCAGGATGGTGTCCGCCCTGTAGCAATAGTTGGTCGCCGCCGTAACGAATGGTCTCTTCTATTTTTTTCTTGTAAGTAGCAATATCAGTAATGTAAGATTCTTTATGACCAGGTATGCGGTAAAAATTACAGAATTTACAATTGGCAATACAAACATTGGTTGTATTTAAATTCCTGTCTATTTGCCAGGTAACTTTATTTGAATTTTTTTTCTGGATCTTTTTAAGTTCGTTGGCCACAAACATTAACTCTGCAGTTGGCGCGTTCTCGTATAAGAAAACACCCTCTTCAATACTTAAAAAATCGAATTTTAATGCGCGTGATAAAAGCTCGTTTACATTCATTTTTGCGACAATAAAGGTACTAAATTTACGACTTCAAAAACGCTTCTTTTTGCTTTTTTGGCAATGATTGCACGATAAGATCATAAGAATCATCTATCCAGCCAAAGATATGTTTTTTAGTGGCTCGCCCATCGCAAACAATTGTATTCCAGTGTTGTTTGCTCATGTGGTAACCGGGCTGAACGAAATCGTATTTTTCGCGCAATTCAATTGCCTTTTGCGGATCGCATTTTACATTGAATTGTAAAGGGTTTGAATCTAAACTCATTAGCAGGAACATTTTACCTGCAACTTTAAATACCAATGTTTCGGTATCAAAGGGAAAACTCTCTGTTACTCCTTTTTTCAAAATGCAATATTCCCTTATTTCCTCAGCGCTCATGCTTAACAATTTGTTAATATACACACCAAATATGCTAAAAATTATGCCAGATGTAAAACAACCCGTTTTTTATCGGGAAAAGATGAGAATATTTGTGCTCAAATGCCGTTAAACAGTAAAAATAGTTACTGAATTGATTTTTTCTTCGGAACTATTTTATTAAGTTTGGCATTCATTTTAATTAAGAAAAATAACTAAATAATAAATAATAACAACTATGAGCACAAAAAAAACATCGGGAGGGTTCCCACTAATTGTATCAGCATTAGCAATTGTAATTTGCCTTGGTATTGGCGTCTTTATTTTTAAGGCTATTCTTGGAGCAGATTCTAATTTTCAGGGTGAGGCATCAGCTAGTGGCCACAAAACACCAATTAACATTCTTGGTACAATGTACATGGGCGGATTTATTGTGCCTATCTTAATTGGATTTTTATTAACGGTAATTACTTTTGCTCTTGAGCGTTTCATTACAATTATGAAAGCTGGTGGAAAAGGTGCAACGGATAAATTTGTTGCTAAAATTAAATCATTAATTTCTAACCACGATTTTGCAGGCGCTATTGCAGAATGCGATCGTCAACAAGGTTCATTAGCAAACGTTGTGCGCGAAGGAATTAAAAAATACGAATTCGTACAAAACGATTCGCACATGGATAAGGAAGCAAAAGTTCATGCTATCCAAAAATCACTTGAAGAAGCTACAGCTTTAGAATTACCAATGCTATCTAAAAACATGGTGGTTATTTCAACTATGGCCTCTATTGGTACACTAGCCGGTCTTATTGGAACGGTTGTGGGTATGATCCGTGCGTTTGCGGCTTTATCTGCGGCAGGTGCTCCTGATACAGGTGCTTTGGCAACAGGTATTTCTGAAGCTCTTGTAAACACATTAGTAGGTATCTTAACGTCTGCATTAGCGATCATTTTCTATAACTATTTTAGTAATAGAATTGACCAGATAACTTATGCAATGGATGAGGCAGGTTTCTCTATTATCCAGGAATTTCAGGTTAGCGGAAAATAATGGTTCGACTCCGCTCACCACGCGGTTTTGATAATTATTTTAAAAATATTTATGGAATTTAAATAAAGTATTCATCTTAATTAAAAACAATAAGCAATGTCAAAAAAACCATCAAAAGGAGGAGCCCCCGCGTTAGATATGACGCCCATGGTGGATCTTGCCTTCCTATTGGTAACATTCTTTATGTTAACGGCGTCTTTCCGTATGTCGGAGCCGGTGGCGGTAGATCCTCCATCGTCTATTGGCCAGGTAAGCTTACCGGATAATCATATATTGGTTACAATTGATAACACAGGACGTGCTTTTTTTGGGATCAGCAATTCAACTGCAAAAATGAACGCTCTACGCCAAATGTCTGCAAAATATAATGTACCTTTTACCGAGCAGCAAATTGTTAAGTTTAGCGGTTTGCCAAGTTTTGGGGTTGATATTAAAGACCTTCCGGCCTACATTGATGCGAACGAACAGGCAAGAACGAATTTTAAGAACCAAAAAGGTGTGCCTTTGGATACCATTACGCCAAACAATCAGTTAAAAGACTGGATAAGTATTGGTGGTACCGAAGCCGTAAAAATGTATGAGGAAGCAAAATTAAAAGCAGTAGATGCAGGAGGTGAATTTAAAGCCGAAAAGCCTCGCTACGCGATTAAATGCGACGGTAAAACAAAATACATTTATGTAAAAGACGTTATTAAAACATTTACAGATTTAAAGCTGTATCAATTTAACCTCATCACATCTTTAGAGGGTGGAGGTACAGTAATTGATCCAACTAAATAACATTTAAAAAATTAAACAATGGCAGAAATAGCAGACAGTGGTGGCGGTGGCCACAAAGGTGGCAAGAAAAGAGCCAAGAAACAAAGCACCCGTATAGATATGACTCCCATGGTGGATCTTGCGTTCCTGTTATTAACGTTCTTCGTTTTAACAGCAACCTTTAGTAAACCAAAATCAATGGAGTTAACCTTTCCTGCACCACCTCCACCAGACCAAAAAATAGACGAGGTTAAAAAAGGTATTACTTTTTTACTATCTAAAGACGATCGCATTTTTTATTACGAAGGTCAGTTCAGGGCTGCTGATGATGAAAAAGGAAAAAAAACAGAATTAGCAGAACTAAATTTTTCTCAGGGAAGTCTACATAAATTTTTACTTGATAAAAATAAAGAGATGCAGGAAAAAATAAAAGCCCTTGATGTTAAACACAAGAACAAACAATTAGAAGATACCACGTTTAAACGCATGGTAAAAGAAATAAAAGCCGATAAAGAATCGTACACATACTTAATTAAAACCGACGATAAAGCAACCTACAAGAACGTAATTGACGTTATTGATGAGCTAAACGTAAATGTTGTTGGTAAATATGTAATGGTAGATATTTTAAAACCAGAAATGGATCTGGTGATTGAAAAAGTCGGAGCAAATTAATAAAAGGAGGTAAACATGTTACAAAACTGGAATGATTTAACCCTAGACGCCCGTAACGATTTAGTTTTTGAAGGAAGAAATCAAAACTACGGAGCCTTTGAGTTAAGAAGAAATTACAACAAGCGCGTTACATTCATTATTGGCGGCATGTTAGTGTTTTCTTTAGCATTACTTGGCTTAAAGAAATTTATGGACAGGCCACAAGAGGAAGAGGTTGTAGAAAAGATCGTGAATACACAAATAGATCTTACACCACCGCCACCAATCGAAGAAGTGCCACCACCGCCACCACCGCCACCACCACCACCAATGGTTGAGATGGTAAAATTTACACCACCCGTAATTAAAGACGATGCTGTTGAAGAAGAGCCTCAAAAATTACAGGAAGATGTAAAGGATGTGAATGTAAGCACTAAAGATCAGGAAGGTGAGAAAGACATTGTTGCTCCACCAACCGAGATCAAAGGTCCAACAGAAGCTGCCGCACCAGAGATCTTTACTATTGTGGAAGAACAAGCTGAATTTCCAGGCGGTATAGCCGAGTTAGGAAAATTCATTCAAAAGAATCTTCAATATCCTGCAATGGCACGTGAGGCCGGAATAAGCGGAAAATGTTTTTTGAAGTTTGTTGTTAACGAAAATGGAGATATCAGTAACGTGGAAGTTTTAAAAGGCGTTTCAGGTTGTTCAGATTGCGATAAAGAAGCTGTGCGCGTTGTTAAATCAATGCCAAAGTGGAAAGCAGCAAAAATGACGGGACGTGCGGTAAAATGTTACTTTAACTTACCTATCAGTTTCAAAATTCAATAATAAATATTCAATAATAAAAAAGCCATAACACCTCGCGCGTTGTGGCTTTTTTTATAGACCTCAATAAATAAAACAAAAACACATTTGTTTTAAAATTTGAGGCTTAACAAAAAAAATAAAATGAAATTAGGATTAAATTCACTTTCGATTTGGCTGGGCATTGTCATGATAATTTTAGTTTTAACCGGCGCCATCGCTTTTTCTATTACTGATGTAATGAGCGATAAATTATTTGGCGGCAAACGCACTGGTTTTATTGTAATGCTGTTTGCATACGCTGTTTACAGGGCTTTCAGGCTTTACCAAAACCTAAAACAAAATAGACTACGTGAAGAAGAGTAAAAATTATTTCGCGTTCCGGGTTTCTGGATTCTTCGCAGTGTTGTCTTGCGTCTTATGTTTTGTATCCTTGATTCTCGTTTACGGATGTGATGATTACTTCAAGAATGATTACGTGGATAATTCGCCAACATCCGGTAAGTTAAAAGTGTATTATGATGAAGGTTTAGATCTTCATGTTAAGAATCAGGTATATACTTTTGAGGCCCATTACACAAACGCGCATTTGGAAAGATTTTGCAGGAACGATGCCCACGCCGTGGAAGCTTTGTATAATGATAGCTGCGAGGCCATCGTTATTTCGAGGGATTTGAACGCAAAAGAAAAACAAGCTTTCGCATCAAAACATTATACGGTAACACCAACAGCGGTTGCAAAAAGTGGCGTTGCTTTAATTACAAATATCAATACACCACTCGCAAAACTATCCTTCGAACAGATTATGGACCTATTGACCAAACCCTTTGTTTGTATGGATTCGCTAAGCAATCAAACAAAAATAAATGTGTTGTTCGATAAAAATAATTCCAGCGTGATGCATTATTTACGCGATTCGCTTTTAAAAGGCAAAGCTTTTTCAGAGAATTGTAGTGTGTTAAATTCAACCACAGAAAGCATAAATTATGTTGCAAAAAATAAGAATACTGTTGCTTTTATTGATTTTGCCTGGTTGAGCGATGTTGACGATTCAATTACAAAAGCAAATACCGATAAAATAAAGTTTATTGCCATTAGTAAACAAAATAGCACCGACTTTGAATATCCCAGCCAAAGTAGCTTTAAATTAAACACGTATCCTTTTACACGAACAGTGTATGTAATAAAAAAAACAGGCGAGTTTAGTCTCGCAAAAGGCTTTGAGAGCTTTGTAGCAGGACCAAAAGGCCAAACGGTTTTTTTAAAACAGGGTTTATTGCCTGCAACACAGCAGGAAAGGGCTATACAGGTTAAAACAGGGCTTTAAATATAGCTTCCTAAAAAATGCTAAAAACAGGCATACTTAATTAATTGGTACTTAACTTGCAATATAAAATATAGTGTTATTTTTACGAACCATTTAACTACCATGAAAAAAACGATCATACTTAGCGCAATTGCCTTTACAGGGTTTTTAAACGCGCAAACTTTACAGGACGCTGTTACTAAAACAGAGAACGAACGCTTTGCATCTGCATCCGCAGATTTTCGTGCTTTAATAGCTAAAGACGCAACAAAAGGCGAGAACTATTATTATTACGGCGAGAATTTTTTTAAAGACGATCAAATAGACAGCGCCAATATATTTTACGCCAAAGGTGCTGAGGTTAATGCAACTTATCCTTTAAACTATGTTGGCCAAGGAAAAGTATTATTAAGCAAAGGCAATATTGCCGAGGCAAAAACACTTTTTTACAAAGCAGCGGCTTTAGGTGCTAATAAAAATGCAGAATTGTTGCGTAAAATAGCCGAAGCGTGGTTAGCCACAGATACAAAAAATGCCGACGAAGCTTTATTGCAAATTAACGCCGCAATTAAATTAGAACCAAAAAATCCGGAGAACTATATTGTTTTAGGTGATGCGCAATTAGAAAAAAATCCAACCGATGGCAGCGGACCAATTAAAAGCTACAAACAAGCAACCTCATTAAATCCAAAGAATGTAAAAGGTATTTTGCGCGAAGGAAAATTATACCAACGCGGCCGTAACTACCAATTAGCGATCGATAAGTATAAAGAAGCAATTGCTATTGACGCTACGTTTGCACCCGCTTACAGAGAACTTGCCGAGGTATATTCACTTTACCAGCAACACACAAAAGCAATTGAGAATTGGAAAAAATATTTGGAGTTAAATAATAGCGATGAAGCGCGCTACCGTTTTATGAGTGCTTTATTCTCTAACAAACAATATCCGGACGCAATTGTAGAATACGAAGGACTAAAAAAGCAAGGCTTTAAAAACCTTTATTTAGAGCGCCTTGCGGGTTACAGCTATTATGAAACAGGAAATAAAACAGATCCCGAATCATATAACAAAGGCTTAAATTCAATTGAAAATTTCTTTCAAATGGCTGGCCCTAATTTTAAGTATTTGTATAATGATTATAAATACAAAGGTTTACTATTAGCGCGTACCGGTAAAGATTCGTTAGGTGTATTAGAAATGGAAAAAGCTATCGCTCTTGACCCTGCTGCATCTGGCGAGCTTAATACGGCTATTGCAGATATTTATATGAAAGCAAAAAAATATGACAAAGTGGTTAAAGCCTTTGAGCGTAAAATGAATGGTGATGTAAAGAACCTATCTGCGAATGATTTTTTTACATTGGGCCGAGCCCATTATTATTTAGGCGGAAACATTTTGAGAGATGCTGCAGTGATAAAAGATGCAAAACAGCGCACGAAGAAAGAAGAAGAATCTAAACCGTTCTTTATTAGTGCCGACTCTGCCTTTTCACAATTAACCAGGCTCAGTCCTGTATGGCCTACGGGTTATTTTTGGAGAGGAAAAGCAAATTCATATCTTGATCCAACCAACGAAAAAGGGTTGGCAAAACCACATTTTGAAAAAGCAATTGCTTTAGTAAAACCTGAAGAAAAAACAACGCCAACTTATAAAAACAATATGATAGAAGCGTTAGAATATCTTGCCGGTTATTACACTTCAATTGAAAAAGACAAAGCAAAGGCCGATGAATTTTGGAAACTGGTTCAGGAATTAGATCCAACAAACGCTAAAGCAAAAATCTATTTTAACCCACCAAAACAAGCCCCTAAAAAACCTTAAGCAAACAGGGTTTAAATTGTGGAATTTCAAAAGCCATCGTATAAAACGCGATGGCTTTTTGTTTTTTTAATCGCCACTAATTTTAATCGCCATTTTAATTTAAACAATTCAACAAGCTTTATGCGTCTTGAATTATTATTTGCACGAATTCTATAATTGAAAAAATCTGTGAAATTAGTGTAATTCGTGGCCATTTTTAACCTTCGTTTCATAGACCATTCAATTGTTCACGCAAACCTGTTAAAATAAGCAAAACAACCTAAATTAAAGCACTCATTTTGACTATTTTACTATCTTTGCCTGCCTAGCCAACTCATGGATTTAAAGCAATCGATCAATAAAAACAACATACCACAGCACGTAGCCATTATTATGGATGGAAACGGCCGTTGGGCTAAGCAACAGGGTGAGGACCGTATTTTTGGTCACCATGAGGGTGTTAACTCTGTTCGCGAAATTGTTGAAGCTTGTGGCGAGATAGGTGTAAAATACCTTACCCTTTATGCTTTTAGCACCGAGAATTGGAACAGGCCAAAAGATGAAGTGGATGCTTTAATGGAACTATTGGTTGCCACTATTAGCATGGAAACCCCAAACCTTAACAAAAAAGGTGTAAAATTACAGGCCATTGGCGATATAAAAAGTTTACCAGTGTCATGCCAACAGGAATTACAGGACTCGATAGATATAACGGCAAACAACAATACAGTAACGTTGATCTTGGCGTTAAGTTATTCAAGCAAGTGGGAGATAACCAACTCTGTAAAAGAAATTGCAAAACAAGTTGAAGAAGGAAAATTAAAAGCATCAGATATTACATCAAAACACATCGAAAAACATTTAAACACCAATATTTTTCCTGATCCGGAATTAATGATCCGCACCAGTGGCGAGCACCGCATAAGTAATTTTTTATTGTGGCAATTAGCTTACGCCGAATTTTATTTTACAGACACTTTGTGGCCGGATTTTAGAAAGGACGATTTTTTTAAGGCTATTTTATCTTACCAAAACCGTGAGCGCCGCTTCGGAAAAACAAGCGATCAAATTTCAAAAAATTAAAATGGGAAAACGGATAATAAAACTGGTTTTTCTGTTTGCAATTTGCCTTAAAGGTTTTTCTCAAAACGATTCCCTATTCTTAGATGGCGTAAAAAACCCAAAAAAATATACCATTGGCGGCATCAGCATTGAAGGAGCCGATAATACAGATAAGAACGTGGTTAGTCTTTTATCAGGGCTTGTGCAGGGCGATGAGATAACTATTCCTGGTGATAAGATCAGTGAAGCCATAAAAGCATTATGGAAACAAAATATTTTTGAGGACATTCAAATTATCCAGGATAAAATTATTGGTAACGATGTTTTTTTAATTATTAAAGTTGTTGAACGTCCGCGCTTATCAAAATTTGCTTTTAAAGGCGATGTTAAGAAAAGCGATGCCGATGAATTAAGAAATAAGATCCGCTTACTGCAAGGCCGTGTGGTTACTGATTACATGGTGGGTACCATAAAAAACACAGTAAACGATCATTATCTGGATAAAGGCTACTATTTTAATAAAGTAGATATAACCCAGGTAAGAGACACTTCAAAAAAATTACCATTTATTATTTTAACCATTACAGTTAAAAAAGGAAAAAAAGTACGTATACAGGATGTATTTATTAACGGAAATACGGTTTTTAAAGACTGGCAACTTCGCCGAAAGCTGGAGGATAGCAAGCGCCGCCGTTGGTATAACCCTTTTAACTCAGGAAAATATTTAGAGGATAATTTAAAAAAAGACCTTCCTGCCATTGCAGCAAAATATAATGCTAAAGGATATCGCGATGCGCGTGTGGTAAAAGACTCTGTTTATTTTGTAAGCGATAATCGCGTGGCCATTGATATTACTGTTGACGAAGGACATAAATATTATTTCGGGAAGTTTACCTGGTTTGGCAACGCAAAATACCGCAGCGGACAATTAGATACTATTTTAAATATTCCAGCAGGTAGTGTTTACGATCAAAGTAAACTCGACCAAAAGTTATTCATGAACCCTAACGGTTACGACATTTCCAGTCTTTATATGGACGATGGATATTTGTTCTTCCAGGTAAACCCACAAGAAAGTAACATTCACAACGATACCATTGATTTTGATATTTTAATGTACGAAGGTAAGCAGGCCATCATTAATAAAGTTACCGTTAAAGGAAATGATAAAACAAATGATCATGTAATTTACCGCGAGATATTTACCAAGCCGGGCCAGCTTTTCAGGCGTTCTGATATTATACGCACAGTACGTCAGTTAGCACAGTTAGGATATTTTGATCCTGAAAAAACAGTTCCATTACCTATGCCAAACGCAGCCGACGGAACAGTTGACATTGAATACACTGTTGAAGAAAAGCCAAGCGATCAGATAGAATTAAGTGGTGGTTGGGGCGGAAGAAATTCGCTTAACAATCAAGCAGGGCAGGGAGGTATTGGTATTATTGGAACATTAGGTGTAACGTTCAATAACTTTTCAGCAAAAAATCTTTTCAAAAAGAATTCATGGCGCCCACTGCCTAGCGGTGATGGTCAACGCTTAAGCGTTCGCGCGCAAACAAACGGTATCTATTATCAGTCGTATAATTTCTCGTTTACCGAACCCTATTTAGGTGGTAAAAAACCAAATGCACTAACGGTTTCGGCGTTTCACTCTTTATTTAGCAACGGACAAAAAAAATATACCGATAGCGAGATCGGGAAAATATCAAATCCAAAACGCCAGAGCATGAGTATTATTGGTGGCTCTGTAGGTTTAGGCAGACGTTTAAAATGGCCTGATAATTATTTTAATATGTTCACAAACGTAAATTATAATTATTATGATCTAAAAAATTACGGAGCATTTATTTTTTCTAACGGTTATGCCAATGACCTTAACTTTAGCCTTAATATATCGCGAAACTCTATCGATCAGCCTATTTATCCAAAAACAGGATCTAATTTTACATTCTTAGGTCAGTACACACCGCCATATTCATTGGTAAATAATAAAGATTATACTAATCTTCCGGCATCCGAACGCTATAAATTTATAGAATACCAGAAGTATAAAATAACCGCAGAGTGGTTCACACAATTAACCAATAAAAAAGCGGCAGAAGGAAAAGAAGCGCGCAATTTAGTGTTACGTACAAAAGTAGGTTATGGCTTTTTAGCACGTTACAACAAGTCGGTTGGTTACTCACCATTTGAACGTTTTTATCTGGGCGGCAGTGGTATCAGTGGTTTCCAAAACTTTGTGGCAAGAGAGATCATTGCTTTAAGAGGGTACCCTGATAATAGTCTTTCATCTTCAGTTGGAGACCCTATTTGCGCACGTTATACGATGGAGTTACGTTACCCCATTAGCTTAAATCCACAAGCAACCATATTTGTTTTAGGTTTTGCAGAAGCAGGAAATTCGTGGACAGACTATAAAAAGTTTAATCCATTCCAGGTAAAACGCAGTGCCGGCTTTGGTTTACGTGTGTTTTTACCAATGTTTGGATTGTTGGGTATTGATTATGGGTGGGGCTTTGATAATGTGCCGGGTCAGCCGGGAATTGGTAATGGTAAAGGTCAGTTCCACTTTACTATTGGTGGGGCATTGGGCGAATTATAACAAAATTTTGTTAATTGAACGATATTTTTTTGATTGGCACGTTTTATGATTAAATTTAAAAACTCAAACTATGAAATTAAAAAATAGTATAATTTGTTTTCTGTTAGTGATCCTTTCAGGTTTCGCAATGGCGCAAAGTAGCGGTACAGCAAAATTTGGTTATGTAGATACAGATTACATTTTATCTCAAATTCCGGAATATAAAGCAGCACAAAGCGAGCTGGATAAAACAAGCGTGCAATGGCAAAAAGAAATTGAGACAAAATATTCTGAGATCGATAAATTGTACAAAGCCTACCAGGCCGATGCTATTTTGTTGACCGATGAAATGAAAAAGAAACGTGAGAACGAGATCGTTAACAAAGAAAAAGAAGCTAAAGACCTTCAAAAGTCGCGCTTTGGTGTGGATGGTGAATTATTTAAGAAGCGTCAGGAATTGGTAAAACCCATACAGGATAAGGTTTATAACGCCATTAAAGCAGTTGCAGAAAAATCAGGCCTTGGTTTTATTTTAGATAAAAGCGGCCAGGTTTCTATTTTATATGCAAATAGTAAATACGATAAAAGCGATGACGTTTTAGTTTTTCTGGGATACAAGAAGTAATTTTAAAAAATAAATAAATCAAAAAATAAGTATGAAATCTACATTTAAAAAAGTAGCCTTAATTATTGCAGCAACAGGATTGTTTTCTCTTGCAAACGCACAAAAAATAGCGCACCTGAGTTTGGACTCTTTGATCAGCTTAATGCCTGAAACAAAGATCGCGAAAGAAACAGCGCAAAATTATTTAAAAGGAATTGATGCCGAATCTATCAGCATGCAAACAGAACTTGAAACCAAGTATAAAGATTACATGGATAAGCAAGCTACTATGAGCGACCTGGTTAAAAAAACGAAAGAAGATGAACTTAACGGTTTGCAACGTCGTATAGAAGATTTTAAACAACAGGCACAACAAGATTACCAGCGTAAAACGGCGGAGTTAACAGCACCTATTATGGATAAAGCCAAAAAAGGAATTGAAGCAGTTGCAAAAGAAGGCGGTTATAAATATGTGTTAGACACAAGCGCAGGAAGCGTTTTATACAGCGAGCCATCAGAAGATGTTTTAATGGCTGTTAAAAAGAAATTAGATTCAATGCCAGCAGCGGTTATTCCGGGAGCGGCTAATAACGGACCGGTTAAAACACCACAAGGTGGGGGCAAAACTCCTCCCAAAGGAAAGTAATCAAACCAAATACCATTTAAACCCTCTGTGTTAATACATAGAGGGTTTTTTATTTAAACAATTTTACTTTGCCGGGGATTAATATCTCAAAATACCCCAAAAAAGGGGCGCTCTCTATATTTAGGTTTTTCGAAGATTTTAGGAATTTCAGAAAAAAGTTCCTGATTTTTCGTCGGATATTTTGGTTAACTCGTCTAATTTAGGCCAATTTCCCTCACAATTGTTAATAATTATATGTTACCCCTGAGTTAATAAGAGGCCTTAATTACTTAACTTCAATATAGCAAAAACAAAATAAATGAGATTCACATTATTTTTCGCGTTATTTTTTGGGTGTATTAATGCCCAATTTGCGCAATCGTATGAAGTGATCCCTAACACTAAAGATACTATAAACTTTATTGACGAACTTGGAAAGAAACAAGGTAAATGGGTTTTATTTGGAAAACATAAACCTAATACCTGTTATGCGCCTAGTCAGAAAGCTGAAGAAGGGGCTTACAAGGAAAACCGTAAAACCGGTATCTGGATGGAATATTTTTGTAACGGCAATACCAAGAACAAAGTAACTTTTGTAAATGGACGCCCGGATGGTTATGCCGTAATTTTTCATGAAAATGGTAAGGTAGAAGAAGAAGGACAGTGGAAGAATAACCGTTGGGTTGGTGGATACAAGCAGTATTATGATAACGGGCAAATACAACACGAATTTAAATTTAATGCTGCTGGAAAACGTGAAGGCGTTCAAACTTACAACCACCCAAATGGTGAAATGGCTATACAAGGCAATTTTGTAAATGGAAAAGAAGCCGGCACGGTTAAAGAATTTTACGAGAACGGAGAATTAAAAGCAGAAAAAAAATACGATAACGGTAACGTAGATGTTGCTACTATTAAAACTTACGAATCGAAAGAGAAGATAGTTAAGAAAGTAGAAATACCTGATAACGCGCCAAAAATTGCAGTTGTTGAAAAACCAACTTCAGGCCCAATGGTATTAAATGGCAAGCAAACACTTTATAATAAGAACAAACAAGTTACAAAAGACGGTATCTTTAAAGACAACCGTTTTATGGAGGGCAAAGCCTATATCTATAATGATAATGGCATTTTAACCCAGGTGGCTGTTTACAAAGGCGGTATCTATGTTGGAGACGCGCCAATAGAAAACTAAGAATTTATTATTTAATATATTTTAAGGTGGAAATATTTTTTCCGCCTTTTTTTATTCCGTAATTTAGTCTTCTATGCAACCCCTGTTTTTATACAACACACTTACACGTAAAAAAGAAGAATTTAAACCCATTAAACCACCATTGGTTGGTTTGTATGTTTGCGGCCCAACGGTTTACAGCGATGTGCATTTAGGCAATTGCCGCACCTTTATTTCTTTTGATATGATCTACCGTTACCTGGTGCATATTGGTTACAAAGTGCGTTATGTGCGTAATATTACAGATGCAGGACATTTAGAAGGCGATCGTGATGAAGGCGATGATAAGTTCGCAAAAAAAGCAAAGTTAGAGCAGGTTGAGCCAATGGAGATCGTACAAAAATACACCGTTGGTTTTCATGATGTAATGCAGGCCTTTAATAATTTACCGCCAAGCATCGAGCCCACTGCAACGGGGCACATCTGCGAACAGATAGAAATGATCAAAGAAATTATTGCAAAAGGTTTTGCTTATGTTGTTGATGGAACAGTTTATTTTGATGTAGAAAAATATAATAAAGATTTTTCTTATGGTCAATTAACCAATAGAAAATTAGAAGAGTTGTTGGAAGGCACACGCGAGTTAAGCGGACAAGATGAAAAACGTGGCCGTTTGGATTTTGCTTTATGGATAAACGCAAAACCAGAAACGTTAATGCGTTGGCCATCGCCCTGGGGCTGGGGCTTTCCGGGCTGGCATATAGAGTGTTCAGCAATGAGCAGTAAATATTTAGGAGATGTTTTTGATATACACGGTGGCGGTATGGATCTTCAGGCAACACATCATACAAACGAAATCGCGCAATCACAAGCCTGCAATCATAAAGCACCGGTAAATTATTGGATGCACACAAACATGTTAACCGTAAATGGTGCGCGCATGTCAAAGTCTGCAGGTAATGGTTTTTTACCGGGCGAATTATTTACTGGCGATCACCCGTTATTAGAAAAAGGCTATAGTCCAATGGGCGTACGTTTTTTTATGATGCAAACACATTACCACAGCACGCTTGATTTTTCTAACGAAGCGTTACAAGCCAGCGAAAAAGGGTTTGAGCGTTTAATGGAAAGTCACAATACCTTGCAAACATTAAAAGCAGGAACTACTTCGTCAGAGGATATAAAAGCATTGCAACAAAAATGTTACGATGCCATGAACGATGATTTTAATACGCCCATTTTAATAGCACATTTATTTGAAGCTGCGAGGATAGTTAATTCTGCCAACGATAATAAATTAACGGTCACACAAAATGATATTGATACCTTAAAAAATATCTACCAGCATTTTGTGTTTGATGTTATGGGATTAAAAAAAGAAGAAGAGAATTCTAAAACAACTGCGGTATTGGATAAAGTCATTCACATGGTGTTAGACATTCGTAACAAAGCAAAAGTAGAAAAGAATTTTCCACTGAGTGATGAGATCCGCAATAAATTAACCGATGCCGGCGTTCAGATAAAAGATACAAAAGAAGGTTCTTCATGGAAAATATAAAAATGATGAACAAAAAAATAATTTCATCTTTTGCAATTGTTCTTGCAATTGTTTCTTTTAGTTCTTGCGGGCCGGAAGAAAAAAAAGATCCTGAAATAAAAACGGTTGTAGAAGAAAAACCAATTATCCCTGTTTTAGAACATACGATCGTTGCAACATTACCGCACGATACTACTGCTTTTACAGAAGGACTTTTAATACACGAAAATAAATTATTCGAAAGCACGGGTTCGCCTGATCACATGCCACATTTAAGATCTGTAATTGGTATTGTAGATCTAAAAACCGGGAAATTGGATGTTAAAGCAGAGTTAGATAAAAAAGCATATCCCTTTGGAGAGGGCATTGTTATTTTAAAAAATAAATTGTACCAGGTCACTTACCAAAACCAAACCGGTTTTATTTACGATGCAAAAACATTTAAAAAAATTGGTCAGTTTAATTACTCTAATAAAGAAGGTTGGGGATTAACTACCGACGGTACAAATATTATTATGAGCGATGGCACTAATAACTTAACCTATTTCGATCCAAAAGAGATGAAAGTACTTAAAGTTTTAGCTGTAAATGAAAATGGTTATGCTACCGATGCGCTTAACGAGTTAGAATACATCAACGGATATATTTACGCTAACATTTGGATGACGGGTTATGTTGTTAAGATCGATCCGGTCAGCGGCAAAGTACTTGCTAAAATTAACTTTACACCAATAAGCTATCAAATGCGCAACCTACATCCTAATACCTTAGAAATGAACGGCATTGCCTTTGACTCTATTGCAGACAAGATCTACGTTACAGGCAAACTCTGGCCAACTATTTACCAGGTTAATTTTCCTCATTAATTTATTCACACAGTTCTAACAACGCTTCTTTAAGAGCTAAAATTTCGGTTTCTTTATAAGCCTGTTTAAAAACTACTTTATGAAAAATACGCTTGCGATTTTATTGATAAGCCTTGTAACATTTTGCGCTAATGCACAAATAGCATTTGTAAAAGGATATATTGTAAACGAAAAAGGCGATACTGTAAAAGGTGAAGTAAAAATAAATCCAAAAAAAGAACAAAGTAATTACGACAAGGTTTTTTTCAAAGATGATAGCGGTACCCAAAAAAATTATAAACCAAATAAAGTAAAGGCTTATGGTTTTGATAAGCAACATTACATAACAATGGATTACGAGGGCGAGCTAAAATTTTACAAAGCACTTGTGCGTGGTGAGATCTCTCTTTACAAAATGATGTTTGAAGTAACCAATATGAACGCAACCAGTTTTGATGGCGAATATTTTATAACGCGTAAGGACGATAAAAAAATGACATCGGTTAAAGAAGGAAAATTTAAGAAACAATTGCAGGATATGATGAGTGGAGCCTCTGGTTTTGCTAATGATTACGAAGACGAGAAAAAATTAAATGAAGAAAAAGCTGTTGAGGTAATTAACAGCTACAACAACCGGAAATAGGATTGTTCTGATCTATTTCCATCAAAAAAGCTAAAACATGATCACAAAAGATACTGAGAAGAAATTATTTTTATTGGATGCCTACGCACTCATTTACCGCGCGTTTTTTGCCTTCAGTAACAGTCCGCGTATCAATTCAAAAGGTTTTAATACTTCCGCCATTTTTGGATTTACAAACACCTTGCTTGAAATTTTAAACAAAGAAAAACCAACACACATTGCTGTTGTGTTTGATATGGAAGGCCCAACGCAACGTCATGTCGAATTTGAAACTTACAAAGCCAATCGTGAAGAAATGCCGGAAGACCTTCAAAAATCTATTCCTTTAATTATGGATCTTCTTAATGGCTTTAATATTCAGACCATGGGAATTAGCGGTTTTGAAGCAGATGATCTTATTGGCACGCTAGCCATGAAAGCTGAAAAAGCAGGCTTTACCACTTATATGATGACGCCGGATAAAGACTACGGTCAGCTGGTTGACGCAAATACATTTATTTTTAAACCTGCAAGTTTTGGTAACGGCCCGTCAATTTTAGGCCCTGAAGAAATTTGTAAGAAATGGGAAATACAAAACGTATCGCAGTTAATTGATATTTTAGGCTTGATGGGTGATAAGGTGGATAACATTCCCGGCATTCCTGGTGTAGGCGAAAAAACCGCCATACAACTCGTAAAGGATTTTGGTACCATCGAAAATCTTTTAGAGAATACCGATAAACTAAAAGGAAAACTAAAAGAAAAAGTTGAGAATAACCGCGAGATGGCTATTCAATCAAAACGTTTGGCGACAATTATTTTAGATTGCCCGGTTGAATTGGAAGAAGAAAAATTAACCGTTAAACCGGTTAACAAAGAAATATTATCTGAGCTGTTTAAAGAACTGGAGTTTCGCGCTATCGCAAAAAAAGTGTTGGGCGAAGATATTGGCGGAACAGAAAAACTACCCGCCGAAAAACCAAAGGTTGAAAAAAAGCAAGATCTGTTTAGTGGCGACGACCTTTTCTCAGCACATCCCGATAGCTATCGGGACGAAACAGTTGAGGCCGAGTCCCCTGTTACTAATTTTAAAACCATTAATGATGTAGAGCACAACTATGAATTAGTTGACTCTATGGAAAAAATAAATGCATTGGTTGCTGTTTTAGAAAAGGAAGCAGAATTTTGTTTTGATAGCGAAACAACAGGGCTGGACACCATCAATGCAGAAATAGTTGGTTTATCTTTTTCTGTAAAGGAGCACCATGCCTGGTACGTTCCGATCTCAGAAAATAAAGATGAAGCTCTAAAACAATTACAGCCATTCCGTAAAATTTTTGACGATACTTCTAAAGTATTAATAGGACAAAACATTAAATACGATTACCAAATTTTACTGAACTATGATATCGAAATAAAAAATAAATTATTTGATACCATGGTAGCGCATTTTTTAATTATGCCTGATATGCGCCATGGTATGGACATTTTAGCGCAAACCTATTTAAATTATTCGCCGGTAAGTATCTCCACTTTAATTGGTAAAAAAGGCAAAGATCAAATTAGCATGCGCGACGTTGAGGTTAATGTTATTAAAGATTATGCTGCCGAAGATGCGGATGTAACTATACAATTACAAAAACACTTTGCGCCTCTTCTTAAAGAGAACGAAGTGGAAAAATTATTCAACGAGGTGGAGGTGCCTTTAATAAAAGTTTTGGCTAACATTGAGCGCGAAGGAATTAATTTAGATGTGCCTGTGTTAAGAGAATTCTCAGCGCAACTACAAACAGATATTGCGCAGGTTGAAAAAGAAATCCAGGAATTAGCAGGAACAAAATTTAACGTATCGTCACCAAAACAAGTTGGAGAAATATTATTTGAGTATTTAAAAATTGTAGATAAAGCTAAGAAAACAAAAACGGGTCAGTATGCTACAGGCGAAGAAGTTTTAAGTAAACTGGAAGGCGCGCATCCGATCGTTTCAAAAATTTTAGATTACCGCGAGCTGGTAAAATTAAAATCAACTTATGTTGATACGTTGCCTGAATTGGTGAATAAAAAAACACATCGTATTCACACGTCCTTTAATCAGGTTGTTGCTGTTACCGGACGTCTAAGTAGCGATAATCCTAACCTGCAAAATATTCCAATAAGAACAGAGCGCGGCAGGCAAATTCGTAAAGCATTTATTCCGCGCGATAAAGACCATATTTTATTAAGCGCCGATTATTCACAAATAGAATTAAGAATTGTTGCCAGTATTAGTGGCGATAAAAACATGTGTGAGGCTTTTCAATTAGGAAAAGATATTCATACGGCCACTGCATCAAAAGTATTTAATGTTGCAGAAAGTGAAGTGACCAAAGAAATGCGTTACAAAGCAAAGAGCGTTAATTTTGGTATCATATACGGACAAGGCGCTTTTGGCCTTGCAGAAAATCTAGGTATTAGTCGCGGCGAAGCAAAAGAAATCATTGATAATTATAAAAAAGAATTTTCGGCGATAGATAAGTACATGAGCGACTCGATAAATTTTGCACGCGAGAACGGTTTTGTAAAAACGTTGTTAGGGCGTAAACGTTGGTTGCGTGATATTACTTCCAATAACGCAACGGTTCGCAGTTTTGCAGAGCGTAACGCTATTAATGCTCCCATACAAGGCAGTGCCGCCGATATGATAAAAGTAGCCATGATAAATATTTACAACGATCTGCAAAAACAAAATTTTAGAACAAAGATGTTGTTGCAGGTGCATGATGAATTAGTGTTTGATGTTTACAAACCCGAATTGGAAATTGTAAAACCAATTATCGAACACCACATGCGTAATGCTTTGCCGTTAAATGTTCCTGTTGAAGTGGGAATGGGGGTTGGAGAGAACTGGCTACTGGCACATTAGTATAAAATAGCCGATTCAAATATATAGATCAACCAAAATATGGGCCTTCCCTCGGCCTAAGGCACAATTGGTAGCGCCTAAATCAATTTAAACTTATTAGGAGTGGGTTTTTACCTATTCATCATTATATTTATCAATCTAAAATATAATTTATGAATAAAAACCTACTTGTAGCAATTTTCTTTCTTTTTTTTATAGCTGTTAAAGCACAACCCAACCCAACACCAAAAGATTGTTCGGTAGAATTATGGGCAAACGTTCAGGTCAGTCCACCAACAGTTACACTTAACTGGTTACCAAATGTAGGAACAACTAATTATGCTATATACAGAAAACCAAAGAACAGTTCTACCTGGACCAATCTCTCTCTTACGAATCCAAGCACAACTACGCAATATGTAGATAATACAGTTGCTGTTGGCACCCATTACGAATACCGCGTTACAAGAACTGCAACTTCGGGCACATTAACTTATCCTGGTTACGGTTATATTAATTCGGGAATACAAATTCCTGTAGTAGAAGGAAGAGGAAAGTTAATTTTATTAATTGCCAACACACACAGTGTTACTTTAGCACCCGAAATAAAACGCTTGCAGGATGATCTTGAGGGTGATGGCTGGGAAGTATTAACAAGTTATGTTAGTCCAACATTAGCGGTTACTGCAGTTAAAGCACAAATAGTAAATACTTACAATTTAGATCCTGCAAATACAAAAGCATTATTTTTATTAGGACACATTCCTGTACCATACAGCGGAAATTTTGGTCCCGATGCACATACCGATCACCAGGGTGCCTGGCCTGCAGATGTATATTATGGCGACGTGAATGGTACATGGACGGATGTTTCTGTTACTTCAACAACCGCATCTCCTGCACGCACACAAAACATTCCGGGTGATGGTAAGTTCGACCAGTTCTTAATTCCAAGTCCGGTAGAGTTACAAGTTGGCCGTGTTGATCTTGGTGGCATGACCTCTTTTACAGCAACAGAAACACAACTCTTAAAAAATTATTTAGATAAAGATCACGATTACCGCAAAAAAGTTTTTACACCAATTAAACGCGCGGTGCTTGATGACAATTTTGGATATTTTACTCCGGGCGAAGCTTTTGCTTCGAGCGGATTTAAAAACTTTGGTCCTTTGGTTACACCTACAAATGTTGTTATAGGGGATTATTTTACAACAATGACCGGTAATAGCTACCAATGGTCTTACGGTTGCGGTGGCGGATCATTTACAAGCGCCAGTGGTATAGGTAATACAACTAATTTCTCAACATCTAATTTACAAGGTGTTTTTACTATGTTGTTTGGAAGTTATTTTGGCGACTGGGATATAAATAATAATTTTTTACGCGCACCATTGTGCCAGGGCAAAACATTAACCAATGCATGGGCAGGCCGTCCAAACTGGATGTTCCATCACATGGCCATGGGAGAGAATATTGGATACAGCACACAACTAACACAAAACAATGTAAACGTTTATTTTGCCTCACCATATTCTACCGGTGCTGGAATTACGAATGCGGTGCATATTGCTTTAATGGGCGATCCTACTTTGCGTAATGATATTGTTGCACCTGTTTCAAATGTGGTTGCAACTAAAGCTGGCAACAACTGTAATATCTCCTGGTCGGCCTCTACAGAAACTGCAATTGTAGGCTATAACATATACATGAAGAATGCAACCAACACCAGTTATACAAAAATTAATCCTTCGCCAATAACAGGCACAACTTATACTGATAATTGTTTAGTGTACCCAGGCATTTATAAATACATGGTACGTACTTTAAAATTAGAAACAACACCAAGTGGTACTTATTATAATATGAGTGAAGGAATTGCTGATACCGCAAACAATACAAGTAATTTTTTATCGATTGCTGCATTTACCAATACAGTACTGGGGCCAACAGTTAACGTAACTAATACTTCTACAAATGCAACAACTTATTCTTGGAATTTTGGAAACTCAATTACAAGTACATCTATGAACCCGGGTCCTGTAACTTATACCGCTAACGGAACATACACAATTACTTTGGTTGCATCTAACGTTTGCCATAGCTCTACAACAACTGCAGTTATAACTATTTTAAGTGTTGGTTTAAACGAAACCATAGCTGATAACTCTGTTTTAGTGTGGCCAAATCCATCTACCGGAAAAATTAAAGTAGATAATTCTACTAATGAGTTAATGGAGGTGAGTGTTTATAGTTTGGAAGGGCGATTGGTTTATTACAGAAATAACGTTGCTAAGAACGAAGATTTAAACATTAGCAAACTAAACAAAGGCCTTTACGAAATAAAAATTAAAGCCGGCGATAAAATAGTGAACAGAAAATTAATAATTGAGTAAGTTTAATTTTAGCTTCAAAAAAGCTCTGTAGCCTTTGGTTATGGAGCTTTTTGTTTTTAGGATTAGATCTCTTTACGCATTCTGCCTACAGGGATATCTAACTGTTCGCGGTATTTGGCAACCGTACGGCGGGCAATATTATAACCTTTTTCTTTTAAGATATTACATAATTCATCGTCGGTATGCGGATGTTTTTTATCTTCTGCGGCAATACAATCCTGTAATATTTTTTTGATCTCGCGACTGCTCACTTCTTCACCGCTATCGGTACTCATGCTCTCGCTAAAGAATGTTTTTAATAAAAAGGTACCATAAGGCGTTTGCACATATTTACTGTTTGCCACGCGAGAAACCGTTGAAAGATCTAAATTAACTTTAGAAGAAATGTCTTTTAAGATCATTGGCTTTAATTTACTTTCATCACCGGTCACAAAATAATCGTGTTGATAGTCCATGATAGTGTGCATACATAATGCTAAAGTAGCATGACGTTGCTGTAAGGCTTCAATGAACCACTCGGCACTTTCTATTTTACTTTTAATAAAGCCCGTAGCTTCTTTGGCAGACTTATCTTTATTTTTTGAATACTCTTTAAGCATTTCATAATAGTCGCGGCTTATTTTAAGATCGGGTAAATTACGTCCGTTAATACTCAGTTCAGGAATACCATCATTAACCGCAATAATAAAATCGGGAATAACAGCCGTGAAATTATTTTCTTTTGTTTCGCTGTTACCCGGACGTGGATTTAAATGCTTTATAACTTCAATAATATCTTTTAATTCTTCATTCTCAATATGAAGACGCTTTAAAATTTTATCGTAATGTTTTTTAGAGAACTCTTCCATTTGATGTTTAATAACATCCATGGCTTGCACAACTTCTTTTGTTTTTTCAGGCTTTCTTTCCAGCTGCAACAATAAACATTCCTGTAAGTTTCTTGCACCAACGCCGGGAGGATCAAAACTTTGAATTAATTTTAAGATCTTTTCAAGCTCGGCAACTGTTGTAGTAATGTTATAATTAAAAGCAAGGTCGTCTACTATCAAGTCTAACTCTCTTCTTAAATATCCATCCTCATCCAAACAACCAATTAAATAAACACCAATGGTGTATTCATTATCGTGCGTATCTTTTAATCCTAACTGTTGTTCCAGTTGTTCCTGAAAACCAATTCCTTCTACAACAACAAATTCTCTGGTCTCATCATCAGCGCCTTTGTTAGAGATCTCGTATTTATATGAGTCCAGTTCTTCGGCATCCATATAATCTTCCATCACCACATCATTCTCTATCACTTTGCTTTCGTCCTCTTTAGCTTCGCCTTGTTCGTCAAACTCAACATCTTCTCCTAATTCCGGTTCTTCGTTGCTGTATAGTTCTTCATCTGTTGCAGTATCAAGATCTTCTTCTAATGCGGGATTGGCTTCTAATTCTTCTTTAATACGTTCTTCAAGAGCAAGCGTTGGCAACTGCAACAATTTCATTAACAGAATTTGTTGTGGCAATAATTTTTGTGAGAGCCTGAGCTGCTGCGAGTGCTTGAGTGCCATAATTAATTAACGTTACACAGGTAATAATTACTTTTACCTTTTTGTATAAGAATATATTTGTTTTTTATAAGTTGTGATGTATTAATAATTAATTCGTGACTCTCTACTTTTTCTTTATTGATACGAATGCCACCACCTTGTATCATTTTACGCGCTTCGCCTTTACTAGGGAAGATCTTTGTTTTATCGGAGAGCAAGTCTGTAATAGAAGTGCCTGCTTCAATATCTGCCCGTTGAACTTCATGTTGCGGTACGCCATCAAAAATATCTAAAAACAATTCGTCATTTAAATTAGAAAGATCGTTTATGGTGCCGTTAAATAAAATAGCGCTGGCTTCAACAGCAGCGGCATGGTCTTCTTCGCTATGTACAATAACAGTTAACTCTTTTGCCAACGCTTTTTGTAACACGCGTTTGCCGGGATCTTTATCGTGTTCTGCGGTAAGAGTGTCTATTTCTTCTTTAGACAAAAAAGTAAAAACTTTTATCCAATTCTTTGCATCAACATCTGTTGTGTTTATCCAGAACTGGTAAAATTTATACGGAGAAGTTTTTGTGCGGTCTAACCAAATATTTCCGCTTTCGGTTTTCCCGAATTTTGTACCGTCGGCTTTTTTAATTAATTGTGTGGTTATTCCGTAGGCTTCGCCGCTTGCTTTTCTGCGCACTAATTCTGTACCGCTGGTAATATTGCCCCATTGGTCGCTACCGCCCATTTGCAGTTTGCAGTTCTTGTGTTTGTATAAGTAATAAAAATCGTAGGCTTGTAATAATTGGTAACTAAATTCGGTAAAGCTCATACCATTTTCTAAACGGTTCTTTACAGAATCTTTGGCCATCATGTAACTAACGGTTAGGTGCTTGCCAACATCGCGAATAAAGTTAATGAAAGAGTAATCCTTCATCCAATCATAATTATTTACCAATTCTGCACCATTTGCTCCGGCATTAAAATCTAAAAATTTTTGTAGTTGATCTTTAATGCCATTTACATTTTTATTAAGCGCCTCTTCATCCAATAAATTACGCTCAGCCGATTTACCGCTTGGATCGCCTACCATACCTGTGGCACCGCCAACAAGCGCAATAGGTTTGTGTCCTGTTTTTTGTAAACGCAGCAAAGTAAAGATCTGTGTTAAGCTGCCAATGTGTAATGAGTCGGCTGTAGGATCGAATCCAATATAAGCGGTAACAGTTTCTTTTTTAAATAGTTCTTCCGTGCCGGGCATCATATCCTGCAATAGCCCACGCCAGCGTAATTCTTCTATAAAATCGGTCTTCATTTTTAATTAGTCTGTTTTACACAAAATGTACTGTGTAAGGTAAAATTACAAATATTATATCAAGCAATTCGAGTTTGGCACGATGTTATTTTTGCATAATTATAGTTATATTTAGTGCTGCATGTTCATATATAATGTTACCGTAAATATTAGTGATGAGATCCATACCGATTGGTTAAAATGGATGAAAGAGACCCATATACCTGATGTAATGAAGACAGGTTGTTTTATTGACAGCCAAATGCTAAAGGTATTGTATGTGGATGACGAGGGCCATACTTATTCTATGCAATACAAATTCCTTGAGATGGTAGATATTGAAAAATACCAAAAAGTATTTGCACCTGCACTACAGGCAGAATACAAAGAAAAGTTTGAAGGAAAATATGCGGCCTTTAGGACCTTATTGCAAATAATGGATTAAGGCTTTTTCATTACAAATTTTCACCACGGAGAAACGGAGGACACAAAGTTGATCTTGGTGTTGTCGCTTAAACCAGCAGAATACTAATTAAAAAATTCTTTGTGAATCTGAGTTTGCTCAGCACCTCTGTGGTTAAACCATAAACTGTAGAAAATAAAAAAGTCGGTAACCAACCGACTTTTTCAACCAAAGTAACTAATTGTTTAACCCTTAATTATGACAATTGTGCTACTTACTCTCTTAAACAATAAACAACGCTAATTCATTTTAAATGGTGGAATTTTTCCTTCCGCCATTAATTGTAAGCTTTTCTTTTTGTGAGCTTCAAAATTGCCAAACGCTAAAGCGTCTAACATTTCAGTACGGCTCATTTCCGGGTTGCCGAATTGTTTGCGAATTTCTTCCGAACAACGGTCAACATATTTTTCAAATTTAATTGGCGCCCAAACGTATTCTTTTTTTACTGCATCTTTATTAAATGCAAATTCTTTTGGCAAACCACCTTCAATTTTGGCCTTTATATCCAAACCTTCGTAGGTTTTTGGTAATAAACGGTTGTCAAACATAAATGGTTTGCTTACCATGATTACATGTTTTTTACGTTTCGGGTCTATCATAGACAAACCCTCAATACGTAAGCCTTTTTTCTTAAGGGTTCCGTATTTGCTTTCAAAGTGTTTTAGTATTTCGAACATGATTATGGTATTAGATTACAAAGTTAACTATATAATTGTTAATAACTTTATTTATTAGACGAAAATAATTTATTAAATCGCGATTGGGGTTTATGGCTTGTGATTAACTGGTTAAAAAGCTGTTAACGATATTTTAATAACCGTATAAGCCACTGATTTAAAACCACTTGCTAATTTTTGGTTATTAACAAGGCTTGGCAACTGACGTATACCAAAAATCCCATAAAACCGACGAATTTTTTGCCTAGAAAAATAATACAATTAATCCTTTTTGTAAACCAACACGTTAAAAACGTATGGGTTAATGCGTTTTATCTGCTCGGTACGCTTTAAGCCTTTAAGCGTTTGCTTTTTAGACTGGCTTAAGAGATCCGTTTTAACGCTATCAACCGTTAAAGCGTCAATCGATCTAAAGATCTCGTTAGATTTTATAGCAAAACCGGTAGCTTCGGCGCCTGTAATTTTACCCCTGATAACCCCTATTACATTTCCCTGGTCATTTAATAACGGCCCGCCGCTATTACCCGGGTTTACAGGGATTGAGATCTGGTACATAGTAGTATCATTATAATAACCGCTTAAAGAGCTTAATGAACCTTCTCCATAAACCACATCTTTTCTTGGGTAGCCAAGTGTATACACCTTTTCACCAAGATCAGTAGTTTTTTGATTGAATGTAAAAGGAACGTCCCATGTTTTTACAACATCCGGATTAGTGATCTTTAAAATAGCGATATCTAATTTTGTATCTATTAAAATAACTTCGGTCAACGTTCTCTCTAAAGATCCGTTTTGTACAAACACGCTATCAGCACCGTTTACCATGTGTGAGCTGGTAATGATATAACCTTTGTTATTAAAAGCAAAAGCACTTCCTTCTAAATTTGCAGGAGCAGGTAAAGGCTTTAAACGGTTACCTTCTTTAATACCTTCAACAACAGCATCGCTAGATGCTTTTAATTTTAATCCTAATTCGGTGATCTCGTTGCTTGTTTGTTTAACACCCGGACTAACAGCAGCAACTGTGCTTAATACAACAATAGCAGCCGTACTTGCAGCAACTAAAACAGTTTTGCCATAACGTTTTACAAAACCTTCTTCCTTAAAAGAGATAATTTTTGCATCGTTACCAAAGGCAGAAGTATGAATTGCTTTTAATTTATTTTTAAAAGCATTTCTTTTTGCGCTTTTCTGTAAAGTAACCACTAAAGTTTTGTGTTGTTCAAACGCCTCTGCAAATGTATTGTCAGAGCGTAAACGGTTTTCAAAATCTAAAACTTCATCCGTACTTAGCGCTCCACTTAAATAATCATCAAATAAATCTATCGGTCTCATTTTCTTTCTATTTGTTCAACTGGTAATAATTCAAAAAAACTTTTCTTTAATCGTTGTAAACATTTGTACTTCTGATTTTTTGCATTGTCGGCATTGGTGTAACCAAATTTTTCGGCTATCTCATCCATGCTTAACTTTTGCACATAAAAATCTTTTATCAATGTGGCGCAGGGTTCTCCAAGTTCGGCAAGACTTTGATTCATTTTTTCAAGTTCTGCTTCTTTGGCCTCGTAGATAGTCAAATCTTCAGTCACATCTACCACTTCATTCTCGTCATCGTCTTTAAACAAAAAAGTTTTGCTGTTCTTTTTCAATTGCTTTAACCATAAACGTTTTGCAATAGAATAAATATAAGTTTGCAGCTGACAATTTAATTCAAAGTCCGGCTTTTGTACATTTTCATATAAAACAATTATTGTTTCCTGGTAAATGTCTTGAGCCGCCTCTTGTGTGCCACTATTGTTTACAATAAATTTAAGAACGATGTTGTAGTACTTTTTATACAAAACGTTTAGCACTTCATTATTTCCGGTGCGTAAACCCTCAATAAATTGATCTTCGGTATACTGCACTTTGTTTCTGGACATAAACGCCTTGTTTAGATTAATACTACAATTAAACAAAGGTAACCTTTAGCGAGGTTAAATTTTATATCTATGACCTGAAATTTTGGGTAACCTGTTCAAACCTTAAATTTATTTATTTGATTATCAATTGTTTATAAATTATTTCTAAAATCTTCAATTTTTTTGGGTTACTATTTTTAAAAAAAGGGATAAATGGGAAATTAACCAACAATCTAAAAAAAATTAAAATGAAAAAAGTATTCTCAATCGTAATGGTAGCTGCTTTAGCTACAGCTTTCGTATCATGTGGTCCTTCTGCTGAAGAAAAAGCTAAAATGGAAGAAAGAGCTAAGCAAGTTGCTGATTCAATCGCAGCTGCTATTAGCGAGTCAATGAACCAAGTTCCTGCAGAAACTGCTCCAGTTGATTCAACTGCTGCTGCTGCAACTACTGAAACTGCACCTGCACACTAATTTGTGTTTAGTTAGTTAGCTGATTGGCCTCAAAGCATTGCTTTGGGGCCTTTCTGTTTTTAATAGATTATAAGAGCAAACATTCTTATCTTTGTAAACCAATATTTAGGACATGAAAAAATTAATTTTATTTTTTAGTTTAATAATTATAGTATCATTTACAACTTGTGGTCCGGCTGCCGAAAGCCGCGACTCTATGCATAAACGTGCTAAAGAAGTTCAGGATTCAATTGCCAACGGCATTAAGGCTGCAATTGCAGAGGTTGAAGGCTTGCCTGCCCCGGTAGTTGTACCAAACGATACAACAAAAGCAAAACCGCAATAAAAAATTATTTATTTGCACCCTGCAAAGAAAATGTTCTATAAGGGCAATACCCTTAAATTTTAATTATGGAAATTACAGTTCAAAAAGTTTTAGACGCTTTAAAATATGTGGACGATCCGGATCTTAAAAAAGACCTGGTAACCCTTAATATGATTAAAGATGTTGTAGTTGACGGAAAAAACATTGCTTTTACCGTTGTTCTCACAACCCCTGCATGTCCTATGAAGGACATGATACATAACGCCTGCATGAATGCGGTTTTACACTACGTGGATAAAGAAGCGAAGGTGAAAATAAACATGACCGCAACCGTTACCTCTAAAAAAGAAAAAGATGAAACTACTTTACGCGATGTAAAAAACATTATTGCCGTTGCCAGTGGAAAAGGTGGCGTTGGTAAAAGCACCGTTGCTGCCAATTTAGCGCTGGGCCTTGCCCGCCAGGGAGCAAAAGTAGGTTTAGTGGATGCAGATATTTACGGCCCATCGCAGCATATTATGTTTGGCGTTGAGCGTGATGCCCCCGGACCAGGAGAGTTTAACGGACAAAAGAAAATGGCACCCGTAGAAAGTTACGGCGTTAAAATAAATTCAGTTGGTTTTTTGGCGGGTCCCGGACAAGTTGTTGCATTACGCGGACCAATGGCCAGCAAAGCTTTATCGCAATTATTTTACGATACCGTTTGGGGTGAATTAGATTATTTAATTGTTGATCTTCCTCCCGGAACTGGAGATATTCAAATTAGTTTGTGCAGCCAGGTTCCTTTAACAGGCGCCGTAATTGTTTGCACCCCGCAACCGGTTGCAATATCAGATGCACGAAAAGGAATTGCATTATTTCAATTACCGGCTTTAAATGTTCCGATCTTAGGATTGGTAGAGAACATGGCCTGGTTTACACCTGCAGAATTACCGGAGAATAAATATTATATTTTTGGAAAAGATGGTGTAAAAGATCTTGCTGCAGAATTACAATTTCCTTTACTAGCACAAATTCCTCTGATACAAAGTGTGCGCGAAGCCGCTGATGCTGGTCGCCCTGCAGTTATGCAGGACAATACCCCACAGGCAATAAGTTTTATGGAATTGGCGCAAAATGTTGCACAACAAGTTGCTATTCGAAATGCGAGTGTTGCGTTAGAATTAAACAGTTAAGTTTTATTTTTTCTTTTGTTATCATTATATTTTTTAATGATAAGCTGGGCATCCATAAAAGTTAAAGATTTTTCTTCTACAAGTTTTTTCACTTCTGCATCATCACTAACATAACTTAGCATAAAATTTTTAAAGCCAATTAATGGAATTCTTCCTGTTTTATCCCTACTGCCTTTTTTCACAATAAAATAGCGTGTAGTAGTTGTGGTGCCGCCTGTTCTATACATTCCACCACCTACTCTTCCGTATGAAGACCCGTATGAACCTCCCGAAGAGGTGGTTTGTGTGTAGGATAAAAGTATCAGATCACCGTCTTCTATCACCTGCATAAATCTTAAACGCCCACCAAATGGCGACGCCGGAACCGATAAATATTTTAAAAGGCCTAACATGGCATACCCGTATAAATTTTTTGCTTTGTATTTTTTCTTTACACCATCAGCACCAATAAATTTTATTTTTTTGCCCGGTGAAGAAAAAAACAACTTGTCTTTTATTTTTCCGGCAATGCTATCATTATTTCCGGTGTATAAATAACCAGGAACATATCTTCTCTGAGAAAACGATACGTTAACCAGGAAAATTAAAAGAATCAATATCGTTTTTTTCATTTATAGAGTATTTATATTAGGGACTTGATTAACTGCTTTTTTGTTTATCGCGAACCTCTTTTTTATAGTTGAACCTAAAAACAAGGCCGCCCTGAACGATAGCGCCTTTCTCATAACCCAACTCAAAATTTAAACCAATAAAAGGGTTGAAGTAATGTCTGTAGCCAATGCTTGGGGCAAAGTAAAAGCCGCCGGGCAAAGAAAGATCATAAGCGAGTTCCTGGTTAAATATCCCAACAAACCTGCCTGCATCGGTGCTGCTAAAATTTATGTTCAAATTGTTTTTTGTTAACCCAAGACCTAAGGCCAAATAAAAATCGTTCTTATAACTCTCTAACGGAAAATTAAAAACAGGGCGAATACCAATAGAAGAGCTCGTAAGTTTAATTTTATAAATATCAACACTATCTTCATAGATCGACCCATAACTTATGTTTTGAGCATTGTAATGATCTTCAACATCAAAGCTTAAACTCCAGTATGAATAATTTAAACCTAATGTAAAATTCTTATCTAATGCCAGGCCTGCTTTTAAAGAGATGGGATTAATACCTTTGATGGACGAAACTTCAACAATCCCATCAAAGTTCTCTTTAAACACATTACTGTTTGTGGCCAGCTTTACAATGCCTTTAAATAAATGCGGCGCGCCAATATTTGCGTTTAAAGTTATATCTCCTTTGTTAACGGATTGCGACTTGCCGCTAAGGGCAACTATGCATAAAACAAAAACGACAAAAACATTTTTCATTTATCAAACGGTCTTTAAATTTTTAAGATTCACTAACATGTTCTCAACCAATTTTGGAAGATCATAATGTTCCTTCCAGCCCCAGTCTTTACGGGCATCGGCATCGTTAATACTTTTTGGCCAGCTATCCGCAATGGCCTGCCTGAAATCTGGCTTATACGAAATTGTAAAATCAGGAATGTGTTTTTTTATTTCTGCGGCAATATCTTTAGGGCTAAAACTAATACCCGATAAATTATAAGCGCCGCGTATCTTTATATTTTCAGAAGGCGCATGCATGATCTCAATGGTCGCGCGAATCGCATCTTCCATATGCATCATTGGTAACGCAGTATTTTCACTCAAAAAACTTTCGTAATTGCCTTTTTTTAATGCTTCGTGAAAAATATGTACTGCGTAATCTGTGGTGCCTCCACCCGGAGCGCTTTTCCAGCCTATTAAACCGGGGTAACGAATGCTTCTTGTATCTACTCCATGTTTTTTAAAGTACCATTCGCACCAGCGCTCGCCCGCTTGTTTGCTTATGCCGTATATAGTTGATGGTTCCATTACAGTATACTGCGGCGTGTTTTCGCGAGGTGTTGTAGGGCCAAAAACCGCAATAGAACTTGGCCAGTAAATTTGTTTAATGTGTTTTTCTTTTCCAAGATCCAGCACATGAAATAAACTTTCCATATTCAGTTTCCAGGCAAACATAGGGTTTTGCTCTCCGGTAGCAGAAAGCATTGCGGCAAGATGATAAACATGCGTAATGCCATGTTTTTTAACGATCTCAAACAGGGCCTTGCCATCAAGGGCATCTAATATCTCGAAAGGATTTTCGGTAATAACAGCAGGCGCTTTTAGGTCAGAAGGAACAACATTTTTATGGCCGTATATTTTAGACAGCTCGGCTGTTAATTCAATGCCAATTTGCCCGCCGGCACCTATAATTAAAATTTTTTCATTCTTGGTCAACATGATTAAGATCAGTTAAATGTTAGCAAACAATTTTGTATCTTTACAAACGTAATTATAATTTTTGAAATTGACTACAATGTACGCTGTACAAAGTATAAAGCCAAAAATAAATTACAATGATAATATAAACTGCAATTATTTTTATCGTTATGGCATTACTGGTAAACCGTGAAAACAAAGACGTTTTAAAACAACGTTTAAAAGAAGAAAACATAGAGCGCAAAACAATTTCTTTTTACCGCTATGTTTCAATCCCAAACCCACAAGAATTAAGAGACGAACTTTTTAAAACCTGGAGTGTATGGCATTGTTTTGGCCGTATTTATATTGCCCACGAGGGTATTAATGCTCAAATGAGTGTTCCCACTCAGCACTGGAACGATTTTGTGAAACATGTTTATAGTTTAAGTTATTTTAAAGATGTACCCTTTAAACACGCTGTAGATGGCAATGGCAAATCGTTTTATAAACTTGTAATTAAGGTAAAAGAAAAAATAGTAGCGGATGGAATAAATGATCCAAAGTTTGATCCTGCAAAAACCGGAACGTATTTAAACGCAGAAGAGTTTAATAAAGCGCTTGAAGATCCGGATACTATTGTTGTAGA
Source organism: Bacteroidota bacterium (assembly GCA_030681615.1). Taxonomy (GTDB): domain Bacteria; phylum Bacteroidota; class Bacteroidia; order B-17B0; family Aurantibacillaceae; genus Aurantibacillus. Next base: position 96,492 of record JAUXSA010000195.1, read on the forward strand.
TATGCGTAACCATTACGAAAGTGAAGTGGGTAAGTTTGAAGGTGCTTTTACACCCGATGCAGATACATTTAGAGAGGAACTGCCTTTAGTGATCGATCATCTGGCTGGGCAGGAGAACAAAAAAATACTAATGTATTGTACCGGGGGCATCCGTTGCGAGAAGGCCAGCGCTTACTTTAAATATAAAGGATTTAAAGATGTAAATCATTTACACGGGGGTATAATTCAATACGCTAAAGAAGTAAAAGAACAAGGTTTGGAAAGCAAATTTAAAGGCATCAACTTTGTGTTTGATGAACGTATTGGCGAGCGGATAACCGATGACGTTTTAAGCGAATGCCACCAGTGTGGTACCCCATGCGATACGCATGTAAACTGCAAGAATGATGATTGCCACCTTTTATTTATTCAATGCCAGGCCTGTGCTGAAAAGATGAAAGGCTGCTGCACGCCAGAGTGTGTTGATATAATTGCTTTGCCTATAGAAGAGCAGCGGAAACTAAGAAAAGGCCGCATTAAGAATGGCCCCGAATGTTTAGCAGTGTATAAAAGCAGATTAAGACCAAACCTGAAAGAGATTATAAAAAATAATTTATCTTTAAAGAATATTTAAAAAAGCTTATGAAAAAAATTCTGGGTGTTTTAATTATTTTATCATTGGTTGTGCTTAATCTTTCCTGCAAAAAAGATAAGGTCACAGAGTTTGATATTGATTATACTACCACACTTACAATTCCATCTACAAGCATCACGGTTAATGTTCCTGCAGATTTTAATAGCCCTGAAATTCCAACAGACTCAAAAGATAAATTTACTTCCGAAAAAACAGTTCAAAATTTAGTGGACGAAATTAAGATGACCAAATTTGATCTTTCCGTTGCCAATGGAAATTTAAATTTTTTAAAATCGTTAAACATTTATTTAAAGACCAGTGGCCTGGGTGATGTATTAATTGCTTCTAAAACCAGCATTCCGCAAGGAGTTTCGTCTTTGGCAATGGATCTTCAGGATGTAAATATTAAAGAATATATTTTTAAAGACAAGATACAATTCAGGGTTAGCGTTACCATTCAAACAGGTTTGGCGGCAACGCAACAATTAAAAATGGACCAAAGGGTTCACGTAAAAGCAAAACTGGTTAAATAATTAAAAAAACAAAAAATGCCCATCTATCATAAACTAGGAAAAATTCCTCAAAAGCGCCATGTTGTTTTTAAAAACGAAAAAGGCAATCATTATTACGAACAACTTTTTGGAACAGAAGGTTTTTCAGGAATGGACTCTTTACTTTACCATACCCATCGTCCAACGCAGGTTAAAGAAATCTTAAAAAGTTATTCGGTTGAGCCAAAAATTGCAATTGATAAAAATATAAAATCTTTATTATTAAAAGGATTTGATATAAAACCCGTAGCCGATTATTTAGAAAGCAGGAAAACCTTATTGATAAACAGCGACTGTGCTATTGGTTTAGCAGCTCCAACAAAAAGCCAGACAGAATATTTTTACAAGAATGCAGATTCGGACGAAATGCTTTTTATTCATAAAGGCAAAGGCACATTAAAAACGTATATGGGCAACATCCCCTTTGAGTATGGCGATTATTTGATCATTCCCCGCGGAATGATCTACCAAATGCATTTTGAGACCACCGACAACCGTTTATTATTTTGTGAGAGCAAATCGCCTTACTACACACCAAAACGTTATAAGAACTCACAGGGACAATTATTAGAACACTCGCCATTTTGTGAGCGTGACTATAAATTACCTACAGAATTAGAAACGCATGATGAGAAAGGCGATTTCATTATTAAAACAAAAAAAGAAGGCATGATGCATGAAATTGTTTATGCAACCCATCCTTTTGACGTTGTAGGTTGGGATGGTTATAATTTCCCATGGGGGTTTTCTATACATAATTTTGAACCAATTACCGGTCGCTTGCACATGCCGCCGCCAATACATCAAACATTTGAAACAGCAGGTTTTGTAGTTTGTAGTTTTTGTCCACGCTTGTACGATTATCACCCACTCTCAATTCCGGCACCATACAATCATAGTAATATTGATAGCGATGAAGTGTTATATTATGTTGATGGTGATTTTATGAGTCGTAATAATATTGAACAAGGACACATTACCTTACATCCTAAAGGTATTCCACATGGCCCGGCACCGGGAGCAATGGAGCGCAGTATTGGCCAAAAAGAAACACAGGAATTAGCCGTTATGATAGACACTTTTAAGCCATTAATGGTTACCGAAGAGGCGATGGCAATTGATGATGGGAAATATTATAAGAGTTGGGTAGAGTAATAATTTTAGAAGCCAAATAAACATGAAGAATAAAATAGCTTTCATTTTTATTTGGCTTTTTTCATTGTGCCATATAGCACAAGATAAAACACTTGACTCTTTAAAGTTTGCGCTAAAAAAAATTCCCGATCTTAATGCAACACCAGCTGATGATACACTGGGGCTTTATCTTTTAAACCGCCTTGCCGAAGCCGCTCCTGACGGCGAGTGGGAAGTTTATAACGAACAATTATACCAGCTGGCAAATACGAAGAGTAAAACGCCAACAAAAAACAAAAACGTCATTAAAAGATATTTAGGCTCTGCCCTTAACAATAAAGGGTTTGGTTTTATTGGTAAAGACAAGGTGCTTGCTCTCGAAAATTACAACAAAGCCTTATCTGTTTATAAAGAAATTGATCATATCGCAGGCATTGCTGTTGTATTAAACAATATTGCCGCCATATATAAAACAACAGGCGATATAGAAAAAGCCCTGGAGTTTAATATGGCAGCTATTGAAACATGTGAAAAGATAGGTGACGAAAAAACATTGGCCAAAACATTAAACAACGTAGCATTAATATACCATAGCCAGGGCAACATAGCAGGAGCCTTAGACTATCTTTTTCGCTCCCTGAAAATACGCGAAAAATTAAAAGATACATTAAGTATATCCAATGTATATCTTAATCTTGGGTTAATGTACACGGCACAAAATAAAAAAAACAAATCGCTTGAATATTATCTTAAGGCATTGGCTATTCGCCAGCAAAGGAATGATAATAATGGATCGGCAACAGTATTAAATAATATAGGCCAGTTGTATTCTCAATATGCCATGTACGATTCTGCACTTTATTATTTGGATAAGGGCCTTGTTATAAAACGAAAAGCTCAGGAAAAGCAGGGAATTGTTTATGCATTAAACGCTTTAGGCCTTGTTTATGTTAAGCTTAATCAACCCGAAAAAGCGTTGGAGTATTATGAAGAGGCGCTGCAAATAGCGCTCTTAAGAAACGATAAACAATCTGTAACAACACTTTACTCAAGCATTGGCGGCATTTATTTTAGGAATGGTAAAATTGATAAAGCCGAAGAGTATGGAAAGATCTCGTTAAAAAATTCCCTGGAAATGGGATACCCAAAAAACTTGTATTTAAGTAGTAATTTGCTTTACATGATCTACAAAAAACGCGGCAATGATAAAGAAGCTTTACGAATGTATGAGTTAAGCGTGAAAATGAACGACAGTATTAATGATCTTGAAGCGCGCAAAGCAGATATTCAAAAACAATTTCAATACGAGTATGAAAAAAAATCTGCAGCCGATAGTTTAAAAACAGCAGAAGAAAAAAAGGTAACGGTGGCACAATTAAAGCAAGAAAAAACACAGCGTTACGCTTTGTACGGAGGTCTTGCTCTTGTGGCACTCTTCGCTGTGTTTATGTTCAATCGTTTTAGGGTAACTAACAGGCAAAAACAAATAATAGAAATAAAGGAGCAGGAAACGCAGCACCAGAAAAAAGTAGTGGAAGAAAAGAATAAAGAGATAACCGACAGTATTACCTATGCCAAACGTATACAAGAAGCTATTTTGCCCCCTCAGGATTTTGTGAACGAATTTTTGCCGGATAATTTTATATTGTATAAACCAAAAGACCTTGTTGCAGGGGATTTTTATTGGATGGAAGTGATGGGAGACAAGATCTTTATCGCCGCCGCAGATTCTACCGGACATGGCGTGCCGGGCGCATTAGTATCAGTTGTTTGTAGCAACGCGTTGAACCGTGCTTTAAAAGAATTTAGTTTATTAGAAACAGGAAAGATCTTAGATAAAACAAGAGATTTGGTATTGGAAACATTTGCTAAAAGCAACGAGCAGGTAAAAGATGGAATGGATATTTCGTTGTTATGTATAGATAAAAAAAGTAATACCGCGTTTTGGAGCGGCGCTAATAATCCGTTATGGAAGATCTCTGAAAATAATTTGCAAGAAATAAAAGCAGACAAACAACCTATTGGTAAAACAGATCATCCAAAACCTTTTACTACGCATAGAATACAAATAAGTCCGGGTGATATTTTTTACCTATTTACGGATGGTTTTGCCGACCAGTTTGGTGGCGAAAAAGGAAAAAAGTTTAAATACCAGCAATTAAAAGATCTTTTAATAAGCATCAATAATACCCCCTTAAATAAACAAGAAGCGCTACTTTCAAAGGTCTTTGATGATTGGAAAGGAAAACTGGAACAGGTGGATGACGTTTGCATCATTGGAATAAAAATATAAAAAAGCAAACGAGTCAGTTTATCCTGAGCCTTTCGACTTCGCTCAAGATAAACTGTGTCGAAGGAATGTTTGTATAATAGGTATAACGATTTAATTACCACAGCTTATCTTACCTGTTTGGCTTTTCGTTAGCAAATTAATTTGCTTTTAATTATAGGCTAAAATATTCCAAATATAATACGTTAACAAAAAGAATTTTGAAGCAACTTTAAAACAAACCAGTTAATTTAATTTCTTTACCTTATTATTTTGTAAACCTCATTTTTTCTCAGTTATACGTTATTGGCTTTTAAAAAAATTGCTCTGAAATTACTTGTTATACCAAGTACTCGTTTTATGCTCATTCATTTTAATTCGAGCCCTATTTTTTTAGTTTCTTAAATAACGTTTTTGCGTTATTATTAAAAATAGGTAAACCTTTTAAGAAGTTTTACGTAAAACCAAATATTAGGAATCATGCATGAAGAAAATCTACCCAACTTTAAGGAAAGACTGTATTCTTTTCTTTATATTTTTTACGGCATTAACTCAGGATATATTTGCACAAACAGCGTGCATTCCTACCTGCAGCGCAGTAACATCTTTTACCGCTAATTTGTCCTCAAATCCAAACAATTCATATACTGTTAGTAGTGTAAGGAATGGAAAATGTTGTTTTGGCACAGGATCAGATGCCTGCGTGGTTTTTTATGTGTCAGTACACCCTTCTGCTACAGAGATAAAGTTTTTTAAGAGCGGGGGTAATAACGGTTCTTATCAAATCAACTGTAGTGGCACAATGTATAATCCTACCGACCCGGTATGTTTGAATGGTTTAACCAATTTCTGTTTAACTTATTGTAATCCGGGAGGTAATAATGATACTTATACAATAACAACCAGCTCGGGGTTTTCGGCAACACCAAATTTCAGTTTAAGGGCTGGATGTTCGGGCACAATGAGCGTGAGCGGATTAACGCCTAACAGTATTACATGGACATCCATTACCGGATCGGTTCAGGGTTTATATAATTCTTACCTAAGCTGTACATCAGGTTCAAACTGTATGACCCCTATTGTTACACCAACAGCCTCCACACCTTCCTTTATTGATTATTTAGTTTGTGGTACCAAGGCAGGCTGCAGTAGCGGAACAGTTTGTGATACCGTAAGGGTATATACTACACCCGGCTTAACAGTTGCAATAACACCAACCAATCCGGTTATATGTTCGGGTGGCCCATCTACTATAGCGCTTACATCTTCTGTCTCCGGAGGCGCATCGCCTTATACCTATACATGGAGTAACACCGCAAATACTTCTTCTACTGCAGTAACTGCCGGATCATATACTGTCAACGTAAATGACGCAACGACGGGTTGTTCCCCAATAACTCAAACAATAACCGTGGGGGCGGCCCCCACGCCTACAACACCATCAGTGGTTTCCAACTCGCCTTTATGCGCGGGACAAGCGCTTAACTTTACTACTCCAACTACGGGTGGCACATATACCTGGACCGGCCCCAACAGCTTCACTTCAACTTTACAAAATCCATCCATATCTAATATTACAACTGCTGGAGCAGGAACTTATTCAATATTTACAACTGTAGGAGGATGTACAAGTGTGGCGGGAACTGTTGTTGTGACAGTAAATACCTCACCAGCAACACCAACCGTGGGAGCCAATTCACCTTTATGTGCCTTACAAACTCTAAGTTTAACCGCCAGCAATATTGGAGGAGCAACTTATTCCTGGTCGGGGCCGAATGGATTCAGTTCTATTTCTCAAAACCCAACAATTCCAAATGTTACAACTGCAGCAGCTGGAACTTATTCAGTATTTGCAACAGCATCCGGTTGTTCTGGCCCCACAGGAACTGTTGCAGTGACCGTAAATCCTGCTCCAGCAGCACCAATCGCCGGAGCTAACGGCCCGCTATGTGCCGGACAAACACTAAGTTTAACAGCTTCTTTTACAACAGGGGCTACGTATAATTGGTCCGGGCCAAACACCTTTACTTCAGCAATACAAAATCCCATTATTAGTGCCGCCACGCCAGCAGCAACAGGCTTATATTCTGTATCAGCTACTGTTGCCGGATGTACGGGGCCGGTAGGAACTATTAGCGTGAATGTGAGTAATCAACCTTCTCCTCCAGTTGCCGGAGCCAATTCTCCTTTATGCATAGGACAAACACTAAGCCTTACAGCATCTTTTACAACCGGTATAACATATAGCTGGTCCGGACCAAACGGTTTTATATCTTCATTACAAAATCCAACTATTACAGGAATCACTTTAGCAGAAAACGGCACTTATTCTGTTTTTGCTACAAGTGCGGGTGGCTGCGCTGGTCCAACAACCACACTTGCTGTTACTGTAAATACTGTCCCTTCTGCGCCTACAGCAGGCGCTAATACCCCATTATGTGTGGGGCAAACACTAAACTTAACCTCAACTTTTACATCAGGCGCAACATATAACTGGTCTGGTCCTAATACTTTTACTTCAAATGTTCAAAATCCAACTATAGCGGGAATTACTATAGCGGGATCGGGAATATATTCCGTTAACGCAACCGTTGCTGGTTGTACCGGGCCTGCCGGTACCATATCAGTAACAGTTAATGCCACACCCGCGTCGCCTACTGCCGGCGCGAATACCCCTTTATGTGTAGGGCAAACATTAAATTTAACCTCTACTTTTACAGCAGGCGCAACTTATAATTGGTCTGGTCCTAATACTTTTACTTCAAATGTTCAAAACCCAACTATAGCGGGAATTACTATAGCGGGTGCGGGAATATATTCTGTTAACGCAACTATTTCTGGTTGCACAGGACCAATAGGAACTATTTCAGTCACGGTTAACCCTATACCATCGCAGTTAGTTTTAACGAGCAACTCCCCTGTCTGCGAGTTACAAACTCTTACTTTTAGCGCCAGCCCAAACAGTTCTACATATAACTGGACAGGGCCGAATGGTTTTACTTCTATTTTACAAAACCCATCTATTTCAAACATTTCATTATTAGGAACCGGTTCTTACTCTGCTACACAAACCGTGTTAGGTTGCACCAGTTCAGTAACTGTTATTAATGTAACCGTTAATCCTGCCGCGTCAACACCAACAGTCACAAGCAATTCTCCTGTTTGTTTAGGGCAGAGTATTAATTTAAACCAAAGTACGATTGGGGGCGCAACATATAATTGGTCAGGCCCAAACGCATTTAATTCAACGAATCAGAATCCTACTATTGCTAACGCTTCTTTTTTGGCTTCAGGAACTTACTCGGTATTTGCTACAGTAGCAGGTTGCCCCGGACAAACTGTGACAATTTCAGTTCTAGTAAGTTCTCCGGGAACTGTGACTTCCGGAGCGAGCCCTACTGTTTGCGCCAATAATTCAACAGTTACGCTTAACGGAAGTTCCTCAACAGGCTCTGGTAGTTGGGCCAGTAGTGGAAGCGGTATTTTTTCTCCAAACACTTTAAATGGAAGTTATATACCAAGCAATGCGGATATTAGTGCGGGGCTTGTTACTCTAACTTTAACCTCTACAAATAATGGCGGTTGTGCTCCTGTTAACACAACTTTAAATGTACAGATAACCCCTGCGCCCACATCAAATGCGGGATCTAGCCAAACGGTTTGTGCAAATAATGCAACGGTTAGTTTAAGTGGTTCTGTTACCATTGCCTCTGGTGGCATTTGGTCTTCCTCTGGAACCGGCTCTTTTTCACCTAATAACACAGCCTTAAATCCTAATTATATACCCAGCGCTTCAGACATTTCATCGGGTTCTTTTACGCTTGCCTTAACAACCTCCGGAAATGGAAATTGTATCGCGGTTAGTAATTCGATAGTTATCTCTATCTCGCCTGCGCCTGTTGTAATTCCGGGACCAAATCCGCAAGTGGTTTGTAAAAACAATCCTAATTTCCAGTTGAACGGATCCTCTACAACCGGCAGTGGCATTTGGGCATCATCCGGAACCGGAACGTTTTCTACAAGTAATACTATTCTTAATCCCACCTATATTCCATCCACAGCAGATACTACTGCCGGAAGCATTACACTTACTTTAACGTCAACCAATAACGGGGGTTGTAATATGGTAAGTCAAACCATGACCATTCTATACATAAGCACAATTACGGTTAATGCAGGATCGGATCAGGTTGTTTGCGCTAATAATTCAACGGTAACCTTAAATGGCGTATCTACCACCGGCGCAGGAATATGGACCTCCAGTGGAACCGGAACGTTCAGTCCGGCAGCAACCTTATTAACAACTAATTACATTCCAAGCGCTGCAGATATTTTGGCGGGAGTTGTTACGCTTACATTAACTACAACCAATAACGGTGGCTGTAACCCTATTTCAAATGCCATGACGATAACTATAACACCCGGCCCAACAGCCGACGCAGGCCCCAGCCAAACGGTTTGCGCTAATAATGCTACGGTTGCTTTAAGCGGCTCGGTTACTATTGCAGGAGGGGGAGTATGGAGCTCTTCCGGAACCGGAACGTTTAGTCCGAATAATACCACGCTGAACGTGAATTATATTGCCAGTTCTGCAGATACGACGGCCGGCAGTGTGATAATTACGCTTAGCACAACAGCGAATGGAAATTGCAATGCAACAACAAACACAATGGTAATTTATTTTAGTCCGGCGCCTTTGGTTAACGCAGGGGCCAACCTATTTGTATGTAAAAATAACCCGACAGCCATACTAAATGGGTATTCCTCTACAGGTAGCGCCACATGGACAACATTAGGAACTGGAACATTTAGTCCAAATAATGCTATTTCTAATCCAACCTATACACCAAGTACGGCAGACACAACTGCGGGTTCGGTTATGCTTATTTATACATCTTTAAATAACGGTGGCTGTAACCTGGTAAATGATACCGTACTCATTACTTATTCAGGTGTTCCGGTTATTACAGCGGGAAACAATCAGACTGTTTGTGCCAATAACAGTACGGTTGTACTTACAGGTGTTTCAAGTACAGGCTCGGGAACTTGGACTACAAGCGGTACAGGAATCTTCTTGCCAAATACGATTAATGGAAATTACATACCAAGCGCAGCAGATGTTTCTGCAGGAACGATAACACTAAATCTTACCTCTACCAATAACGGAGGGTGTAATGCGGTATTAGGAAACATGATTGTAAATATAACCCCCGCACCATTAGTTAACGCAGGTGTTAACCTAACACTGTGCGCAAACGCTGCAGCTATAAATTTAAACGGCTCATTTACAATTTCTGCCGGCGCCCAATGGTCGAGTTCTGGTACAGGAACTTTTATGCCAAATACTACCAACATGAACACAAGTTACATTCCTAGCAGTGCAGACACCACAGCGGGAAGCGTTATGATATTTCTTTCAACTACAGGTAATGGAAATTGTTTGCAGGTAACAGATACTATACTGATTAATTTTATTAGTGCACCTTTTGCAAATGCAGGGGGAGACCTTAATCTTTGTCCGAATGCTGCTAACCCTGCTCTTAACGGCGTGTGTACAACAAGTTCTGTTACATGGGTAACACTTGGATCGGGAACATTTTCTCCAAGTAATAACATTCTTAATCCAATTTATATTCCCAGCGTAGCAGATAATGCGGCGGGTACCGTAACATTGGTAATGACATCCGGAACAGTGACCTGCGGATCGGCATCAGATACATTGGTACTTAATTTTAAAACAAAACCAAAAGCATCATTTAATTATACAAATAGCTGTATTGGTTCTGCAACAAGTTTTACTGACATTTCTACATCACCACCAACAGGTACCATTGTTTCCTGGTTATGGCAATTTAATGGTGACACATCAACAGTTAATAACCCGGCTTACACATTTTCAACAACCGGAAATCAAACAGTGGTGCTTTTAGTAAGCAATGGAAACTGTACAGATTCTATTTCTAAAATCGTTTTTATTAATCCAAGACCTTTTGCGGCATTTAGTCATACTGTACTTTGTCATGACTCTGTAGCCTTTAAACAAAACGCAAGTATTTCTCCCGGTGGCATTACATCATGGAGTTGGAGTTTTGGCGATGCCTCTATTTCTCTTTTGCCAAACCCTTTCCATGTATACAATGATACTGGAACCTACATTGTTTCTTTACAGGTTATCTCTGACTCTAATTGTATAGGAAACAGAACAGATACGGTGAGGGTAAAAAAATGCAATAATGAAATAGTAATAGGCGAGCCAGCAGTGCCTTCTGGATTCACGCCCAATGGCGACGGGGTTAATGATATTTTATTTGTAAAGGGTGGCCCTTTTACTAGTTTGGATTTTAGAATATTTAACGAGTGGGGCAACCAGATATTTCAATCTGACATACAATCTAACGGTTGGGATGGAACCTTTAAGCAAACACAACAACCGGTTGGAAAATTTATATGGACACTAAATGGCGAGCTTATTGACGGAAGAAAAATAAAAATGGCCGGAGAAACAATTTTAAATAGATAAACATCATGAACAAAAAAATAATATCATATTTATCAGGCTTTATTTTTATTGCCACATTTGTTAAAGCACAAGACTACCACGTATCGCAATACGATGTTGCTACCTTATATTTAAACGCAGGTACTACAGGCATGTATGGACACGAAACCGGAGACTATAAAGTTTATCTCGATCAGCGTTCGCAATGGCGATCCATTGGCATAAAACCTTTTCTAACTTCCTATATAGCATACGATAAACCTCACACAATTAGAAATAGAAATGTGGGATTTGGAGCCTTTATTATTAATAATAACGGCGGGCTTGGTAATTATAATACATTCACCTTTATGGGTTCTGCTGCCTATGATATATTAGGCAAGGCCGATACGAAATCTACACAAAAGCATATACTTTCTGTTGGGATACAAATGGGTTTGTTTTACAGATCTACTAATCCTGATAAGCTTAATTACGATGTACAATATTCGCTTGCAAATAATGGAGGTGCATTTGATCAAAGCATTTCAAGCAATGAGATCTATAATCGCGTAAACATTACACGTTTCGATGCTAACTACGGTTTATATTATAAATATATTGAACGAGGAGAAAAAGTGCATCCTTACGCTGGCTTTTCTATGTCGCACTTAACAAAGCCTAACGAATCTTTAGTTGGCGGAAAGACACAAATGCCTATAAAGTTTATTGGTTATGGCGGGTGCGAGATAAAAATAGACGATAAAATGGATATAATACCTCGTATTTTTTACGCCAACCAGGCAAAGGCAAATGAGTTTACAGGAGGCTTATTGTTTTATTATAGAATAAATGAAAACAACGTAAAAATAATGGCAGGTTTTGATTACCGCTTGAAAGATGCTTATAACATAAGCCTAGGTTTAAAACATCCAAGTTACGCGCTGAGGTTTAGTTATGATATTAACGCATCGTATTTAAAGAATTATACAAATGGCCGGGGCGCCCTGGAAGTGTCTTTAATTTATGTTGGAGAAAAGGGAAAATCGTTTTTTAAATCCGTTTCTCAATTTTGATCGGAATAAAGATCTAATTATACCCTACAACTTCTCTTACCTGTTTTAGTTTTTCGTTAGCAAGCTTATTTGCTTTTGTTTCGCCAATTGCTAATTCTTTTTCCAGGACCTCTGTATTGGCCATTAAACGATCGTACGTTAAACGTTGTTCTTTAAACTGATCTAATATCAATTCTAATAAAGCCGTTTTTGCATGGCCGTAACCAAAATTTCCTTTGATATAATTTTGACGTAATTCTTCTGTTTGTTTTTCGCTTCCTAACAATCGGTATAATTTAAAAACATTATCTGTCTCCGGATCTTTAGGTTCTTCTAAACCTTTGCTATCAGTTACAATGCTCATCACTACTTTTTTTAATTCCTTTTCAG
>JAUXSA010000023.1 GCA_030681615.1 Bacteroidota bacterium
TTTTTTGAATGAAAAAGAGCAGGCTATAGAAGTATTTTGTCTGGAACCTTTTCAGGAGGATCTTGATATTACGCAGGCCATGTTAAGTACCCAACAAGTAAAATGGAAATGTTTGGTTGGTAATTTAAAAAAGTGGCGCGAAGAAGTATTGGTTTTACGAACTAATGAAATTATTTTAAAAGTAAAAGTAGTTGAAAAACGTAATGAAGATGTGGTTGTAGAATTTTGCTGGGAACCCGTGCAGTTATGTTTTGCAGAGGTACTTGAAAAAGCTGGAGCCATGCCCATTCCGCCTTATTTAAAACGTAAAAGTGAAGAGTTGGATGCTACCAGATACCAAACCATTTATGCAGAAAAGAATGGGTCGGTGGCAGCGCCCACGGCTGGTTTGCACTTTACGCCGGAAGTAAATGAAAAATTAAAAAATAAAAATATTACTTCACTTTATGTAACGTTACACGTTGGCGCCGGCACTTTTAAGCCTGTAAAGGCAAGTACTTTGGCCGGGCACGAGATGCATGCTGAATGGATAGATGTAAGCAAAACAACCATAAACGAACTATTAAAAAGCGGGAATAAAAAAAAGATAGCTGTAGGAACTACTTCTTTGCGCACGCTTGAATCGCTTTACTGGATGGGCTTAAAAGTATTTTACGACCCTGAATTAAAGCCTGCAGAATTGGAAATAGGGCAGTGGTTCCCATACGAATTTGCGCAAAAAGAAATAACAGTAACTGAAAGTTTAAGCGCGTTATTACAATGGTTAGAAAAAAATAATTTGCAGCAATTAAGTTGCAAAACCGCTATATTATTGGCTCCGCCTTATCAATTAAAATTAGTGGATGGCATAATCACCAATTTTCATCAACCGCAAAGCACCTTGTTGTTATTAATTAGTTGTGTAGTTGGAAATAATTGGAAAGACATTTATAAATATGCTTTAGAGCACGATTTTAGGTTTTTGAGCTATGGCGATAGCTCTTTATTGATGAAACAATAGTGTGCAATTTAAACCACACAGTAAACCTCTATGTATCTATGTGGGTTAAAAATGACATTGCATGTTAAATAACTGCATTTTAATACTTTGCTATAAAAAAAGGTAAAACTGTCTTGTTTTTTTAATATTTTTGATAAAACAAATAATACTATTCTCATGAAAAAAATCTATTTATCACTTTTATCGTTAGTTTGCGGTTTAACTGTAAATGCACAAACATTGACCGATGCTAACCATTCACCAGCCGCTGGAGACATGAATACAACCTGGCAATGCGATTCGCTGACGGTTACTCCTGGCGCTTCAGGAGCCGGTGCAACCTGGAATTACGGAACAATTGTAACGCATTCAAGCGTAGTAAATAATTATACAGCCGCAGTAAATACAAACACAAGTTATCCAATTCCAGGTATCGCTTTTGCATCTTCTATCAATAATATTTCATATTATAAATCTTCTCCAACAGATCTTAAATATTGGGGTGGCAATATTTTTGTTGGCGGTTTATCTGCTACATTGATCTATACGAATGCAGCCGTTACAGCATCGTATCCTATGAATCTTAACACTACAGCTTCTTCTGTAACAGGAGGAAGTATTTCAATACCATCTTTATCACAAAACGGAACATTTACCGGAAATAGTAATACTCTTGCTGATGGAACTGGTACATTGATCCTGCCTTCTGGAACATATAATAATGGTATACGTGTGGTTACAACACAAACCATAAATTTTACAGCTCCTTTGGGTTCTGGAACTGTTACTCAGGTAAACTACGATTATTATGAAGCAGGCGTAAAAAATTCGTTATTTACTATTTCAACATCTACATTTCAGATCGGGCCTCCATTTTCATCAACATCGACACAAACTATTGTTACAAGAAGCAATCCTTCTACTGTTGGTCTTAAAGAAAACAAACAAAATGTAATTGACATGGTTGTTTTCCCAAATCCTGCAAGCACAACTTTAAATTTTGCCACAGAAAGTAAAGAAGCAAAGCAGGTTTTAATTTATGATGTTACCGGTAAATTAGTTGATACACAAACTATAACTGATGGTAAATTAAAATTAAATGTATCTGCTTACAATAACGGTTTATATACTTATTCGGTTATTGGTAATAATAACCAAACTTTAAGAACAGGAAAAGTAACTGTTAGTCATTAATTAAAACACAGTTTTTTTTGGCCACAGATTTCGCAGATAAACACAGATTTTGTGTAATCTGCGTAATCTGTGGCTTTCTTTTTTCTGCTTAGAAGGCGCTTATGTTAAAATACCCTCATTTTTCCTCTTTGCCTCAAAAAAGTTAAAAAGAACTTGTTTTTTTTTCTATTTTTGGTGAAATACTAAAATAAAAAAACATGAAAAAAATTTATCTATCAATCTTTACAGCTTTAGCCGGCTTATCGCTAAATGCTCAAACATTAACTCAGGCTAATCACTCTCCGGCTGCTGGAGATGTTTTTTCAACATGGCAATGTGATTCTACGGGGATTGTTGCCGGAGCAAGTGGTGCAGGCGCTACCTGGAATTTTGGCACAATAATAACACATACAAGTGTTGTAAAAAATTATTCTGCTATTACAAATACCAATACTTCTTATCCGGTATCAGGTGTAAAGGTTAGCTCATCATTAACCAACGAATCTTACTACACTTCTGCTGCTGCTTCTCTTAATTATTGGGGAGGTAATATTACTGTTAGCACAACAGCTGCCAGTTTAATTTATTCAACACCGGCTGTTGTAGCTGCTTACCCAATGAGCATCAGTACTACAAGTTCTTCTACTACTGCGGGTAGTATAACAGTTTTATCATTGCCTGGTACATTTACCGGTAATAGTAATACGTTGGCTGATGGTACAGGTACTTTAATTTTAGCTTCAGGTACTTATAGCAATGTAATTCGTGTTGTAACTACACAAACAATTAATTTTAACCTACCACCTTTTGCAACAGGTACTGTAACTCAAAAAAACTGGGATTATTATAATGTAAGCAGCCCAAAAGAGGCTTTGTTTACCATTTCAACTTCAACCCTTGCTTCTTCAGTTTCTCCAACCTCTACGCAAACAATCGTTACACGTCGTAACCCGGCAATTGCAACAGGGCTTAATGCAAATAGTTTTGCATCAATTAATTTAGCTGTTTTCCCTAACCCATCAAGCACTACTGTAAATTTTGCTACAGAAAATACGGAAGCAAAACAAGTAGCTGTTTATGATGTAACAGGTAAATTAGTTGTAAAACAAAACTTAACTGAAGGTAAATTAACTTTAGATGTTTCTGCTTACACAACAGGTTTATATATGTACAGTGTAATTGGTAACGCTAACCAAACTTTAAAAACTGGTAAAATTACTGTTAGTCACTAATTAGAATAATACTTTTAGCCGCAGATCCCTCAGATCAACACGGATTTATTTCTTGTGAAGATTTGTTAGGTCTGCGGTTATTTTTTTGCTTAATTTGTGAAGATCTGTGTAATTAGTGAAATCTGTGACTTATTTTTGTATAATAAATTAAATAGAGAATTATGAATATTGAAGAAAAAATAAACAGCGAAATAAAAACAGCCATGCTGGCTAAGGATGCAAAAAAACTGGAAGCATTGCGTGGTATAAAATCGGTTATATTATTATTAAAAACATCTCCTGAGGGTTTAACAGATGACAGCGTTAATAAAGCGTTACAAAAGGAAGTAAAAAAACGTAAAGAATCGGCAGAGATCTATAAAAGCCAAAACCGTGCTGATCTCGAAGAAGTAGAATTATCGCAAGCCTCTATAATAGAAGAATATTTACCAAAACAAATGAGCGAAGACGAAGTAAAAGCGGAACTGGTAAAAATTATTGCTTCGGTTGGTGCTGCTAGTCCCGGTGATATGGGTAAGGTAATGGGTGCTGCTTCAAAAGCATTGGCAGGCAAAGCCGATAATAAAATGGTTTCTGTTTTAGTGAAACAATTGTTGGGGTAATTTTTTCTCTCAGATTAGGAGAAAAAGTAAAAGACTATACCTACAATATCAAAGAACAGAACGGAGTAAATAATAACTTTGCTGAAAAAATCAAAGCCGTCTTTCAACATAAAAGAGAGTAGCGTAAAGCCAATGACAAAAATTAAATAATTATTGCAACGCGCCAACTCTACCAATATATTTAATGTTTCACCGCCCACCTTTTGAACGTAGGTCTTTTTTCCGAAAATATTTTTTGAGATAAAAATATGGTCACCCACCGAAAATTCATCTGGCTTAGACTTTAAAAGATCAATAGTGTATTTATTGTTTTGGGTTGTGGTAAGATAAATGCTTTTATGATCGCGCGAATCGGTTCTTTTTGTAAAATGTGTTTCTTCCACATCATACACCGAAACAACTTCTTGTGTAACCGATGTAATTACGAGTTTATTAAAATAAACGATGTAAAGGCTAAATACAACAGTAGTAATGCGTAGGTATACAGAGAATTTAAAGAACCTGCTTCGCTTGTAAAAATAATTATAAAGCTGACGCCTTCTTTCCTTATCTTTTAATTCAATACCGGCGTTCTCAATTAATTTTTGTTGTAATTGAACACTACGTTCTTTTCTGGCCATATATAAAAATACAAAAAAGGCCGGAAACCAGTTCCGACCTTTTACACATATTTACAACACACCTTAATCAGAACCCTAAACTAATTAAGTTTAAATTTTATTGGTAACTGATAATATACTTTTACTGGCTGACCTTTTACAGTAGCAGGACTTTTAAAATTTGGGATCATACCAACCACACGCAAAGCTTCTTCGTCCATGCCGTAACCGGCGTTATTTAATAAACTAAGGTTACATACTTTTCCTTTTTCATCTACCACAAACTTTACATACACCGAACCTTGCTTGCCGTATTCAGAAGCAATAATCGGGTACTTTATATTTTTTGAAACAAATTGATAAAGCGCTTTTAAGCCACCTTCAAACTCAGGTTGTGTGTCTACACCGTAAGTCTCTTCTATATCTTTTTTTCCACCACCGGTTGTTGTAACTGAACTTGTAGTTTTTCCACTACCGTTATCAGGAAGATCATTTGCAGCAACAGAACCAGTGCCGGTTGTTGTTGGCGTATGATCTATATTTACCGAATGCGTTTCAACAATAGCCGAATCAGTTATTTTTCTGGCAATTTCATCAGAGTTTTTAGGATCTGACTTTGCCTTGCTTTCTGTTTCTACTTTTTTCTCTATAGCTTTATCTTTTTTGAGATCGAATATTGTTACCATAGAAGAGTCCTGGATCACTAACTGAGCATTATTTTGTTCAGGCATATTATTTCTGTTAGTAAAATAATAGGCTATAGACATAAATGTTCCAAATCCAAATATCATTATAGATAAAGATTTAAAGATAGTACTTCCGTAAGAAGAGCGAATAGCATATGCACCATAACTTTTATTTCGTTTAGCAAAAATAATATCGTTTATTTTTTGCTGGTTGTTTATTAAGTAGCTCATGATCTTGGTTTTTAAAGGTTAAATTTTTTTTGTATTGTTCCTGAATACAAATTAGATCCTGATGTAAAATTAGAGCTATGGCAGTGAATATAAAACCAACTACTTAAATGTGGTAGCTTTTGTTTTTTAAGTGGATAGAAGTAAAAGGGAAATGGTTTAAACAGAAAACATTAAAAGGTACAGTCGGCTACATTCCTTCTGGTTACCTTTTCTGTCATTTCCCCACCAAATAGGGGCGAGAAGCTGATCATGATCTCCGCTGTATTGGGCGATGCCCTGAACACCTTGTTTATTGAAAGATCGTAGGCTAAACCAACATTTAAACTTTCAAGAACTTTAAATTGCACAATGCCGCAAACAAAATTCTTGCCTCTTATACTGGCGCCAAGTGCAAAACGTTTATTGTAATAATTAATAATGTTCAATTCAAGAGATGGTAAACTGGTAATAGAACTTCTGGCGTTAACTGCAACCATCACTTTATCAAAGTCATTTATTTTAAATTTTTTACCAATACTAAAATTATAATGTGGCAACAATCTTGATGGAGAACCTATTTGCCCGCCAATACCCGCTTGTTTAAAAACGGATACCTGTTGAAAGCAGAGATCCATAAAGAATTTTTTATTGGTAAGTCTTATACCCGGCACAAGATCGGGATACGCCCATACGGATGAATTGCTGCTTGCCACTGCGGGATCGTTACGATCTAAATTATTTCTTGTAAGCTTAAATTGTTTCATGCCTGCAAATAATCCAAACGACATGATCGTTTTTTTTGTGATCAGTAAATGAAATGTGTAGGATAACCAAATGTCGTTATGCACAAAATTACCGGCCTGGTCCTGGTCAACATAAACGCCTACATTGTGCCATTTGGTGTAGCCGCGTTTTGGAACAAAATTATAATTAAAAGAAACGAAACCGGATTTAGGATTATTTGAAAAACCTATCCATTGTGTTCTTGCTCCAAAAATAAGTTCATACGGTGCGTTAATAGAGGTGCCTGATGCTGCAGGGTTATAACCGATCTTATTAAAAATAAACTGAGTATACTGCGGAAACTGCTGTGCCTTGAGAAAAGGAAAGCAGAAACATAAAATTAAATATAAGATCAATTTCCTCATCTTAATATGGTAATGTCTCCTTTAAGTACCTTGCTCTTATCGCCGCCGTCGTAATAAAAAACATAGTAATATGTTTGATCTAAAACTTTTATGCCGTTCCATGTTCCATCCCAGGGAATATAATTTTCTTTTTGCGAATGAACCTGCTGGCCCCATTTATTATAAATATATAAAGCAAATTTTGGATACTTCTCGATATTATATATTTGCAAACGATCATTATAATTATCATCGTTAGGTGTAAAGTGATTGGATACTACAACCGGGCACTCTACTTTTTCGATCATAAAAGTAATAGTAGTATCTATCTTAGTAAGTAGAACAGTATCAGGCTGCGCTTTAATAATAACACGCACAGAGTAATCCCCCTTATCTAAATTGTTAATTGAGAAAACATTGCTTTGGCCATTACTCCAGTCAATAGTTAATATATCGGTTGTTTTAATAATGTCTATTTGTAAGCCGGCGGCTCCTTTCGAGCATTGTTCGTCTATTTTATTAAAAGTAAACACATAATTATTTTGCCCTAAAAAAGAGTTGGCAAGGCATAATAAAAACACAGAGGTTAATTTTTTATAAAAAGCCGGAATATTCATTTGAATTATGCATTAAAGATAATTAAAAAAAGGGTATTTTAATTGTATATTTACGTTCGTCAAATAAATACTAAAGACGCTATTAAGTTTATGGAAAAAATTGTTGAACAAGTTAGTAAAGAAGCACTATTGGCCGAATTGACCAAAGAGCGCTATGTTCGCAAGACCAACAACGGTAATAATGAAATTTATATAATCACACACCACAATTCGCCTAACGTAATGCAGGAAATTGGCAGGTTGCGCGAGGTTACGTTTAGGCATGCGGGTGGCGGCACCGGTAAAGCAATTGATATTGATGAATACGATACCAGTTCGCACCCTTACCAGCAATTATTGGTTTGGAACCCGGAGGATAAAGAAATAGTAGGCGCATACCGTTTTATTTTATGCAAGGATGCAGAATACATTAATGGTAAAGTACAATTAGCAACAACAGAACTTTTTGATTTTAGCGAGCAGTTCTATAAAGAATATTTACCATATACTATTGAGTTAGGGCGGTCGTTTATTCAACCTTTATATCAACCTAGTGAGCAATTCAGGAAAGGATTGTTTAGTTTGGATAATTTATGGGATGGCCTTGGTGCTTTAGTAATTGATAATCCATCGCAAAAATATTTTTATGGTAAAGTAACCATGTATACCGATTTTAATGCAACCGCAAGAGATTACATTTTATCATTTATGTTACATTATTTTCCCGACCCTGAAAAATTAGTAACGCCAATTCATGGTATTACTTTTAAAACTGATGTCTCGGAATTTATTGGCGAATTAAAAAAATTAGATTACAAAGCCGGCCACGCACATTTAAATAAATTGGTACGTACATTGGGCGAAAATATTCCGCCTTTAGTTAACGCATATATGAATTTAAGCAGCACCATGAAATGTTTCGGAACCGCCATTAATCCAACTTTTGGCGGAGTTGAAGAAACAGGGATCTTAGTGGAAATAAAAGATGTTTACCAAAGTAAAAAAGAAAGACATTTTCATTCTTATTTAGTTGAGAAGGGAATACTAAAATAAAAATGATCGTTAAAAAAGCAATATTTAAACAAAGTGCATCAAGCATTTTTGGATGCCCTAAACCAAGCTTACCCGAGTTTGCTTTTATTGGAAGAAGTAACGTTGGTAAATCATCGTTAATAAATATGCTTTGCAATAATAACAAACTTGCAAAAACTTCTGCCACACCCGGCAAAACACAATTAATAAATCATTTTGTAATTAATGATAATTGGTATTTGGTTGATTTACCCGGATATGGTTTTGCAAAAACAAGTAAAGGAAATCGCGCCAAATTAGAAACTATCATTTACGATTATTGTAAAAAACGCGAAACGCTGGTTTGCTTGTTTGTACTAATAGACAGCCGCTTACCTTTGCAACAGATAGATCGTGAATTTATGTTGTGGTGCGGCGAAAATAAAATTCCGTTTAGCATTATTTATACTAAAACAGATAAAAATTCTAAGCTGGAACTTACAAAAAATATTAAAAATATTGAGAAGGATCTTTTAAAATTGTGGGACGAATTGCCAAATAGTTTTATTACTTCGGCAGAAAAAAAAGTTGGCAAAGAAGAACTTTTAGATTTTGTTCATCACCATCAACAGGAAGAAATAAAATCAAGAACATTGTTGCCTGACATGAATGAAGGAGAATTTGATGAAGAAGAAGAATCGGATGAACAGGAATAATTTTTACTTACGACTAATGTCTAACGACTAGTATCTATGAAGAGTGATTGGGAGCGACTCCAGGAAAAATTAAAAGAACGTTTTGAAGGAGAAATGGATTACGATGCTATTTTATTTATCATCGGGTTACAGGAATTAAGCAAGCCTTTTAAAAAATATAAAAAAGACGAGAAGCTGGAAGTGATGCACATTGCAATTTGCGCATTATTAGAGCCTTTTGGATTTTATGAATTTGAAGGAAGGGATAAAGACGGCTGGCCCCACTGGAAATTAAAAGAAAATTTACCTCACCTGGATGCGAAGCAACAAAACAAACTCATCATTGATGCCATCATTGATTATTTTAAAAAAGAAGGATTTATTTAAGCTATAATTTCTTTTTCTCTTTTCTAACATCACCAAATTGTAAGATCAAATTTAATTTGTAATCATTTTTTTGGAGGAGGTCCCTTAAAAAACCCTGCGTTTTTTCGTCAAAACCCAAAAATCTTAAAATTGTTAATAACCTGTTCAGATCCTTCAGCGAAATTAACAGCCTATTTTCTCTATTTCTTTTCTCAAGTTCCTGTCAATTCTATGTTTCAGGTCAAAAATTCAATTTAACTAACTGATAATTAGCGTTATTAACATTGTTTAAAACGTCCATTTTTTCAACAATAGTGGTAAAATATGGGTTAAAGTGGTAAAAAGTGGAAATATTATCCATATTTTTGCTACAATCTAATAAAATCACTAATGGCCAGTATGATAGGGGAATACGATTGTAAAGTGGACGCAAAAGGGCGTTTCATGTTTCCTGTCGACCTACGGAAGCAGTTGGAAGCCTTTTTTGAGAATGGATTTGTGATAAACCGAAACCTGCATCAAAAATGTTTGGTTTTGTACCCGCTAAAAGAATGGGAAAGATTAAATAAAAAATTAAGCAAGCTCAATCGGCTGATAAAAGCAAACGATGTTTTTGTGAGAAGATTTACCGGCGGCGCAACAAATGTTGAAGCAGATAATACAGGCCGTTTATTATTACCAAAAGCATTAACAGATTATGCAGATATAAAAACAGATCTGAAAGTTTTAGGGAGTAATAACGTGATAGAGTTGTGGGATAAAAAATTATACGAAGACTTCCTGAACCAGGAAATAAATATTGAAAAATTAGCTGAAGATGTGTTGGGAGCAATAAATTTTAATGATGGTGATGATGACTAGCAATGCTTATCACAACCCCGTTCTTTTACAAGCCTGTATTGATAATTTAAACATTAAGCCCGACGGAGTTTATGTTGACCTGACCTTTGGTGGCGGCGGACATTCAGCTCATATCCTAAAACAGTTGAACGAAAAAGGAAAACTGTTTGCTTTTGACCAGGACGAGGATGCGCAAAAAAATGTTTTAAAGGATAAACGTTTTACTTTAATACCACACAACTTCAGGCACCTGAAAAATTACCTGAGATTAAATGGGATAAATAAAGTAGATGGAATCCTTGGCGATCTTGGTGTTTCATCACACCAGTTCGATGAAGCATCACGCGGTTTCTCTATTCGTTTCGACTCAGAGTTGGATATGCGCATGAATCGGCAAAATACATTAACGGCAAAAAAAATTGTGAATGAATATTCTGACAAACAACTCATTCACATTTTTAAGACCTACGCCGAGATCCATAATGCCAATCGTTTAGCCTTTGTTATTTGCGCTGCAAGAGAAGAGAAAGAGATAGCAACAACAAACGAGTTAAAAGAAGCCATAGCTTCCTGCACGCCAAAATTTGAAGAACATAAATTTTTAGCAAAAGTTTTTCAGGCGCTAAGGATAGAAGTGAACCAGGAAATGGAAGCATTAAAAGAGTGCTTAACACAATGTGTAGAGATACTTGAAAGCGGTGGAAGATTAGTTGTTATTTCTTACCACAGTCTCGAAGACAGGTTGGTAAAGAATCTCATAAGGTCGGGCAATGTAGATGGGGTAGAAGAGAAGGATGTAATTTTTGGAACAAGTAAAAAGATCTTCAAAAATTTAACATCCAAACCAATTTTACCAAGTGAAGAAGAGATTAAAAACAATACCAGAGCGCGTAGCGCCAAATTAAGAGTAGCAATAAAACTATAAATATTCCATGTTTCTGGTTTCTAGTTCATCACCAAACTTGAAACAAGAAACTTGAAACAAGAAACTAAAAATAAAAAGTGGCCAACAAGTACAGAGAAATACCCACAACCGAACAAGAAGAAATAGAGCAAGAAATTGTTGTCGACCAAACGACCGACAAAAAGTCTGAAAAACCTTCTAAGCCGCGTAAAAAAGGTGTTCTTGGTAAAGGTCTCTCAGCAGTTTTCAGCGGTACCTTTCTTACAAACGATAAAACTTTAAAGCATTTACCTTTTATTATTTTTTTAGCATTTATTGCTATCCTGTATATAGCTAATGGGTATTATGCGGATGATAAAATTCGCGAGGTAAATAAAATTTCAAATCAATTAAAGGAGTTGAGGTCTGAATATATTTCAACAAAAAGTGATCTCATGTTTGCAAGTAAACAAAGCGAGGTTGCAAAAGCAGCAGAAAAACTGGGATTAAAAGAACCTGTAGTTCCACCAATTAAAATTAAAGTAGATAGCACGCAACTATATAAACCCGGCAAATAATTTTGAACGAGAAGAAAAATATTTTATCACGCACCTATCTCATATACATTTTTATGTGTGTGTTTGCTCTTGGGATATTGTACCGTATTTGCATCATTCAATTCGCACAGGGACAACAATGGAGAGATAAAGCCGAAGCCTTCACAACAAAATTAGATTCGGTTGAAGCTGTGCGTGGAAATATCTTTGATGCTAACGGCGCATTGCTTGCTACCTCATTACCGTATTACGAAATTGCAGTTGATATTAACGCCCCGGGTATTACCGAAAAAATATACAAAGCCAACCGCGATTCGCTTTCTTTATTATTAAGTAATTTATTTGGAGATAAAAGTGAACGCGAATATTTAAAGATCCTTAACACGGCAAGAAAAAATAGTAACCGTTATGTTTTACTTCAACGTAATGTGTCATATAAAGACCTTCAGCTTTTAAAAACTTTCCCAATTTTCAGAAAAGGAAAAAAAGGAGGCTTAGTAACATTGCAAACTAATCGTCGCGAACGTCCGTTTCAAATGCTTGCCGGCAGAACGATTGGTATGGCAAGGCCGGGCATTAAGCCTGTTGGTTTGGAAGGAGCTTTTGACAGTATCTTAAGTGGCATTAGCGGAAAACGTTTGATGCAACAAATTGCTGGTGGCGTGTGGCGTCCGATAAATGATGAGAATGAGGTTGAACCAAAAGATGGAAGCGATCTTTACACAACTATTGATATAAATATTCAAGACGTTGCCCAACAAGCATTGATCCGCTCATTAATAAAAAATGAAGCATCGCATGGCTGTGCAATTTTAATGGAAGTAAAAACAGGCGCAATAAAAGCAATTGTAAATCTTACAAAAAGCACCAAAGATACCAACAGTTATAACGAAAGTTTTAATTACGCTATTGGTTATCCAACAGAGCCGGGTTCAACATTTAAGCTTGCTTCTATGTTGGCGGTAATTGATGAGTATAATGTAAGTCTTGATGAAAAAGTTGATGTTGGTAATGGTGAGTGTATGTACTTTGATAAAAAGGTAAAAGATTCGCATGCACCTGAAACTCCAACGTTAACAGTGCAGCGAGTATTTGAAACTTCTTCTAATGTTGGTGTAAGTAAAATTATTACAAAGTATTACTCTAAAAATCCGCAACAGTTTGCCAATAAATTAAATTCCTTTCATTTAAACGAAAAATTAGGATTATCAATTCCCGGAGAGGGGAAAGGAATGATCCCGCAAACCAAAACTAAATTTTGGTCTGGTGTTACCTTACCGCAATTAAGTTATGGTTACGAAAGTTTAATTACGCCATTACAAACCTTAACCCTTTATAATGCAGTGGCTAACGATGGTAAAATGGTGAAGCCGCGTTTTGTGAAAGAAATTAAACGCAATGGCATTGTTGTAAAAACTTTTGGCACCGAAATATTAGAAGAGCAGATCGTAAAAAAAGAAACTATTACAAAAGCAAAAAAATTATTGGAAGGTGTTGTACTTAACGGCTCGGGTAAAACTTTGAATATTACTGCGTTTAAAGTTGGTGGTAAAACCGGCACAGCGCAAA
This sequence comes from Bacteroidota bacterium, assembly GCA_030681615.1. Lineage (GTDB taxonomy): Bacteria > Bacteroidota > Bacteroidia > B-17B0 > Aurantibacillaceae > Aurantibacillus. Next base: position 13,126 of record JAUXSA010000023.1, read on the forward strand.
TTGCAAAAACAGGTGCTAAAAAAGTAAAAGGCAAATCAGCTTATGGCGATGTGGGCGATCGTAATTACCAGGCATCTTTCGTAGGCTATTTCCCGGCAGAAAATCCTTTATATTCTTGTATCGTGGTGATCAATTCTCCGAGTAACGGTGTATATTATGCGGCTGCAGTTGCAGGTCCGGTTTTTAAAGAGATCGCCGAAAAAGTTTATTCAGGTAGTTTGGATTTTATTAAACCTATAAATGATAAAAAAGATCTTATCACAAAAGTACCTAGTGTTATTACAACAAAAGGTAACGAGATCAATTCTATCACAAAAAGTTTTTCTCTTCCTTCTTCTACAGCAGAAAATGAAAAATTTGTAAAGCGTAATACAAAAGATTCAACTAAAATAATTTTATCTGAGAATAATATAGAAAGTCAATTAAGAAAAGGGATTATGCCAAACCTACATGGTCTCTCTGCTAAAGACGCATTATTCTTATTAGAGAACAAAGGTGTACATGTTCAGTTACAAGGTTTTGGTAGCGTTCAAAAACAAAGTATTGAAGCAGGACAAAAATTTAATAAAGGCAATAAAATAGTACTCACGTTAATATGAAACTGTTAAGCGATATCATATATAAAGTAAGGCTCGAAGAAATAATCGGCTCTACACACATGGCTATTTCTTCGGTTACGTTTGACTCAAGAAAAGTTAAGAAGGATTCTTTATTTGTTGCCACCAAAGGAACAGCGGTTGACGGGCACGAATATATTGCAAAAGCAATTGAAAGCGGTGCTATCGCCATTATTTGCGAAGAGTTGCCCGCAATTAAAAATGAGAATGTTACTTATGTTAAAGTTACTGATTCATCTTATGCATTAGGAATAGTTGCCTGTAACTTTTTTGATAACCCTTCACAGAAATTAAAACTGATTGGCATTACCGGCACAAACGGCAAAACAACAACCGTTACGTTATTATTTAATTTATTTAAATCATTGGGTTATTCGGTTGGCTTACTCTCTACTGTAGAAAATAAAATAAACAATACAATAATTCCGGCAACGCACACAACGCCTGATGCTTTAACCTTGAACGAACTATTGACCGCCATGTATGCACAAGGTTGTGAATATGTTTTCATGGAAGTGAGTTCTCATGCAGTTGTTCAACACCGCATAACCGGTTTAAGTTTTAGCGGCGCCATTTTTAGTAACATCACACATGATCATTTGGATTATCACAAAACATTTGACGAATATATAAAAGCGAAGAAAGGATTCTTTGATCAATTACCAACTAATGCTTTTGCATTAGTAAATCGTGATGACCGTAATGGTATGATCATGCTTCAAAATACAAAAGCACAAAAACATACCTATAGTCTGCAAAGTATGGCGGACTTTAAATGTAAGATCCTTGAAAACCAATTGAATGGTTTATTACTAAGTATTGATAACGTTGAGGTTTGGGTAAAACTAATCGGAACTTTTAATGCGTATAATGTTTTAGCAGTTTACGCAGCGGCTATATTATTAAAACAAAATAAAACAAATGTATTAACAGCATTAAGTAATCTTAATTCGGTTGATGGACGTTTTCAATATATTAAATCTCCTAAAGGCGTAATTGGAATTATAGATTATGCGCATACACCTGACGCATTAAAAAATGTTTTAGAAACAATAAAAGATCTTAGGACCGGAGCCGAACAAGTTATTACCCTTGTTGGTTGTGGTGGCGATAGGGATTCTGCCAAGCGCCCGGTAATGGCTGCAATAGCTTGTGAGTACAGTAACAAAGTTATTCTTACTTCAGACAATCCACGTAGTGAAGATCCGGAAGTGATCTTGGATCAAATGCAAAAAGGCGTTAACCCGGTTGACGTAAAAAAAACATTGAGGATCACAGATAGAAAAGAAGCTATTAAAACAGCCTGCAGTTTAAGCAATGCAGGTGATATTATTTTGATCGCCGGTAAAGGACATGAAAAATACCAGGAAATAAATGGTGTGAAACAACCTTTTGACGATCTCGAAATTTTTAAGGAAACAATTAAAATACTGGATATATAAGATGTTATATTATTTCTTTCAATATTTAGATAGAGCATTCGACTTCCCGGGAGCCGGCGTATTCCAGTATATCTCCTTCCGGGCTGCATTGGCGTTAATTACTTCTTTAATTATTTCACTCATATTCGGTAAACGCATCATCGGTTATATCCGTAAAAAACAAATTGGTGAAACTATTCGTGAATTAGGTTTAGAAGGACAAACGCAAAAATCAGGTACACCAACAATGGGTGGCTTAATAATTATTGCCGCAATAATTATTCCAACTTTATTATTTGCTAAAGTATTAAATGTATACATCGTATTGATGCTTATCTCAACTGTATGGTTGGGCGGCATTGGATTTTTAGATGACTACATTAAAGTATTCAAAAAAAACAAAGAAGGTTTAAAAGGTAAATTTAAAATTGTAGGTCAAATTGGAATAGGATTAATTGTTGGTTGTGTATTTTATTTTCATCCCGATGTTGTAATTAAAGAACGTGTTACTTCCACGTCTAGTGATATTGCCACTATTTCAGGTAACGATGATAAAAAATTGAGTGCGCCAAAATATGCAGAAACGCCCATTAAAACTTTAAAAACAACTATTCCTTTTTTTAAAAATAATGAACTGGATTATGGTAGTTTTATTTCGTGGTTGTGCACAGATTGCGCTAAGTATGGTTGGATAATTTTTATACCCATGGTAATACTGGTTGTAGCAGCGGTTTCAAACGGTGCCAATATTACAGATGGTATAGATGGATTAGCCGCGGGAACAAGTGCGATTATTGGCGTAGTGTTAGGTATTCTTGCATACGTTTCAGGTAACACGGTTTTTGCAGATTACCTCAACATTATGTACATACCCAACTCCGGTGAACTCGTGGTATTTATGGCGGCCTTTATTGGAGCCTGCGTTGGCTTCTTGTGGTATAATTCATATCCTGCACAGGTTTTTATGGGCGATACCGGAAGCCTTGCTATTGGCGGTATCATAGCGGTGTATGCAATTGCCATTCGTAAAGAATTATTGATCCCGATCTTATGTGGTGTTTTCTTAGTTGAGAATATTTCAGTTATCCTTCAGGTAGTTTATTTCAAGTATCAGAAAAAAAGAAAGGGCTTAGAGTTTGCACAAACACATCGCTTATTTAAAATGGCGCCGCTTCATCATCATTATCAAAAAGTTGGTTTCCATGAATCAAAAATTGTAATGCGTTTTTTTATTATAGGAATTATGTTGGCTGTGTTAACGTTTGTAACCCTGAAATTAAGATAATTGGGCAAACGAATTGTGATACTTGGTAGTGGAGAGAGCGGAGTTGGTAGTGCAATACTCGCTAAACAAAAAGGTTTCGACGTTTTTGTAAGTGACAAGTCATTGATAAAAGAAAAGTATAAAGAACAATTAATAGAAGAGAATATTTTGTTTGAAGAAGGAATACATACTGAAGAAAAGATATTGAACGCCCACGAGGTGATCAAGAGTCCGGGTATTCCAGATAAAACAGAGATGGTTCAAAAATTATTGGCAAAAAAAATTCCGGTGGTATCAGAAATTGAGTTTGCAGGAAGATATACAAATGCAAAAAAAATATGTATTACCGGTTCAAACGGTAAAACAACAACAACATTGTTAACGTATCACATATTAAAAAAAGCAGGCTATAATGTTGGTCTAGGAGGAAACGTAGGGAAAAGTTTCGCCTTGCAGGTAGCGCGTGAGAATTTCGACTACTATGTTTTAGAATTAAGCAGCTTCCAGTTAGATGGTATGTTTGATTTTAAAGCCGACATAGCTGTGCTTTTAAATATTACACCTGATCATTTAGACAGGTACGATTATAAATTTGAAAATTATGTAGCATCAAAATTCAGAATAACTCAAAACCAAAGTAAAAAAGACGCTTTTGTGTATTGCGCAGATGACCTAACCATTCAGGCGTATATGCAAGAGCATCAATTTGCAGCCGAGCTCGTTCCATTCAGCATCAAAAAACCAATTGATGGCAACGGCGCATTTTTAACCGAAAACCAAATAACCCTTAATTATAAACCAAACCAACAACCCTTAACTATGACAATTGAAGAACTAGCACTCCAGGGTAAACACAATGTTTACAACAGCATGGCGGCATCGCTTGCTACCCGCATCGTTGATGTGCGAAAAGAGATCATCAGAGAATCCCTACAGGATTTTCAGAACATCGAACACCGTTTAGAATTTATTGCTACTATCAATGGCATCGAATTTATAAACGATTCAAAAGCAACCAATGTAAACTCAACTTGGTATGCACTTGAAAGCATGCAGAAACCGGTAGTATGGATCTGCGGCGGACAAGATAAAGGCAACAACTACGACGAGTTGTTCGACCTTGTAAAAGAAAAAGTAAAAGCAATTGTTTGCTTGGGTAAAGACAACAAAAAAATTGTTGCTGCATTTAAAGATGCTGTAGAATTAATTGTTGAAACTGACAATGCAAATGATGCAGTTGCTGCTTCATACAAGATCGGTAAAAAAGGTGACGTAGTTTTATTGTCTCCTGCCTGCGCGAGTTTTGACCTTTTTCAAAACTACGAAGACAGAGGGATGCAATTTAAACGCGCAGTAAAGGGTTTGTAATAAAAATTTCAGATCAGTTTTCTGATTTAAAGTTTTCTGTTGGCAAATAATTTACGTTAGCCTCTGCTAAAATAAATGATCCTCATTTGTTAATGGATAATGCGCTTTAAATTTTTAGAAATTTTGATGTGAAAGATCATATAAATTAAATAAAAAATGAAACTGTTTAACTATTTAAAAGGCGACAAGGTTATTTGGGCAATAATGTTCTTATTGTCGCTGCTTTCTGTTTTAGTAGTTTACAGTGCGGTTGTAACCCTTGCACATAAATTCAAGCAAGGCAATACCGAATATTATTTATTTAAACATTTTGTAATTATTGCGCTAGGGCTTGGAATTGCTTACTTGTTCCATAAAATAAAATACACTATATTTTCAAAAGTGGCGCAAATTGGTTTTATTTTATCTGTTCCGCTTTTAATTTATACATTGTTGAAAGGTGTTAGTGCCGGCGAAGCTTCGCGTTGGTTAGAAATTCCCGGTCTTGGTTTAACTTTTCAATCTTCTGATATTGCGAAATTAATGTTGCTCATCTATGTGGCACGTGTTTTAACTCTTAAAGCAAAAGAACTAGTAGATTTTAAGTCTGTTTTAAAACATTTGCTTCTCCCCATAGGTTTAATTTGCGTTTTAATTTTACCGGCTAATTTTTCTACCGCTGCTTTATTATTTTTTAATTGTTTGATCTTAATGTTTGTTGGTGGCATTAATATTAAAATAATTTTAAAAATTTTAGGTATTTGTATTTTGGCAGCAGCTTTACTTTTAAGTTGGATCTGGTTTGCGCCTGAAACTATTCCTGGTGGAAGAGGGCCGACATGGAAAACGCGTTTGGAAAGTTTCGCAAGTGGCGATACTAAAAGTAATTATCAAAGCGAGCAGGCAAAAATTGCTATTGCTACGGGTGGTGTTATTGGTAAAGGTCCGGGCAACAGCACACAACGTGCATTTTTGCCTCAGGCATCTTCCGATTTTATTTATGCTATTATTATTGAAGAATACGGACTATTGACTGGTTTTGGTTTATTGTTCTTATATATGATACTCTTATATAGAGGTATAAAAATTTTGAGGGATAATGATAAACCTTTTGGTTCTTTTGTTGCGGTTGGGCTTTCTTTCAGCCTGGTATTCCAGGCATTGGTAAATATGGCGGTAGCGGTAAATTTATTTCCTGTAACCGGTCAGCCTTTACCACTTATAAGTATGGGTGGAACCTCTATTTGGTTTACCATGATCGCTATTGGAATAATTTTAAGTGTAAGCAGGAGCGTAGAAGACAAATCTGAAGAAAAACTTGAAACAGCTTAAGGATAGGAATGGAATAAGGTTTACAGAATTGACGCAATTATTTTGTCTTTTGACGAGGCACAAATTGAAGCTAATAGCTTGCGTCTCTTTGCAAAATTTGTAACGATGGAAGAAGACAAAAGAATAAGTCAAAATGAGAAGGTTATTTCATTCCAATCCCTTCGAGTCATATTGAGCGGCGGCGGTACGGGCGGACATATTTTTCCCGCAGTTGCCATAGCGAACGAAATAAGAAAATTAGTTCCTCATTCAGAGATATTATTTGTTGGTGCCATAGGCAAAATGGAAATGGAAAAAGTTCCGGCCGCAGGTTATCGTATAATTGGTATTGATATCGCGGGCCTGCAACGCAAGTTTACTTTAGCAAATTTTAAATTACCCTATTTAATTATTAAGAGTTTATTATCAGCACGAAAAATAATTAAAGAATTTAGACCTGATGTAGTTGTTGGAACCGGCGGCTACGCAAGTGGTCCATTATTAAGAGCTGCAACAGCAAATGGAATTAAGGCGTTGATCCAGGAACAAAATTCTTACGCAGGTATCACAAACAAAATTTTATCTGCAAAAGTAAATAAGATCTGTGTGGCTTATGAGGGAATGGAAAATTTCTTTCCAAAAGAAAAAATAATGTTGACAGGAAACCCTGTAAGGCAAGATATTGTAAACATCGCTGAAAAAAGGAATGAAGCCTTTGCATTCTTTAAGTTAGATCCAAATAAAAGAACTGTTTTGGTTGTTGGTGGAAGTTTAGGCGCTAAAGCAATTAATGAGGCCATTGGTTCAGGTTTACAAAAATTTGCTGATAATGATATTCAATTAGTTTGGCAAACCGGTAAAATTTATTTTGAAACAGCTAAACAGCAAACGAAGGGATTTGAAAATAAAAATATAACAGCAGTAGATTTTATTTCACGTATGGATCTTGCGTATGCTTTTGCTGATGTAGTTATTTCAAGAGCAGGGGCGGGAGCAATTTCAGAATTGTGTATCGTGCAAAAGCCATGTCTTTTAGTTCCATTGCCCACAGCGGCAGAGGATCATCAAACAAAAAATGCGATGGCTTTGGTAAATAAGAATGCGGCTATTTTGGTTAAAGATACAGAAGCAACAAAAGTTTTGGTTGACCGCGCAATTCAATTAGTAAATAATACAGCCGAACAGGAAACATTAAAAACAAATATGAAACAACTGGCTTTTTTAAACTCTGCCAATATAATTGCAAAAGAAGTTTTGAAGCTGGCCAATTATAAACTAGAATAAAATTTAAACCACATAGGCACATAGAGAAAATAAAAATTTGTATGCTTAGCGCTTTCTTAGTGCGCTTTGCGGTTAAAAATAAACATAGGATGAACATACTAAACTATAAACTCTATTATTTCCTTGGCGTTGGCGGCATTGGTATGAGCGCGTTGGCGCGTTTCTTTAACCATTACAAAAAATCTGTTATTGGTTATGATAAAACAGCGACCAACTTAACTAATCAAATGCAAAGCGAAGGCATCCAATGTCATTTTGATGATAATGTTGAAGCGCTTAAAACAATTTTATCTTCTTATTCTAAAGACGAAGTTTTAATTGTTTACACGCCAGCAGTTCCAAAAGAGCATGCCGAATATGTTTATCTTTTAGAGAATAATTATACCATTTTAAAACGCTCGGTTGTTTTGGGTGAGATCACTAAACAATTTAAAACAATAGCTATTGCCGGAACGCATGGTAAAACAACCACTACAACACTTGTTACTCACCTTTTAAAAAGTGCAGGGATCAATTGTTTTTCGTTTATGGGAGGCATTTCTAAAAATTATAACACCAATTTACTGCTTGGGGATGTTAACGACAAAGACGCTTATGTTGTAGTGGAGGCAGATGAATACGACCGCTCTTTTTTAACCCTGCATCCTCAAATAGCTGTTATTACGAGTGTTGATGCCGATCACTTAGACATTTACGGCAACGCCGAACATGTTAAAGAGGGTTACGCTTTATTCGCCAAACAGGTGAAAAGTGACGGGATGCTGATTGTTAAAAAAAATGTTGATAACGATTTGACGCTGAGTAATAAACGCCTGATCTACTCATTAAATTTAGATACGGAATATTGTGCCGAATCCATTGTTATGGCCAACGCACAATTTTCTTATAACATTAAAAGTCCTGTTGAGGCTATACATGGCGTTACGCTTGGTTTACCGGGCTTACACAACATTGAGAATTCAATTGCAGCAGTTGCAATAGCGCAGCAAATAGGGATAAAAGGTGATGTTATAAAAAATGCTTTACGTTCTTTTAGTGGTGTTAAACGCCGTTTTGATTACAGGGTAAAAACCGAAAAAGTAGTATATATTGATGATTATGCTCATCATCCGGAAGAATTGAAGGCTACTATTGGTTCGGTTAGGAAATTATACCCTGAAAAAAAAATAACAGGTATTTTTCAACCGCATTTGTTTAGTCGCACGCGTGATTTTATTGATGATTTTGCTGCAAGTTTGGATCTTTTGGATGAATGTATCTTACTGGAGATCTACCCGGCCCGCGAAAAACCGATCGAAGGAGTTACTTCTACCTGGTTACTGAGTAAAATGAAATTGAAAGACAAAAAACTGATGACCAAACAACAAGTGCTGGATAAAATGAAAGAAACATCTCCCGAAGTGCTGATAACGATGGGAGCAGGAGATGTGGATTCGCTTATTGAACCGCTTGAAAAAATATTAAATACAAAAGTTTGAAAAAACTGAACTATAAAAAAATTTTAATTACCGTTCTTTGGATTATTGCCATTGCAGGCTTAACAAGCTCATGGGCTTTCGTTTCAAAAAGTGAAAGGAACATTGTTGCAAAAACCTTGAATATCTCTATTCATAACAACGATGAGAATTTATTTTTGAGCGAAAAGGATATTACGAAATTCTTTAGTGAGCGAAAAGATTCAATTCTTTTAAATCAATACAAGAACATTAATATCCCTGAACTTGAAAAAAGCTTGAACTCACACCCGGCTATCGAAAATGCGGAAGTTGCAGCAGATATTAATGGAGAAATTAAAATTGATATCACACAGCGCACGCCTGTTTTACGGATCATTAACCGTGATGGAGAAAGTTTTTACATCGATTCGCAGACAAAACTAATGCCGTTGAACGATAATTATTCAGCACGTGTAATTGTAGCAAGTGGATTTATTTACGAACCGTACTCAAGACGTTACCAATATTCGGTTAACCAGATAAAGGAAAGTAAAATGTATAGCGAAGTAAGCTTATTGGATGATATTTATGAAGTAGCAAACTTCATTAACCGCGATTCTGTGTTAGCGAATTTAATTCACCAGATCTACGTTAACGAAGAAAAAGAAATAGAGCTCTTCCCCGCAATTGGCAATCAAAAAATTGTTTTTGGCACAGCAACAGATGTTGCCGAAAAATTTAATAAACTGAAATTATTTTACACAGAAGGCATGAATAAAGCCGATAGCTGGACAAAATATACGAACATCAATTTAAAATATAAAAACTTAGTAGTTTGTACTAAAAAATAAAACTTATGGAAAAAACAACAAATCAAGGCAACCCTAATTTAGCTTCCGAACTGGTAGTTGGAGTAGATATTGGAACAACTAAAATTGCTGCTATTGTTGGCCGTAAGAATGAATTTGGTAAAATTGAAATTCTTGGTATCGGTAAATCAGAATCACTTGGTGTAAACCGTGGTGTGGTGGTGAATATCGAACAAACGGTTGGCTCTATTAAGGCTGCTGTTTCTATGGCTGCAGATAAAGCAAACGTAGACATTGGTGAAGTAATTGTTGGTATTGCAGGTCAGCACATTAAAAGTATGCAACACCGTGGTATGATCATTCGTCAGAGTTTAGAAGATGAGATCAACCAAAAGGATATTGATAATTTAATTGATAATATGCACCGTTTGGTGATGAGTCCGGGTGAAGAGATCATTCATGTTATTCCACAGGAATATATCATTGATAACGAATCGGGAATTAAAAATCCTATCGGTCATTCAGGAATTCGTTTGGAAGGAAATTTCCACATTATTACAGGACAAATTTCTGCAGTAAAAAATATTTTTAAATGTGTTACGCGTGCTGGTTTAGAAACTGTTGATCTTCACTTAGAGCCGTTAGCAAGTGCTGATGCTGTGTTAAGCGACGAAGAAAAAGAAGCCGGTGTTGTATTGGTAGATATTGGTGGTGGTACAACTGACGTTGCTATTTTTTATGATGGCATTATTCGTCACACTGCTGTAATTCCTTTTGGTGGAAATATTGTAACTGAAGATATTAAAGAAGGTTGTGGAATAATTAAAGCGCAAGCTGAGCAATTAAAAATGCGTTTTGGTTCTGCTTTATCGCAGGAGAATCAAGAGAACGAGATTATTTCTATCCCGGGTTTACGTGGCCGTCCGCACAAAGAAATTTCTGTGAAATTTTTAGCGCAAATTATTCAGGCGCGTATGGAAGAAATTTTAGAATTTGTTCTGTTCGAAATAAAAAGTTCTGGTTTTGAACGCAAATTAGCTGCAGGAATTGTAGTAACAGGCGGTGGTGCTTTATTAAAACATTTACCACAATTAGTAATGTTAACTACCGGTATGGATTGCCGTATTGGTACTCCAAACGAGCATTTAGCAGGTAATGATGATGAATTAAAAAATCCGTTATATGCAACCGGTGTTGGTTTAGTAATGAAAGGTATTGAAAAATACGAACGTGATTCTAAAAAAGGAAACAACTCTGTGAAGGTTGAAGTTGAATTGACAAACGAAGAATCAAAGAAAAAAGACGCGAAAAAAATTGCCGGTCACTCGAAGAAAAAAATTGGAAGTTACTTTACCGATCTTATTGGCAGAACAAGAGATTGGATGAGCGATGATATAGAATAAAAAAGATACAGGAAGCAAGAGACAAGACAAACAGGACTAAAGACTAACAACTATTGACTAACGACTTATAAATTAATAACCCTTAAAAAAATAACCATGATGCAATTTGAATTACCACAAGAAGACAGCTCTATCATTAAAGTGATCGGTGTTGGCGGCGGCGGAAGCAATGCTGTAAACCATATGTTCCGTTTAGGAATTAAGGGGGTAGATTTCATCGTTTGTAATACAGATAAACAAGCCTTAGATAAAAGCCCTGTTCCTTTTAAAATTCAATTGGGCGAAATGTCTACTAAAGGTTTGGGCGCAGGCTCTATTCCTGATGTTGGCCGCGATGCCGCTTTAGAATCGATAGAAGAAATAAAAAAATATTTAGGTGCTAATACGCAAATGGTATTTATTACTGCCGGTTTAGGTGGTGGTACTGGTACTGGTGCAGCTCCTGTAATTGCAAGCGTTGCAAGAGAATTAGGAATTCTTACCGTTGGTATAGTTACTATTCCTTTCACCTTCGAAGGAAAAAAACGTCGCGCACAAGCCGAAGCAGGTTTAGAAGAAATGAAAAAGTATGTAGATACTTTATTAGTTATAGGTAACGATAAATTACGCGAGATCTACGGTAACTTAAAAATGAGCGAAGCTTTTGAACATGCTGATGATGTATTAACAGGTGCAGCAAAAAGTATTGCAGAAATTATTAGTTTACACATGCACATCAATGTTGATTTTAACGATGTAAAAACCGTTATGAAAGATTCTGGTGTTGCTATCATGGGTTCTGCAATTGCAAGTGGCGAAAAACGTGCGATTAAAGCAGTTGAACAGGCATTGAATTCTCCTTTATTAAATGATAATGATATCAGCGGCGCTCGTCACGTATTATTAAATATCATGAGTGGTACTGATGATATTGATATGGATGAGTTTGGTGAGATCACCGATTTTATCCAGGAAGCTGCCGGTGGAACGGCTGAATTAATTACAGGTTACGGTACGGATGCTTCGTTAGGGGATAATGTAAGTGTAACAATTATTGCTACAGGATTTAAATCAAAACAAACTACAGGTTTTGAACCAATGAGCTTTAAAGATCGTAAGGTTGTAAATTTAGAAGAGAAAATTGAAACGCCTGTTACTGAAGTAAAACAGATCACTATCATTGATGAGATCCAAAAGGCAGAACCTTTTGTATTTATTAAAGAAGAAACAGAAACTCAGAAAGAAATAAACATCATTACTTCAACTGACGAAACTACAGGCGAAGATTTTACGGTGACTTCTATTACTGAAGAAACAAAAACCGTTACAAGCGAAGTAACTTCTACAATTACTGAGTTTACTTTTAACGATGTTAACGCTGAAGAAACGCATATTGTTTCAAATGAGATCGAAGAGTCGACTACAGAACAAGATACTATCAGTAGGGAAGAGCAAATTAAATTAGCTCAGGACCGTATCCGCAAACTAAAAGAAATTACGCTTAAAATGAAAAGCCCTGAAGGTTTAGCTGCCTTAGAAAAACAAACGGCTTTTGAACGTAAGAATATAAGTCTTGAAAACAAAACGCACAGCACTGAATCAAATGTGTCGAGATTTACTTTAAGCGAAGGTGATGACAAGAAGATCGAAATTCGTCCAAACAATTCTTTCTTGCATGACAATGTTGACTAGGAGTTTTTAGGTGTCCTCAAATATACGATAATGCGGTTCAGGTTTGGACCGCATTATTTTTTTGCATTCGCTGTCCTCCTTTGGAGGTTTTGCGAAGCAAAATGGAGTTCGGAAAACCGACGGAGGAGGATTTTCCGTTTAGCAAAATGAATGTTCTTGAATTATTTTGTAAAAGAAATTTGTAAAGTAGTTTCTTTATAAGCATCTAATGCTTTTATTTCTTTGGTGATCTTAGTCTGCCACTCACGCTGTTTATCACCGTTCATAGAGCCATCTGTTTCTTCATCATAAAGATCCTGGTATTTATCCATGGCTTTATCATTCACATCGTACAAGGGTTCCATTTTTGATTTAAGGTCTTCGTATGAAGTAAACTTAGTTTCTTTAATTTGTTTGCGGAGTTTACGTGCATATAATTCTACAATATCAAAATGTTTTTGCTCATGCGCTAACACCTGGTCGTTTATCCAGCTCGTTTTTTTCCAGGAGCTTTGGGTAAAAAATACCGCTTTAATTTCAACCGAATTTTTATTTACTTCTTTCAAAATATCATAACTTGTAGAAGCAGCAGCGAAACGTTTTTCGGGTTTACCTTTAAAATCATTCCAGGTCAGCGGACGATCTTCACTCCACAAGATCTTTTCTTTTTCGGTTCTTTGTTTGAACGAAACAAAAAATAGTAGTGTGACAAAAAGTATAACTAATTTGAACTTCATGTTTTTAATTTTAATACAAGTTAAACAAAAACAGCGTGGTTTATTTTAGAATAACATTTTTTAAATAAATTCCACAAAAAAAAGCCCCCGGTTAAGGAGGCTTCTCTTTTTTGATCTTCAAAAATCCCTGCGTCGGTATTACCCGCTTCAGGTTCAATGGGTATTCATCTCAGCTTCTGAAAAGCACCCCTTTTTTGAAGTATCTGTTATTATTCCTATGAAAAAATAATGCCAGTTTTTTTAATAATATTTTATTTAATAAGTGTAGACTTTTGTCTCATTAAGGGAAACATAAACTACTATTCGCGCGTATCTCTTTCCAACATTTGGTTTATATGGCAATGCCCGCTAATACTTCTATATATAAGATAACCACCTATTAACGATTTTAAAAGAGACGAAACCGGCTTGCGTCTGATACTTGTCATTCCCGCAATTACAAATAAAGTGCCCGAAATTAATGACTGGTTGCGCTCTAAGTCGCCAACATTTACGCTTCTATCTGATAAATTCAATTTTTCCATGATCCTTTTTTATATATGATCACGCAAACTACATGCCTAAAGAAAAAGCCACAGATTTCGCAGATTCCCACAGATTAATTTTTAAATAAAAATCCGCGTTATCTGTTAAATCTGTGGCTTAAAGTGTATAGGGTTATATCACAATATTCACGATCTTTTTAGGCACAACAATAATTTTCTTGGGTGTTTTGCCTTCTAAATATTTTTGCACTTCTTCACGGCTCATCACTTCTTTCTCGATCTCAGCAGAAGTTAATGTAGCAGGAAGCTCAATATTTAAACGCATTTTACCGTTAAATGAAATAGGATAAATGAAACTATCGTCAATTAAATATTCTTCATTATGCATCGGGAAAGTAGCAAGGGCAATACTTCCGCTATGGCCCAATTTTTCCCAAAGCTCTTCTGTAATATGTGGCGCGTAAGGCGACAAACAAATTACCAAAGGTTCTAAAATAGCGCGTTTATTGCATTTGGCATCTGTTAATTCATTAACGCAGATCATGAAATTACTTACAGAAGTATTAAAAGAAAAACGCTCAATATCTTCTGTAATTTTTTTGATGGTCTTGTGCAAAGTTTTTAATTCTGCTTTTGTTGGGGCTTCATCACTCACATTGAAAACGCCCTCCCCCGTCGCTCCAGCGACACCCCCTCCAGAGGGGGACAAAAAGAACAAACGCCATAACTTTTTTAAGAAACCTGCAACACCTGTAATACCATTTGTATTCCATGGTTTGCTTTGCTCTAGCGGACCTAAGAACATTTCGTATAAGCGTAAGGTATCAGCGCCAAATTTTTCACCAATGTCATCCGGAGAAACAACATTGTATTTTGACTTAGACATTTTTTCGATCTCAACACCGCAAATATAATCTCCATTTTCCTCAGTTATAAAAATCGCATTCTTATATTCATCTCGCCAATTTCTAAATTTTTCTTGATTTAAAATATCATTAATGACAATATTGACATCAACATGAAGTTGATAAGAACCTCTTGATATTCTTATATTATGTAATTCTATTTCTGGATATCTATCTTTTATTTTAGATTCTAGAATTTGTATTAGTTTTAATGAAGTCTCGCCTTCTTTTGAGCTTAATAAATCATGTATAGTTTTTGAAATATATATTTCTTCATGAAGACTTTTACCATCTTTTGTAATTATGTCTGCTAAAAGTCTATAAACAAAATTACTTCTTCCCTGTATCATCCCCTGGTTAATTAATTTCTGAGCAGGCTCATCAATATTAATATGGCCAAGGTCTTTTAAAAATTTTGTCCAGAAGCGCACGTATAGTAAATGTCCTGTAGCATGTTCGCTGCCGCCAATATAAAGGTCAACTTGTTTCCAGTAGTCTGTTAATTTTTTTGAAGCAAACTCTTTACTGTTATGGGCATCCATGTAACGTAAAAAATACCATGAGCTGCCTGCCCAGCCCGGCATGGTACTTAATTCGTATTCATACGTTTCGTTTGCAGAAGGTTTGTATTTCCAATCTTTAGCACGTGCTAATGGCGGCTCGCCATCTTCCGTTGGTAAATATTTATCTACTTCCGGTAAAACTAAAGGCAATTCAGATTCATTTAAAGCGTAAGGAATATCATTTTTGTAATAAATAGGAATTGGTTCACCCCAATAACGTTGTCTTCCAAAAACAGCATCACGTAAGCGGAAATTTATTTTTCCTTTACCTATTTTTTTATTTTCAATTTCTTCAATTGCTTTTTTAATGGCGGCTTTTACATCCAATCCATTTAAAAAATCAGAGTTAATTAATTTTCCTTCTTTTTCGCCCCATGCTTCTTTATCAAAGTCGTGTTCTTTGTTTGGTTCAATAACCTGTGGCAATTCCAAACCAAAATGTTTTGCAAACTTATGATCACGCTCGTCATGAGCAGGTACCGCCATTACAGCGCCTGTACCATAACCCGCTAAAACATAATCGCCCACCCAAATTGGAATTTGTTTTCCTGTAAAAGGATGTTCTACATAAGAACCTGTAAACACTCCTGATATTTTCGTAACATCTGCTTGTCTTTCGCGCTCGCTACGATTTTTTGATTTTGTAACGTAATCTTCAACTGCGGTTTTATTTTCTGCTGTTGTTAATGAGGGAACAAGATCATGCTCGGGTGCCAATGTCACAAACGAAACACCAAATATTGTATCAGGCCTTGTAGTAAAAACTTCGATTTGATCAGTCGTTAGTCTTGAGTCGTTAGTCTTGAGTCCTGCATCCTGTATCTTGAATTTCAATGAGGTTCCTTCACTTTTTCCTATCCAATATCTTTGCGATTCTTTTAAACTTTCTGTCCAGTCTAAAGTATCCAAACTTTCTAATAAACGCTGTGCATAAGCAGTGATGCGCATACTCCATTGTTTCATGAGCTTGCGTTCAACGGGATGTCCACCGCGTTCGCTCACGCCATCTTTTACTTCATCGTTCGCTAACACAGTTCCTAATGCAGGACACCAGTTAACGTACGCTTCACCCAAATAGGCAATGCGGTAATGCATTAACAGATCTGACTTTTCTTTTTCAGAAAAACCTTTCCAGTCTGCAGCAGAAAATTGTTTTGTATCGTCGTCGCAAACAGCATTTATTTTTGAGTTACCGTTTGCTTCAAATTCTTTTATTAAAGTAGAAATATCTTCTGCCTTATTTGAATTATTATTGTACCATGAATTAAATATTTGAATAAAGATCCATTGTGTCCATTTATAATACTCGGGGTCAGATGTTCTTACTTCACGGTCCCAGTCGAAACTAAAACCGATCTTATCCATTTGTTCGCGGTAACGTTTAATATTTTGTTCGGTAGTAATTTTTGGATGTTGTCCGGTTTGAATTGCATATTGTTCTGCGGGTAAACCAAAACTATCATAACCCATTGGATGCAAAACATTAAAACCTTTGTGGCGTTTGTAACGCGCCATAATATCGGAAGCAATATAACCAAGAGGATGGCCAACATGTAAACCCGCACCTGAAGGATAGGGGAACATATCCAATACATAATATTTTGGTTTTGTAGAATCGTCTGAAGCTTTAAAAGGTTTTTCTTTAGCCCAATACGCTTGCCACTTTTTTTCTATCTCGGTAAAATTATATTCCATTTTATTTAAAGTACTTTTTTGCTTAATAAACAGGCTACAAAGATAAGATTTTAGGGGGCTTTGGCAAATGAAGCTCTTCCGCCTTGGAGAAGGGGGTTATGTGGATTGGCAAGTTCAAATTACATGGAAATATATAAAAGACCACCTATAATTTGATGCCAATTATACACACATCATCTACTTGTTCAAGATTGCCTTTCCAGTTTAGAAATTCAGATCTTAAAATTTCCTTTTGTTGGCTGGAAGATTTGTTTACGTTTGCTGATAAAAGGTCGCTTAGCTGCTTGTATTTGAATTTCTTTCCTTTTGGACCGCCAAACTGGTCGGCGTATCCATCAGTAAATAAGAAGATATTATCGCCGGTATTAAGTTCGAGCGTGTGCGTTGTAAAGGGAATTGGATGGTCTGTTTTTCCTATGGGCTGTTTGTTTGCTTTTATTTCTTTCATTTCAGAAAGAGTATGATACCATAGCGGATTATTTGCACCTGCCCATTGTACAATTGTTTTTTTATCGGGAGAAGTCCTTTTATTTATTGAGATCAAAGAGATATCCATGCCATCTTTTACATCGCTTTCGCTTCTTTCAAACGTTTCGATAACAAGCTCACGCACCTTATCCAATATTTTTGCCGGTTCGGCTATCTTCAATTCTTTAACTGTACGATTTAAGGCATTGCTGCAGACAACCGAAACCATGGCTCCAGGTACCCCATGCCCGGTACAATCTGCGGCAGCAATTAAAATTTTATCGTCAGTAACTTCCATCCAGTAAAAATCTCCTGCAACAATGTCTTTAGGCTGATAATAGATAAATGAAGCTGGAAGAAATTGGGTTATAAAGTTATCAGGTGGTAAAATGGCTTGTTGAAGTCGTTTGGCGTAACTAATACTATCTAAAATTTCTTTTTGCTTTTCTTCAACAATTTCTTTTTGATCTTCTACTTCTTTTTTCTGATTTTCTATAAGTATGTTCTTTGATACTAGTTCATTATTGATCTTTTGTTTTTGCCGATTGCTTCTATAAATTAAAACGGCAAATAGAAATATCAAAACGGTAAGAGCGGCCCCTGAATAAATGATGATCCTGTTTTTTTTAAGCGTTTCGTCTTGAGTTGCTTTATCAGCAGTTAGAAGTTTTATCTCGGTTTCCTTTTTCTCTGTTTCGTATTTTTCTTTCACCTCGTTTATTTGTTTCGAATTTTCTGAGTTATAGATTGAGTCTTTTATTTGAGATAGTATTTTATAATATTTTAATGCGTTTTTAGGATCGTTATTCTTTTCTAATGTTTCTACAATAAGGTTGTAAGTAAATGTTGCTTCGTATATATACTTGTTGTCACCAAATAATGATATTGCTTCCTGTAGTAACTTTATTGCTTCATCCCGCTTATTTAAGTGAATATACATTTGCGCTAAATTCTCGCACCAAACCGCAATAGATTTGGAGTTCTTACTATCACTTCTTTCCATTTCAAGACATTTTTTTATCAGTACTTCAGCCTGTTTGTAGTCTTTTTTCATAGAATAGGCAATTCCAAGATTTCCATAAACTTTAGGGTCATTTAAGTCGTTTGCGATCATTATATTATATGCGTTCTTAGTGTAAAGAACCGCGCTATCTGCGTTTTTTAAATTCATATAGCAAATACCGATATTCATCTGGACCACCATTTCATAAGTCGCATTTTTATTTACGAAAAACAGATACGATCTTTTAAAATAATTTATTGCTTCCCTGTTTTTTTTAAGTTTTCTCAATACTATACCAATATTCGCTTCTGTTCTGGCGGTGGCCATTTTATCATTTATTTTTTGGGAAAAAGCCAGGGACCGCATGTAAGAATTTATCGATTCAGGATAATTGCCTTTATCATCAAAAAGAATTCCTTTTGTTTTGTTGGCAAAAGCCAGGCCTCTGTAAAATTTTAATTTTTCCGCTAATGGAAGAACTTCATTGCAATATTTTTCAGCTAGTTCGGGGTTCGAATATTTAATGGTAAAAGCCAGCTCGTTCAGGCATTTGATTCTATTGGTATCCTGGCCTAATGTTTTAAGTTTTAATGTTAGGCTATCGGCGAGTTTACTGTTAAATTGCGCCAGTGCAAGAGAATTACACAAAAAGCAAACTAATATAATAAGTATTACTTTTATTTTCATTGTTTGTATTTTAAGCATCATTTTAATTCAAAATCATCGGCATCTAAACCTACTGGAAATAATTTTCTGAAATCTTCTAAATAATTTTTATCTAAAGTGATGGTTTCAATGCTCTCTTCGTTTGCTTTGGGTTGATTGATGATCTCACCGCGAGGATTAATAATTAAACTTTCGCCCGAATAATTATAATCGTTACCGTCTTTTCCAACTCGGTTCAAGCCAATAACATAACATTGATTTTCGATAGCGCGTGCGATTAGTAATTGTTTCCAGGGATAAACGCGAACTTCGGGCCAATTGGCAACATATACTAAAACATCGTATTGTGGTTTTTGATCTTTAAAGTTTCTGCTCCACACAGGGAAACGAAGATCGTAACATACTAAAGGCATAATTTTCCAGTCGCCAATTTGTTTAATGAGTTTTTCTTTTCCCGCAGTATATTTTTCATCTTCGCTTGCCATGCGAAATAAATGGCGCTTATCGTAAAAAGAAGAGTTGCCGTTTGGTTCTGCCCAATGCAAACGGTTAAAATAATTATCGCCTTCTTTTATAGCAACAGATCCGGTGATGATGGCATTTTTTTCTTTGGCTTTTTTTAATAACCAGTTATAAGTAACAGTTTTATGTTGTTCTGCAACCTTTGCCGGATCCATGCTAAAACCTGTGGTAAACATTTCGGGTAATATAATAAGATCTGTTGGTTCATTAATTTTATTTATCAATGCATCAAAATGCGCCAGGTTCTTTTCCCTATCTTCCCAAAATAATTGAGTTTGTAAAATGGTTACTTTCATCTGCAATATTTATTAAACGCGTCTATAGCGGGTTGATAATTTTTTTGCGCTGCGATCTTAAAATCCTCGCAGGCACCTTGTTTTAAATTTACTTTGGCAACACCACGCCAGTAATAAGCTTCAAAATAATTTGGATTTAATTGCAGGCACATATCAATTTCTGTAATGCAGGTTTTGAAATCCTGTTTTTTGCCGTACACAATAGCACGTTTAAAATAAAATTCAGCTTCTGCATTTTCCAGTTCAATACACTTGTTATATTCATTCAGCGCGTCATCCAAGCGGTTAAGATCATTATAACAATTACCCAAAACAAAATGTGCTCTTGTGTTATTTGGCTCTGTTTTTAAAACATAGTTGGCATCGTTTATAGCTTTTGGAAAATCGCCCAGCGCATAATAAGCATTTGCGCGTCCAACATAGGCTTTTGAATATTCATATAACTCTATTACCTGGTTAAAACTTTTAATGGCGTCTTCTGGTTTATTATTTTTTAAATACAATAAACCACGGTTATAAAATCCTTTGTAATTTCTTGGTGCAACAGAAACGGCTTTGTTTAAATAGTCCAACGCTTTGTTATCTTCATTCATTACCATACTTTCTACGCCCGCACTATTTAAAACAATAAATTGGTTTGGATATTTTTTGTTGATGTCCTCATACAAATTCAAAGCACTTTTCCAGTCGTTTACGCGGGCAAAAGAAAAAACAGAGAAGAGAACAATAAAAATAAGGGAAATAATAGTGGGCTGAATTTTTAATTTTGAAATAAGCAATCCTATCAACCATGCAAAGCCAATTAAAGGCACATACATATAACGGTCGGCATAAAGCACCTCGCCAAAAGGTAAGAATTGCAATACTAAAATTAAATTAGCTAGAATAAACAACAGGATAGCTAGTGTTGCATATTTTTTTTGTTTGATGAAAAGAAAGATCAATGCTGCAATAATTAATAGTCCTGAAAAACCAACTACAAAAACTGAGTTCGAAATTTCAGGATAAGGATAAATAACACTTAAATTAATAGGAACTAAGAACAGGAGCAAATACTTTAATAAAGCAAAACCGGCAAAACCAATGCGTTGATAAAACGGAAATTCGTGTGAATGATTAATGAACTGGTCGGCCGTTTGGGTTTTAATATTAATGATCCCAAATAAAACAGCTAATAGAATAAATGGAATTTTATTTATAATAAATTTTAAAGAGATCTTTTTTTGAATTAAAATATCAATACAAATTAATGCTAAGGGAAAAACAACCACTGACGATTTACTTAAACTGCCCAACACAAAAAACAAAAGACAAAAAACATAATCTTTTATTTTTGAATCTTCTGTAAAATTCAGATAACATAAAAGTCCAGCCAAATAAAAAGTGGTTGAGAGCACGTTCTTTAATTCAGCTATCCACCCAACAGATTCTACCTGCATGGGATGCAACAAAAAGATAACGGCACCAAGATTGGCAATAAGATCGTTCTTAAAAAAACGTTTGCCTAATTGGTAAACTAAAATGCCATTTACTAAATGAAATAAAAGATTAATGAGGTGATGTCCACCATCGTTGTTTTCAAAAAGTAACCAGCCAATTGCATGCACAAGCATGGTAATGGGAATATAATTACCTACAAAGTGATCGCTGAATAATGCTTTTAGATCAAAGCCTTTTACGAATTTGTTCTTAAACACCATTTCGGGATCATCCCAACTAATGTGCCCGAAAAACAAAAATTTAGAATAAACAATTATGGTTACAATTACCGCAACGGTTAGTACAAGGTTCTGGCTGATTATTTTTTGGACTTTGCTAAGCACTATTACAAAAATAGCATTTAGTCCTAATCAATAAGAGATATAATTTTAAAAATTTAATTTGCCTATATAAACTTAAGTTCCCTTTTTGGTCGTAGGTTCTATTATCCTTGCTGTAGCAGTTATAATATAATAATCGGTACCGGTAAACGCTTCTTTACCCATCATAGTTTCGCCATTCCAGCCTATATTTCCGATAATTCTTTAAAAATTGGTATTTTTAGGCTGTGATAAAGTTGTCGGTTGTTATAATTACTTTTAATGAGGAAAAGAACATTGAGCGTTGTTTACTTTCTGTTAAAGAAGTGGCTGACGAAATTGTGGTCTTAGATTCGTTCAGTAAGGACAAAACCCAGGCTATATGCGAAAAGCATGGAGTAAAATTCTTTCAACATGCTTTTGATGGCCACATTCAGCAAAAGAACCGCGCTATTACTTATGCTTCAAATGATCACGTGCTTTCGCTTGATGCGGATGAGGCCCTTGATGAGACTTTAAAAAACTCTATTCTTGAAATAAAAAAGAATTTTGTAAAAGAAGGTTATTATATGAACCGTCTAACCAATTACTGCGGACATTGGGTAAAACATTGTGGGTGGTACCCGGATGCAAAACTGCGTTTGTGGGATAGAACAAAAGGTCAATGGACGGGCATCAATCCACATGATAAATATGAATTATTTGCAGGCGATAAAAATGCAGGGCATTTAAAAGGAGATATTTTACATTACAGTTATTATTCGGTGAGCGATCATTACAAACAGGTAGAATATTTTACAAGTATTTCGGCAAAAGCTTATTTTGAGAATGGAAAAAAAGCGCCCCTGTTTAAATTAATTGTAAATCCTGTTGCAAAATTTATAGATCACTATTTTTTAAAGCTAGGATTTTTAGATGGAAAGGCAGGATATCTGATCTCAAGAATTTCGGCCTATGCTACGTATTTAAAATATAAAAAACTTAAAGATCTTTATCATCAAAAAACTTCCAGATAATTTTAAGATCGTTCTAAGCAGGACGGATAGTATAGGTGATGTTGTATTAACATTGCCAATGGCAGGCTTTATAAAGAAAAATTTTCCGGGCTGTAAATTATTTTTTTTAGGACGTGGTTATACGAAGGATGTTATCGCGCTTAGCGAACACGTTGACGGATTTATTAATTATGATGAGATAGAAAAATTGCCGGCACCGGAACAAATTGCCTATTTGAAAGAATTCTCGGCCGATGTTTTTGTGCACGTGTTTCCAAAAAAGGGAATTGCACAACTGGTAAAAAAAGCGGGAATTCCTTTAAGAGTTGGCACTACTAACAGACTCTATCATTGGTTAAATTGCAACAAATTAATTAAGCTCTCAAGAAAAAATTCAGACCAGCACGAATCGCAATTAAATTTTAAATTACTTGATTTTTTAGATATAAACACTTCAGTTGTATTAAAAGATATTTCAAATTACTATGGTTTTTCCAAGATTCCTGCCTTAAACGAAGAATTTAAAAAATGGATCGATCCTGCTAAAATAAATATTATCCTTCATCCAAAAAGTAAAGGTAGTGCAAGAGAGTGGGGGATAGATAATTTTGAAAAACTGGTAGCGCTTTTACCAACTGATAAATACAAAATTTTTATCAGTGGAACTGAGCAGGAAGGAAAATTAATGCCTGAATTTTTAAAGAATAAGAACATCACCGATCTTACGGGTAAATTATCGTTACAGCAGTTTATTGCATTTATTAATTCGTGTCATGCTTTGGTTGCGGCCAGTACGGGCCCATTACATATTGCCGCTGC